>NZ_CP025263.1:1473750-1804375 GCF_002843605.1 Pseudomonas sp. S09G 359 | reverse complement strand
GTAGCAACATACAAAACCCTCGGGCGCTGACGCCCACTACCTGCAAACCGGAAAAAATTCCCCCTTGTTACAGCCATGCTCCTGCTTGGCCTGGGTAAGTTTTAACAGGTGGTGTCTGTCAGCTTGCTGAACCCCAGGGCCTCAAGAAGCGCACACGACGGTCGGTCGCTTCAGGCGCAGCAGAATCAGCCCGGCCACCACGACCGCAATGCCGGCGTAGGTCGAACCTTGGATCACATCCCCAAACATCAAGGCCGCCCACACCAAGGTGACCGGTGGTTCCAGATAGACCAGCGCCGCCACGTGAGTCGCCGTCATTACGCGTAACAACATCCACAGGCTCAAATAGGCGACGAAGGTGGAGAACAGCGTGAGCCAGACAATTGAGATCAACACGTCAGCGTCGTGGGGAATACTCAACGTATCGGTGTAGATCACCGCGCCGGTAAAGCCGACCAGGGTCAGCAATGACTGAATAAACAGCGGCAACGCCAGGCCGGCGTTCTGGTCTTGTACGGTGCGGCGTTCATACACGATT
Source organism: Pseudomonas sp. S09G 359 (assembly GCF_002843605.1). Taxonomy (NCBI): domain Bacteria; kingdom Pseudomonadati; phylum Pseudomonadota; class Gammaproteobacteria; order Pseudomonadales; family Pseudomonadaceae; genus Pseudomonas; species Pseudomonas sp. S09G 359. The sequence continues at coordinate 1,803,837 of NZ_CP025263.1, read as the reverse complement.
GCCAACGTCAGCCCCAAGGCCGCGGCCAATGGCAGCAGGTACATGACCAAGCCAACGTTTTGGCCCGCGCTGGCGTATTGCCCGGCAATCACGATCGACACTCCGACAAAGCTGATCATCAACCCGAGCCACTGCCAGCCGCCACTGCGCTCAGCTGCGCTTCCCGTGGACAACGCCGCCGTCATCAACGGCTGAAGGGCCGCGATGATCGCAGCAATGCCAGGCGGCAAGCCGTTTTGGATAGCGACGTAGAGGCAACTCAGGTACAGGAACTGCGACAAAAAGCCGATGACGGCGTAATGACGAATCTGCGCCCAGGTAACCCTCAATAACCTGACATTGATAAACAGCCCCAGGCATATCGACACCAACAGGAAGCGCCAGAACAGCAGGTTAAACGCCCCACCGCCCTGGGTGCCTAACTTGGCGCCGATATAGCCGGAGCTCCATGACAGCACAAACGCCACCTGCAACAGCAGCAGCTTCAAGGTTGATCGCGGCATGAAGCCTCCAGTCAGTGTTCGTTGACTGAAAGGCTAAGGGGCGCGCATGATTCTGTATATTTGAATAACACGCACAACTAATCCCAAAAACAGGAATCATGGCTAAACAATTGAACATCGAGCTGTTGCGAACCTTCCACGCCGTGGCGCGCTTTGGGCGGTTCAATGAGGCCGCCGAGCATGTGCACCGCAGCGCGTCCACCGTGACCACGCAAATCCAAAAGCTGGAAAACCAGGTCGGCCAACGCCTGTTCAGTCGCAGCAACCAAGGCGTGGAATTGACGCTGTATGGCACCAAATTGTTGGGCGAAACCACTGAATTCCTCAAAAGCCACGACCGCCTGCTGATCTCCCTGATGCCCCAGCGCATGCAGGGCAAGATCCGCCTGGGAGTGCCAGACACCTATGCCCCCGCTTTCATGCAGGAATTCCTGCCACGGTTGATCGCCGACAACCCATTGCTGGAACTGGAAGTCGAAGCGCGCACCAGCGGTGAGCTGCTGAATTTGTTTATGGCAAATCGGCTGGACTTGGCGATCACCGTTACAGCGCACCCGTTGGCACAAGGCGAACGCTTGGGGCCTGTGCAGCCGCTGTGGGTCGCGGCCGAGCATTTCAGTTGCGCCGCCAATGGGGCGCTGCCCATCACCGTGCCGATCGCCGGCTGCCCGTATCGCGCAGCGGCGCTGCAGACGCTGAAAGACCACGGAATTTATCACCGGGTGTTGCTCGAAAGCCCTAACTCCACAGCCGTCGAAGCCTGTATTCGCAGCGGTGTAGCAGTAGGCCTGATCGAGGAAAGCCGCATGGGCAAAGGGCTGACGCAGGTAATCCCGGGTTTCACGTTACCGCCGCTGCCGGTTCACCATCTGTACCTGCTGTGCGATAGCAGCAATGCGCTGGCCTTGCACCTGTACGAGCAAGTCAGGCACGGGTTCCACATTTGATGGTTTACAAGGGGCCGAAACGCCCCAATACAGCGTCGACAAAACGCCGCAGCTTGGCGGTGCGCTGGCGGTTAGCCGTGTAGACGAGATGCATCTGCCGGCTCGGCGAATCAAAACCCGGCAGCACCCGTACCAGCTCGCCCTTGGCCAGCGCCGTGCGCAGAAAGTCTTCGGGGCCCAGGACGATGCCAAAACCATCCAGCGCGGCCGACATCAAGGCGCGGCTTTCATTGATCTGCAAACGGCTGGAGACCTGCACCTTGTGTGGGGTCGCCCCTTCGTAAAGTACCCATTCACGATCCGCTGGACGCGACCAGAAGGCGTAGCCCAGGCATTCGTGGTGTTCGAGGTCTGCCGGCGCCTGCGGCGTACCGCGTGCCGCCAGATAAGCCGGCGCCGCGCAGACCACCAGGCGATAAGGGGCGAGCGGCCGGGCAGTGAGGCCGTTGGTCGCCAGGGGGCCGATACGAAAGGCCGCCTCATAGCCCTCCTCCACCAGGTCGACGAAACGATCGGTCAGGTGCAAGTCGATTTCCACATCCGGGTTGTCGCGCAGAAAACCGGTAATCAACGGCATCAGGCTGTATGAGCCGAAAGTCACCGGGGCGGTAATTTTCAACTTGCCACGCGGGGTGTCATTCATGACCTGCGCAAGGGAGTCGGCAGCCTCGGCCTCCGTCAGTATGTGCTTGCAACGCTCGTAATACGCGTTACCCAACTCCGTCAGGCTTTGCCTGCGCGTGGTGCGGTTGAGCAAACGAGCGCCCAGGCGCTGCTCCAGCGCGGTGACATGTTTAGCCACCATCTGCGGCGACATATTCAAGCGCTCGGCGGCGCGCGCATAGGAACCCAACTCAGCCGCCGTCACAAACGCACTCATGCTGGATAGACGATCCACCATTCACCACTCCGAGTAATAACACCCACGCAAAAACGCTTATTTATCGCCAACTGGTTGCCAATCATCATAGCGGCTTCGCTCTTCTACAAGGAACAAGGCCATGCAGATTGGTGTGATAGGCGCAGGATTTATCGGGCGCGCCGTGGCGCAACTGGCGCTGGCCGCCGGGCACGAGGTGATGTTGAGCAACTCCCGTGGGCCACAGACGATGAGCAGAGTGCTGAGCGGCATACTCGGGGTGCAGGTGGGCACCTCCGAAGAGGCGGCCAGATTTGGCGATGTGGTACTCGTGGCGATTCCCCTGGAACATTACCGCAGCGTACCCGCGCACTGGCTTGAGGGTAAAACGGTGATGGACGCCAACAATTACTACCCCGTGCGCGATGGGCACATCCCAGAGCTGGACCGCTTTGAAACCACCACCAGCCGGCTGCTCGCCGAGCATTTGCCGCACTCACACGTGGTGAAAGTGTTCAATGCGATCTTCGCGCCAGACCTCACCGAGGATGCCCGCCCCCAAGGCGCAGCGGGTCGCCGAGCATTGCCGGTGGCGGCAGATGACGCAGCGGCCAAGGCGCAAGTGATCACGCTGCTCGACGAACTGGGATTCGATGCCGTGGATGCGGGCGGGCTGGATGAAAGCTGGCGGTTTGAACGGGCCAAGCCTGCGTATTGCGTCCCGCTCGATCAGGCAGGCTTGACGGCCGCGCTGGCGGCGGCCGAGCGCAGGGTTGAACTGCCTCCCGTGGCGCGAACGCATCGTCGCACCTGAACAACGGCCACAAAAAAGCCCGCTGACCGTTACCGGTTCAGCGGGCTTTTTATGGGTGTTGCTTACAGCGCCAGATCAGACGCCGGCTTGCTCGGCTCAGCCGCAGGCTTGGCAGCCTCGGTAGCCTTTGGAGCAGCGCCCTGTGGGATCACGGGCGGTGTAGGCAGCTGAAGGATGTTGGCGGTGTAGGCCCATTCCTTGGCAACAGCTTCTGGGCTGTCGTTCAGCTTGGTGCCGTAGCTAGGCACGATCTGGTGCAGCTTGGCCTGCCACTCAGGGGTCGCAACCTTGTCCTTGAACACTTTCTGCAGCACGGTCAGCATGATCGGAGCCGCGGTAGACGCGCCTGGCGATGCACCCAACAGACCTGCGATGGTGTTGTCGGCGGAGCTGACCACTTCGGTGCCGAGTTTCAGGACGCCGCCCTGCTCTTCGTCACGCTTGATGATCTGCACGCGCTGACCGGCTTGCCACAGACGCCAGTCTTCTTTCTTGGCGTTCGGGAAGTATTCTTGCAGGGCTTTGAAGCGGTCGTCGTCCGACAGCATCAGTTGACCGGCAAGGTACTCGACCAGTGGGTATTCACGAATACCGACTTTGGTCATTGGCCAGATGTTGTGGGTGGTGGTGCTGGTCAGCAGGTCCAGGTACGAGCCTTCCTTCAGGAACTTGGTCGAGAAGGTCGCGAATGGGCCAAACAGGATTACGCGCTTGCCATCCAGCACGCGGGTGTCCAGGTGCGGAACCGACATCGGTGGTGCGCCAACCGAAGCCTTACCGTAGGCCTTGGCCAGGTGCTGTTCGGCTACCGTTGGGTTATCGGTCACCAGGAACGAACCCCCTACCGGGAAGCCAGCGTATTCCTTAGCTTCTGGAATGCCCGACTTCTGCAGCAGGTGCAGAGCACCGCCGCCGGCGCCGATGAAGACGAACTTGGCGTCGGTTTCAGTCTTGGTGCCGTCTTTCAGGTTTTTGTAGCTGACACGCCACGAACCGTCGGCGTTCTTGGTGATGTCCTGCACTTCGCTCGACAGTTTCAGGTCGAACTTCGGCGTGGTCTGCAGGTGAGCGACGAACTGGCGGGTGATCTCGCCGAAGTTCATGTCGGTACCCAGCGGGCTCCAGGTGGCCGCGATTTTCTGGTTCGGGTCACGCCCTTCCATCATCAGCGGAACCCACTTGGCGATTTGCACCGGGTCTTCGGAGTACTGCATGCCAGCGAACAGCGGGCTGGCCTTCAGGGCTTCGTAGCGTTTTTTGAGGAACTTGATGTTGTCATCGCCCCACACGAAGCTCATGTGCGGTGTGGTGTTGATGAACGAACGTGGGTTCTTCAGTACGCCCTGCTGCACCTGCCAGGACCAGAACTGACGGGAGATCTGGAACGCTTCGTTGATTTCGACCGCTTTCGGGATCTCAACGTTGCCGTTCTTGTCTTCCGGGGTGTAGTTCAACTCAGCCAGGGCAGAGTGACCGGTACCGGCGTTGTTCCAACCGTTGGAGCTTTCTTCGGCCACGCCATCGAGACGCTCGACCATTTCCATCGACCAGTCCGGCTGCAGCTCATTGAGCCATACACCCAGGGTTGCACTCATGATGCCGCCGCCGATCAGCAGCACATCGACTTTCTTTGCCTCTTCCGCCTGAGCGGACGCTATCCCCAGCGACAAAGCCAGCCCCAGCAGGGCAGTGTTTACTTTTTTAAACATCAGTAGCACCTATGATAAAACGCCATCCGCCCTACCGCCCCCGATCATGGGCAACCGTCAATCACGCTGCGCCAGGCAACGCACCGCGGGGTTTGCACATTCACGTGAGGACCGCAGGGTGGGCACACAAGGCCGATATATCGACCTCACTTTTATGTCCCTTCTGCGCTGACTTCTTATCATTATTGGCTTCAGCTACCTGGGCGACAGCCAATCGCCGGGACGTATACGGGTGTACGTACCAGAGAGAGACTAGACCAAGACGGCGCGCAGAATATCACGGCAAACGGCCGTTATGCGCTGTTTGGCCAATTGACAGCGCTAAAACGCGGGTTTTAGCGCTCCAGTGTCAAGCCCGATAGGCGCGACCTGGGGTCACAGGGCCACAACCGGCACGGAACTCTGGCGTAAAAGGCTGTTCTAGACACCTTCGCCGCTGCTTGCGTAGCATCGGCGGCTCTCCTTCGTGCTATCCACTCCAACAGGGCTACCCATGACTATCCTGCAAACACCCGGGCACGTACTGCCTGCGCGCAGCGCAGCCAAAATGGAAGCGGCCATGGCCGTGGGCGCTTTTGCGATCGGCACCGGCGAATTCGCGATCATGGGCCTGATGCCCGACATCGCCCACAACCTGAACCTCAGCGAGCCGCAAGTGGGCCATGCCATCAGCGCCTACGCGCTGGGCGTGATGGTCGGGGCGCCGCTGCTGGCGATCCTCGGCGCCAAGCTGCTGCGCAAACACATGCTGCTGCTATTGATGGGCCTGTATGCCCTGGGCAACCTGGCCACGGCGTTCACGCCGACGTTCAGCTCGCTGGTGGCCTTCCGCTTTATCAGCGGCCTGCCCCATGGCGCCTACTTCGGCATTGCGGCTGTAGTGGCTTCGAGCATGGTGCCCACCGACAAACGTGCCGGCGCCGTCGCCCGGGTGATGATGGGGCTGACCCTGGCCATGCTGCTGGGCAACCCGATTGCCACCTTTCTCGGCCAATACCTGGGCTGGCGCTCGGCGTTTGCTTTGGTCAGCGCAATTGCCCTGTGCACTATCGCGCTGGTCTGGCAGTACGTTCCCGACCGCCGCGATGAACCGCGCAGCGACCCGCGCAAGGAACTGCGCGCGTTCACCAAGCCCCAGGTGTGGATGGCCCTGGCCATTGGCGCCATCGGCTTTGCCGGGATGTTCTGTGTGTTCAGCTACCTGGCACCGACGATGCTGGAAGTGACCCAAGTATCGCCACAGTGGATCCCGTTCGGGCTCGCCGCGTTTGGCGTCGGCGGGATCATCGGCAACATCGCCGGCGGCAAGCTGTTTGATCGCCTGCAATTTCGTGCGGTGGGCTTGATCCTGGTGTGGTCGATGGCGGTATTGGTGTTCTTCCCCTTTGCCGCGGGATCACTCTGGGGTGTGCTGCTGGGTATCGGTCTGGTCGGCACCATGGTGTCGCTGGCCGCACCGCTGCAAATCCGCCTGATGGATATCGCCCACGAGGCCCCGAGCCTGGCGGCAGCGTCCAACCACGCAGCATTCAACCTGGCTAACGCGCTGGGCCCATGGTTTGGCGGCATGGCGATTACGGCAGGGCTGGGATGGACGAGCACCGGGTATATCGGTGCGGCGACGGCGCTGGTCGGGCTAGGCGTCTACCTGATAGCGCGACGGATGCAGGGCGGCCATTGAATGACGGGGGCAGAGAAACCTGCCCCATTACGATATGACACGCATGAACGATTGTAGTCTCGACGTGATCATATGCAGGTAACTGAGCATTACCCGATACAACAAACAGGAATTATTCTCAGCTGAACCGCTCAGGAATAAAAAATACTGTATTGCGGCTTTTTCTCTACAATCCGAGAACGCAAAGAAAGGAATTTTTCGTGAGCATTAGAACAAACTCGACACCCCGCCCCGCTGATGACGAAATAGATTTGGTTCCACTGCTCCACGCCCTGTGGTCCAGCAAAAAAACCGTGATAGCCACAACAGTTGCCGGTGCAGCTATTTCGTTTGCGATCAGTGCAGCCGCGCCAGAACAATGGAGCGCCAGCGCTTACATTACCAAGTCGTCGCTTTACAGCTTATATAACGGCGTGAAAGAACAGTACGCGAACACCTCGGTAAGCCCGCCACCGCTGGAAACCAAACTCTATAGCTCGATACAAAACGATATGTTCTATACCGCCATGGGCGTGATGACGGCGAACGCCATTACGTTGAGGGAGACGGCACCCAAGTCCGGCAATAACGAACCTGTTATATATATCGCGTCGACGACGGCCGTAACTGAGGACCAGGCGAGGGCACAGCTGAAATCAGTGCTGGACAGCGCCAACACGGACGCTATCAACCTTAACTTGCCCGCCTTGGCCGCCGGCAATAGCGTCCGGGCCTTTAACACGCTGGACGAAGTAAAAGTCGCCAATAGCAAAAACCCGAAAAAGTTTTTATTACTCGGCGCTTTCCTGGGACTTATTTTAGGCAGTTCATTTGTGATCGGCCGGTTTCTCATGCAGCGCTACAAACAAAACAATCAGGCTTGATGCAACTTATAGAAACTCATCAGCCAACAAATAAACAATACAGACCAAGGATGCGGCAATAAAAACGATAAACAATTTCACGGAAAATGTTGTTTTCATTAATAACACTTTAAAAAATAAAATAATGGCCTAGAGCCATTATTGCACCGTGCAAGTCTTTTTTCACAACATTTTTTTGCTGCCCACTGCGCGGCAACCTTCCGCAAGACCCCACAAAGCCACTCACTGAGCGAAGACTTTGTCAATACGGGAAAACCATTAGCCCGCATCAGATGACAATAATTTCATTTCCGTTCAGGTTAGGTTCAGGTTGGATCCAATAGCTACAGCATGTAACATGTCTGTAATATTTTTCTGACATGACAAGGACGTGTTTTGAGCTTTCCTGACAGCAGCGTGCTGCAAAACTTTCCCTCTACACTGACCCATCGCAACGCTACGGTTTTCACTACACGCCGTACCGACGAGAGTGCACAGCAAGCGATTCAGGACCTGATCGACACGCGCCATCAGATGAAAGACCGCATCAGCGCACCGCTGAAAGGGATGGAGAACAACCTGTTCGCTAAATCCCAACCGCTCGACAGCCTCCGGCCAAAATTAAGAGTCACCTTCGGGCGCGCCAAGCGTGACGGCACATTCGACTGGCCGGTCGAAGAAGTCATCAACACCTTCGGCGCCCAGAAGCGCGGCGCCCCGGTTGCCGGCCTCTACGGCTTCGGCTACAGAAAATCGGCACTGGGCCTGATCCAGGAATTCTTCATTTTCACCGAGATGCTCGATGGCTACGTCAGCGGTCTTGAGTGGCTCAACCAGGCGCGCGACATTCAAAGCCTGATCAAGGTCTCGTTCAAATTGCTGCACTCCCTGCACAGCAAGGGCGTCGTCCATATGGACTTCTGGGCCAACAACGTGATGATCGACCCGAAGCAGCCCGCAACGGCCAAGGCCATCGACCTGGAAAACTGCTTCCTCAGTTCAACGGACTACCTGAGCGAGGTACTGGCGTTTCAGTTCGGGTTCTATTACCGGCGCGAGGTTTTTCGGTTCGTGATCGAGAAGGAATACGACCAGATGGTGCTGGAGGAACTGGCTAAATACGACGGCATCGATCGTGCGCGTTTCGACGAGATGTACGCGGCAAGCAAACACGAAAACATCAGCCGCCGCGCACGCCGGGAAATTTTTCACAAAGGCACCGTTGTTACCGGCTAACCCCTGTCCTTGCGGCAGGCAGCCAGCTCCCGCCGGGCTGCGCAGCGGCCCCACTTGCAATCAATCGTCGTGCAGCAAGCCCGAGCTGTACTGACTGAAGCTGCTGCCAATCGCACTGCCGCCAAAACTTACTTTAGTGGCGTTATTGCCAGCGCTGTGCCCATCAAACGACTGGCACCCCTCAGAGAAACACGTACTGCTGCTCATACCGGAACAGGCACTCAATAGCAGCGCGCTTGTAATCATCACGACTTTAGCGAGATTCAAGACCATTTCAGTTTCCCCTGAGCCAGAGACGCGGGCGTCGCCTCTTGCGAGTGATCGTAGCCCGCAAAGACATCGGGAATTATGAAACCTGGAGGCGAGACAGGCGTGGTTCAGGTTGCCGCCTATGGGTAAGGCGGTCGGGTTGTTTGTCAGGCTGCAGTCGATATCGCCCGGCTTGAGTCCGAACCCGCCCCACACCCCAGATACATCCCTGATAAACTGCACCATTCGCCTCGCTGACTCAGATTCCCATGTCCTTTCAAACCGCCCCACTCTCCCGCCGCTTCTCCGTCGCCCCGATGATGGACTGGACCGACCGCCACTGCCGGTTCTTCCTACGCCTGCTGTCCAAACACGCCCTGCTCTACACCGAAATGGTCACCACCGGCGCTATCCTCCATGGCGATCACGACCGCTTCCTGCGCCACAACGAGGCCGAGCATCCGCTTGCGCTGCAGTTGGGCGGCAGTGTGCCGGCGGATTTGGCCGCGTGCGCGCGCATGGCCGAGGCGGCGGGGTATGACGAGGTGAACCTGAATGTGGGCTGCCCGAGCGACCGGGTGCAGAACAATATGATCGGCGCGATCCTGATGGCGCATCCGGCTTTAGTGGCCGACTGCGTGAAAGCCATGCGCGATGCGGTGTCGATTCCGGTGACGGTCAAGCATCGTATCGGCATCAATGGCCGCGACAGTTATGCCGAGCTGTGTGATTTTGTCGGCCAGGTGAAGGACGCGGGTTGCACCAGTTTTACCGTGCATGCGCGAATTGCGATTCTGGAGGGGTTGTCGCCGAAGGAGAATCGCGACATTCCACCGTTGCGTTATGACGTGGCGGCGCAGTTGAAGCAGGATTTTGCCGAGTTGGAGATTATTCTCAACGGCGGGATCAAGACGCTGGAGCAGTGCCATGAGCATTTGCAGGCGTTTGACGGGGTGATGCTGGGCCGCGAGGCTTATCACAATCCGTATCTGCTGGCAGAGGTGGACCAGCAGTTGTTTGGCAGCACGCAGCCGGTGATCAGCCGGGCTGAAGCGCTGGCGCAATTGCGACCTTATATTGCCGAGCATCTGGCGACGGGCGGCTCGATGCACCACATCACACGCCATGTGCTGGGGTTGGGCACGGGGTTCCCGGGGGCGCGCAAGTTTCGGCAGTTGTTGTCGGTGGATATTCATAAAGCCACTGACCCTTTGGCGCTGCTGGATCAGGCTGGGGCTTTGTTGGAAGGGCGCTAGCGGAGCCGGGATTTTTTGGGGCTGCTGCGCAGACCAACGGGAGCAAGCTCCCTCGCCACAGGGGTTGAGGCTGGCCTCAGGCTATTCGGTTGAACCTGTCAGTCGTTTTGCCCTCCTATTTAGCGCCAAGGCCGGGGATTCAAACGGCTGTTTTCAGGTTGTTGCCCTCGCAAACGATCGAACGCATTTGCGCCCTTGAGCGCCTGCAGGCGCTCGGGTAATGTCATCAGACCCATAGGACAGAGCACGCCCATGACTTCCAAGCTGGAACAACTCAAGCAGTTCACCACCGTAGTAGCGGATACCGGCGACTTTTCCACCCTCGCCAAGCTCAAGCCGCAAGACGCCACCACCAACCCTTCCCTGCTGCTCAAGGCTGCCTCTATCCCGGGCTATGCCAAGCTGCTGGAAGAATGCGTGCAGGATTGCAACGGTGATGTTGGCCTGGCCAGCGACCGCTTTGCGGTGGCAGTGGGTCAAGAGATCTTGAAAGTGGTACCAGGGCGCATCTCCACCGAAGTGGATGCCCGCCTGTCATTCGACACCGACGCCGTACTCAAGCGCGCGCACCGTCTGATCGACTTGTATGAAAAGGCCGGCGTAGGCCGTGACCGCGTGCTGATCAAGATCGCCGCCACCTGGGAAGGCATCCGCGCCGCAGAGAAGCTGGAAAAAGAAGGCATCCAGACCAACCTGACCCTGCTGTTTTCCTTCGCCCAGGCCGTGGCCTGCGCGGAAGTCGGCGTGTTCCTGATCTCGCCGTTCGTGGGCCGTATCTACGACTGGTACAAGAAGGCCAACGGCAACGACTACACCGGTGCCGATGATCCGGGCGTGCAGTCCGTGACGCGCATCTACAACTACTACAAGGCCAATGGCTACAAGACCGTGGTGATGGGTGCGAGCTTCCGCAACCTCAGCCAGATCGAAGAACTGGCCGGTTGCGATCGCCTGACCATCAGCCCGGACCTGCTGGAGAAGCTGGCGGCGGATGAAGGCAAGCTGGAGCGCAAGCTGTCGCCAGGCCATGCGGGTGAAGCGCGGGTGCATTTGACTGAAGCGCAGTTCCGTTGGGAGTCCAACGAAGATGCGATGGCCACCGAGAAGCTGGCCGAAGGCATCCGTCAGTTTGCTCGGGACCAGGAGAAGCTGGAGGCGTTGCTGACTGCCAAGCTGTAAGGCAAGCGACGACAAAAAGGGCGGTACCCTCGCGGGTACCGCCCTTTTTTGTGTTTCGCTGTTCTCAAGCCGAACTCAGCACACAGTGTGGGAGCGGGCTTGCTCGCGAATGCGGTGGGTTAGTCATGAGTTTGCTGACTGACACGCCGCATTCGCGAGCAAGCCCCCTCCCACATTTGGATTGTCTTTCAACTGGGGCTTAGTGGCGTTCCAGCGCATTCACGAGGTCATGGAACGCTTCGCGATTGGACTCGTTCAGGCCCATCAGGATCTTGTGCGCTTCCAGCACCTTGACCCGCACCACTTCCTCGGACTGGTCCTGGGACGGCAGGTCGGTCAGGCATTCCGGGCAAGGGATAGGGCGATCAACGATGTTGAACACCTGGTCAAAGCCCATGGATTGCAGCAGACGGGTGATGTCTTCGTGGGTGGTGACGACCGTTGGCAACAGGCCGACCTTCTGCCGAGACAGAATGGACAACTTGGCCAGCAGGCCAAGGGTGGTGCTATCGATGCTGCGGGTTTCAGTCAGATCGATCACGATCGCCGAAAAATTCAACGCTGTGAAAATCCGCTCAATCGTCGCATCCAGCGCCGAACACAAGGTCAGGCGCACTTCACCGACAAATTTCAGGACGAAAGTCCCGTCTTGCTCGGCGAATTGGATTCTTCCGGTACTCATCAAAGATTCCTGCTCAACACCAATAGGGCGATATCATCCGGCATCTCCCCTAGCGTGGCCAATCCAAAAACCTGCCGCAGGCCATCCAGGCTGCCGCCCGCCGACTTGACCTTTTGGGGCAAGGCGGCTTCCTTCTCTTTGAGTGTAGGCTCTGGAAGAAGGTCCAGGATGCCATCGGACATCAGTGTAAGGCTGAATGTCGGTGGCAGCTCCAGAATGTGGTCTTCGTAGGTGGCTTCATTGAACAAGCCCACGGGCAGACCACGTCCTTCCAGGTAGCGCACACTGTCAGGAGTGTACAAAACCGGCATCGGCAGGTGACCGCCAATGCTGTAGGTCAAAAGACCGGTTTCTTCGTCAATCACGCCGCCCACCATCGTTACGTGCTTGCCCAGCTTGCAGCTGATCAGGCCTCGGTTGATGTGGCCCAGCACCTCGGAGGGGGTGAACTCCGGCAAGGTGCCATTGCGTTTGGATTCGAACAACAACCGTGTGGTCATGAACTTCAACAACACGGTGACAAAAGCAGAGGAAGCCCCATGGCCGGACACGTCGGCCAAGTAGAACGCGACGCGGCGCTCATCAACGCGGAAGTAGTCGACAAAATCACCCGACAGGTACAACGACGGGATGATCTGGTGCGCGAACTTGAACTCGTCGATGCTCCACGGGCTGACCGGCAGCATGTTCATCTGCACCTGGCGACCGGCGTTCTGGTCTTCCTGCAGCAGGTTCAGGCTGGCTTCGAGTTCGCGGTTGGCGGTTTCGAGCTTTTCGCGGTAACGCTGGTTTTCTACCAGCAGGCGTGCACGATCCAGGGCACGGCGCACCGAGTGCTCCAGCACTGCAAGGTCTTCCAGGGGTTTGATCAGGTAGTCGGCGGCGCCCAGGCGCAGGGCCTCGACGGCATCGTTCATCACCCCGGCGCCGGACACGACAATCACCGGCGTCTGCGGCGCACGCTCGGTCACCTGGCGAATCAGCTCCAAGCCGCCCATCTGGGGCATGCGCAGATCGCAGATCACGAGGTCGGGCTGGTCGCGCTCGAACACCTGGAGACCCTGTTGGCCATTACTGGCCTGCAGGACGCTGAAGCCACTGTCTTCCAAATAGGCCGCGAGGCTCGCGCGCACTACTTCGTCGTCATCGATTATCAGCAGCGTGGCACTGGTTTTTTGCATGTGGGCAAACGGCGCCAGAATTAGGTTGGCGTAGGTGGCTCGGCAATGGCCGGGCTCACATACTGGATTCGCTTTCTAGCCTCTCTGTCCTACAAAGCATGGGTTGTTTACCCACGCACAACGGTAAAGCAGAGGTGCCCTTCTAAGGCGCAGACGGTACTCCCATCCGACAGGGGTTTCAAGCTCATGCCGATGGTCGCCGGGCGTCTTTACACGGCAAATCACTGGGAGTTATAAGAACAGGCACGACCACAACACAAAGTAAGGATGGAACCTGTGAGCGAGCACGAGCGCGACTACGCCGAAAAACGCGACTTCATCCGCATGCGAGTGGATGCCGACGTGTCACTGATCCACGCCGGGCAAGAGATTGCCGGGGTTTGCGTGGACCTTTCCAGCTCCGGGATGCAGGTACAGGCGCCTCGCCAGTTCCAGGTGGGCGACCAACTGACCGTGCGCATCGATTCAGAGCACGCCGCCCTCAAGGGCCTGGAGGCGGACACCGAAGTGGTCTGGACCAAGGCCACCGGTGCAGACCAGCACTTGGGCCTCAAGATCCTGAAAATGCGCTGAAAACCGCGCATGAAAAAGGCGACCGCTAGGGTCGCCTTTTTTCATTTCAAAGTGTCACGGCTTAAAAGTCGTCGACGACCTTGCCATCCTTGACCTTGAACTCGCGGTTCTGCAGGTAGGCGTTGCGGATAAAGGTGTACTTGTCACCGGTGATCAACTTCTCGCTGTCGAGCAAGCTGGCACGGGTGTCGACGATGTTCAGGCCGAAGGTGCTGTTGCGCCAGCCAATATCGTTCATGTAGCGGTACGGCTGGGTGTAGCTGTCCACGTACTTGGACGGCGCGTCACGCACGGTGCTTGGACCCAGCAGCGGCAACATCACGTAAGGACCGCTGCCAACGCCCCAGTAGCCGAGGGTCTGGCCGAAGTCTTCGTCGCTGCGCTGCAGCCCCATTTTGGTGCCTACATCGATAAAGCCGAGCACACCGAAGGTGGTGTTCATCAGCAGACGCGCAGTGTCTACCCCCGCCGCATGCGGCTTGAGCTGCAGCACGTTGTTGGCCAGGTTGCCGACATCGCCGATATTGCGGAAGAAGTTGTGAACGCCGTCCTGCACGAATTGCGGGGTCACGAACTGATAGCCTTGGGCCAATGGCTTGAGGGCGTAGGTATCAACGGTATCGTTAAAGGTGAAGATCGGACGGTTGACGCTTTCCCACGGGTCATCTTCCGATGCAGCCTGGGCAGCGAATGGGGCCAGCAGGACGGTGGCACACACCGACAGCTGAGCGAAGTAATGGCTCCAGCGCATAGCTTTTGCTCCTTGAATGGTCTGTCATGGGCGCTATGCCCTGAATAAGGTGATCAGTATATGACGGAAGTGTTGAATTAGGCAGCATGCAGGAAACGTCATACGTCAAACACACAAAATTCCTACAAATACCGCCGCCATCACAGCTTTGTCATCGATTTGTCATCCCGCCCCGATAGCGTCAAAGCTATTTCAGGGATGTCGAAATGCCTCACGCCGAAATTGCCAGCGCCAACGCGCCCGCCTTGACTGCTGTTCTGTTCGGGCTGAGTGGTTGCCTGGTGGACTTTGGTTCCCAGGCCCGCACCGATGCCCCCTCCCCTGATTCCCAGGCCACGCCAGGCGCGCTGAAAATCCTGCGCAGCCTCAAGGAACAAGGCGTCCCCTGCGCCTGGCTGGATGAACTGCCGCCCGAAGTCAGCCTCCCGCTGTCCGCCACACTCCCAGGCTGGCTGAAGGCCGCATCGCCCTCCGCCATTCGCTGGCCTGCACCCCATGCTTGCTGGCAGGCCTTGATGGAACTGAACATCGAACGCCTGGAAGGCTGCGTGCTGGTCAGCGGCGAACCGCGCTTGCTGCAATCCGGGCTCAATGCAGGGCTGTGGACCATCGGCCTGGCGTCCTGCGGCTCACTGTGCGGGCTGGCACCCGAGCAATGGCAGGCACTGAGCGAGCAGGAGCGCGAGCACAAGCGCGGCAAGGCCACCATGGCGCTGTACGCGCTGGGCGTGCACTCGGTGATCGATCACCTGGGCGAACTCGGCAGTTGCCTGGCCGACATCAGCCTGCGCCAACTCAAAGGCGAGAAGCCCTGATCGAGATCATGCACAGTCGGCGCCGGTGGATTAATCTACAGGTCAGCCCGTAGACCTTTCTCGGCGTGCCGCGGTCTATGCCAGTGCCTATCGATAAAAGGAAGAACGTCATGCCTGATCGCAAAAAGTTGGAAGAACAGGTCGAGATCCTGCGCGGGCAGTTGGAACAGCAACCTCCGCTGCCGGAAGAAAAGCGTGAAGCGCTGGAAGAGTTGATTGCCAAATTCGAAGTGCAACTTGAATTGGAACCGGCCACCCAAACCCCAAGCATCGCCGACGATGTGAACCGGGCGGTAGAAGGCTTCGAATTGGACCACCCGGGCATTGCCGGGACATTGCGCAATATTGTGATTACCTTGGGCAATATCGGGATCTAATTTTCTCGTCAGCCAAACGCAGGTCCAAATGTGGGAGGGGGCTTGCCCCCGATGGCGGCGGGTCAGGCACACATGCTGTGACTGACACTCAGCTATCGGGGGCAAGCCCCCTCCCACATTATTTGTTTTTGGGTGAAGGCTACTGACGAGCCAGGCGCAGGTTTTGGAACTGCGTAGCCTCAGTACTGCGATACGGGTTGATATCCAACCCGCCCCGCCGCACATACCGCGCATACACAGTCAATTTCTCCGGCTTCAGCAGGCGCTGCAGGTCCAGGAAGATGCGCTCCACACATTGCTCGTGGAAGTCCGAGTGCTGGCGAAAGCTGACGATATATTCCAACAGGCTGGCGTGGTCCAGCGCCGAACCGCGGTACTCCACCGCCACGCTGCCCCAATCCGGCTGGCTGGTGACCGGGCAGTTGGATTTGAGCAAATGACTGTGCACGCTCTCCTCGACAATGCGCGACTCATCGCACCGCAGCAGTTCCGGGCGCGGGTGCTCGTAATTGCTGACACTGATATCCAACTCGTCGATGCACACGCCTGGCAGAGCCAGTACACCTTCGGCCTCGACCTCGGCCAGGCTACGGATGCGCACAGTCACCGGCTTGCCGGCAGCCGCACTGAGGTCGGTGCGCAGGGTCGCTTCCAGGCTTTGGGTATCGACGAACGCCGTCTGGTTCAGCGAGTTGAGGTACAGCTTGAACGACTTGGATTCGATGATGTTCGGCGAATCGGCCGGGATGCTGAATTCACCGATGGCCACCACCGGCTTGCCCGACGGCAGCAACCAGGACAACTCGAAGCAGTTCCAGAAATCCACGCCTTTGTAAGGCAGGGTCTCGGCGCTCAGGCCCAGCTCGGCCCACTTGGCGGCGCGCGGAATCGGGAACAGCAACGAAGGGGTGTAAGTGGAGATGTATTCACTGGACTTGCCCAGCGGCGAATGTTCGGCTGCGGGATGCATGGCGGAAACCTGGCTAAATAAACCGCGCCAGTCTACCAGCCTTTGCTCCCGCCCTTAAGAAACGCCTTACTCAACGGTCAGCTTGCCGACCATCCCCGCCTGGTAGTGCCCGGGAAGGTTGCAGGCGAACTCCAGGCCCGTAGCCTGGGTGAAGGTCCAGGTCAGCTCGGCGGTCTTGCCCGGTTCCACCAATACGCTGTTGGGGTCGTCATGCTTCATGCCGCCCATATCGCCATGCCCCATGGCGCTGTGGTCCATCTTGCCCATGCCGGTCGCGGTGAGCATGCCGCTGGCCTGCATCTGCAACATTTCCTTCTGGTGTTCGGCGTGCATCGCCGCGTCGCCCAGGTTGAATTCGTGCAGCAGCTGGCCTTTGTTGACCAGCACAAAGCGCACCGTCTCACCGGCTTTCACGTCAAGGGACTTGGGCGAAAAGGAAATATCCTGCAGGGTTACTTCCACCGTACGCGTGGCCTTGCTCGCCGCTGCCGGCTGGCCGAATGCATAGGTGTGGGCCGTATCGGCCGCCACATATAAGCTCAATGTCATCAGGCAGCCCGCCAACAACAGGGGTGTACGCAACGCCATCGCTGTTCTCCAAAAGTGTGTAACACGCTTGGGCAGCACTCTAAGATGGCGCCGCTGCCAGCCAGCTGACTGCTAGATTACAACTTTGTCAGGTTGCGCACCCAGCCTGATACCCACGGTATAAAGCCTCTCGCCACACGCTGCCAAGAGTTGCCCATGAAACTGCTGATCGTCGAAGACCAACCGAAAACCGGCCACTACTTGCGCCAGGGCCTGGCCGAAGCGGGGTTTACCACCGAATTGGTGGCCGACGGCACCAGCGGCCAGCACTTGGCGCTCACCGGGGATTACGACCTGCTGATCCTCGATGTGATGCTGCCCGGCCGCGACGGCTGGCAGATCCTCCAGGCGGTGCGCAATGCCGGCCTGGAGATCCCCGTGCTGTTCCTCACCGCCCGCGACGCCGTGGAAGACCGCGTGCATGGCCTTGAACTGGGTGCCGACGACTACCTGGTCAAGCCTTTCGCCTTTTCCGAACTGCTGGCACGCGTACGCAGCCTGTTACGCCGAGGCAACAGCACGCCCCAGGAAACCGCACTGCAACTCGCCGACCTGCGCCTGGACCTGATTCGCCGCCGCGTCGAACGCGACGGCCAGCGCATCGACCTCACCGCCAAGGAGTTCGCCCTGCTGGAACTGCTGCTGCGCCGCCAGGGCGAAGTGCTGCCCAAGTCGCTGATCGCCTCCCAGGTGTGGGACATGAACTTCGACAGCGACACCAACATCATCGAAGTGGCGATCCGCCGCCTGCGCCTAAAAGTCGACGACAACTTCCCCAACAAGCTGATCCACACCGTGCGCGGCATGGGTTATGTGCTGGAGGAACGCTTCCATTGATCAAGCACCTTTCGCTGACCAGCCGCTTGGCGTTGCTGTTTGCCGCGTGTACCGCCGTGGTATCGCTGCTCGCCGGCGTGCTGTTCAACCACGCCAGTGAGGCGCACTTTATCGAGCTGGACCAGCAACTGCTCGACAGCAAGCTCATCGCCCTGCGCAGCACTTTGCAGGGTGTCGATTCGCCGGAGACCTTCACCCAACGCGAAGCCCAACTGCGCGCCGAACTCAACCGCCAACCGGACCTCGCCCTGCGCATCACCGCCGCCGGCCGGCGCTGGCTGGACACCGCCCCCAACGTCAGCCTGCCCACCGCGCCCGGCCTGCACAGCCTGCAAAATGCCGGCACCGATTACCGGGTGTACAACGCGCCATTGCTGGCCGGCCAAGCGGATTCACCACAACTGAGCCTGATGCTGGACATCACCCACCACCAGCATTTCCTGCAACGCATGCAGCATTTGATCTGGCTCACCGTCGGCCTCTCGGCCCTGGCCACCGCGTTGCTGGGCGCCTGGGCCGCACGCAGCGGGCTGCGGCCGCTGCGGCGCATGAGCGAAGTGGCCGCTGGCGTCTCGGCCCACTCGCTGACCCAGCGCCTGCCCCAACAACCGATGCCGGCCGAACTGGCCGAGCTGGCGCAGGCCTTCAACGCCATGCTGGGTCGGCTGGACGACGCGTTCCAGCGCCTTTCGGCCTTCTCCGCCGACATCGCCCACGAACTGCGCACGCCCCTGTCGAACCTGCTGACCCAGACCCAGGTCATCCTCACCCAGCCGCGCCCGCTGGAGGATTACCGCGAGGCGCTGCACAGCAACCTCGAAGAGCTGCAATGGATGGCGCAACTGGTCAACGACATGCTCTACCTGGCCAAGGCCGATCATGGGCTGCTGGTGCCCAAGCGCGAACCCTTGGCACTGGCCGATGAAGTCGAGGCGTTACTGGAGTTCTTTGCCTTGCTGGCCGAGGACGCTCACGTCAGGCTGGTGCGCGAAGGCACGGCGCAAACCCTGGGTGATCGCGGTATGTTGCGCCGGGCGCTGTCGAACCTGCTCGATAACGCGCTGCGGTTTACCCCAGCGGGCGGCGAAGTGCGGGTACGCATGGTGGATGGCGTGACACTCACGGTTGAAAACACCGGAGAAGGCATCCCAGCGCAATTGTTACCGAGGTTGTTTGACCGCTTCTACCGGGCTGACCCGGCGCGCCATGAAGGCAGCAGCGAGCATGCGGGGCTGGGGCTGGCGATTACCCAGTCGATAGTGCGGGCGCATGGGGGGCGGATTTATTGTGAGTCTGGGGCGGGGTGGACGCGGTTTGTGATTGAGTTGCCAGCCGTCGGTTGATGCAAGCTGTACCGGCCCTATCGGGGGCAAGCCCCCTCCCACACTTGACCGCATTCCAGACAAGCCCCCTGCCACATTTTGATCTGTGAACACATTCAAAGGTGGGAGCTGGCTTGCCCCCGATAGCGGTCTAAAGCCTTACGAATATCTCAGCGCATGCGCCCGCTCAATCGGCCACACTTGACCGCATTCCAGACAAGCCCCCTGCCACATTTTGATCTGTGAACACATTCAAAGGTGGGAGGGGGCTTGCCCCCGATAGCGGTCTAAAGCCTTACGAATATCTCAGCGCATGCGCCGGTTCAATCTTCGCCGCGCGATACGCCGGGTAAAGCGTTGCCAAAAAGCTCAATACAAACCCGGCCGTGCAAATCAGCAGCACATCCCCACCTTGCAGCTCCGAAGGCAGGTTGCTGACGAAGTAAACATCCGAACTGAAGATATGCTGCCCGGTCACCCGCTCCAGCCAGCCCACCAGTTCACTCACATTCAGCGCCGCAATCACGCCGAGCACACCGCCGATCAAGGTGCCGACAATGCCGATCACCGTGCCCTGCACCATGAAGATCGCCATGATCTGCCGGGGCGTGGCGCCGATGGTACGCAGGATAGCGATATCCGCGCCCTTGTCGTTCACCACCATGATCAACGTGGCGATGATATTGAACGCCGCCACGGCGACGATCATCAGCAGCAACAAGCCAATCATGGTCTTTTCCATCTTCATCGCGCTGAACAGGCTGCCCTGGGTGTGGGTCCAGTCGTCAGCCTTGTAAGCGGCGCCGAGGCTGCCGGCGATGTCCGTCGACACCTTGGGCGCCGCGTACAAGTCCTTCACCGCCAGGCGCACGCTTTGCACCTGGTTTGGCTGCCAATGCTGTATCTCTGCGGCGTCAGCCATATGGATCAGGGCCATGGAGCCATCCAGCTCGGCACCGACCTTGAAAATACCGACCACGTTCAAACGCTGCATGCGCGGAGTGATACCCCCCGGCGCGGTGCTGATTTCCGGGACGATCAGGGTCAGCTTGTCGCCCACATTCAGGCGAAACCGCCGCGCGGTGATCTCCCCCACCACCACACCGAACTCACCGGGTTTCAAGTCCTCCAGTTTGCCCCGCACGATATGCTGGGCCACGATCGACACCTTGCCTTCCTGGGCCGGGTCGACGCCGCTGATCTCGATCGGCTGCATGGCGCCCTTGTAGGAAAACATGCCATCCATCTGTGTGAACGGTACGGCGGCAGTGACTTCCGGGTTCTTCATCGCGGCAGCGGCCACCGGCTGCCAATCATCAATCGGGTTGACGCCGACGATAGTGGCGTGGGGCACCATACCGAGGATGCGCGAACTCATTTCGCGCTGAAAGCCGTTCATCACCGACAACACCACGATCATCGCCAGCACGCCCAGGGCGAGGCCGATCATCGAGGTCATCGAGATAAATGAAACAAAACGATTGCGGCGCTTGGCGCGGGTATAGCGCGTGCCGATGAAAATCGATAACGGTCTGAACATTCGCGGGCACCGTTGAAAAAATGAAAAAGCCCAGCGCCAGGCGCCGGGCTTGAAACGGGTCAGATGGCGACCAGATGACCTTCCTGCAGGTGCAACACGCGGTCCATCTGCCGGGCCATGCTCATGTCATGGGTCACCACCAGGAACGCGGTGCGCATCTGGGTGCTCAGTTCCAGCATCAAGTCCTTGATGCCCTGGGCGGTGTGGGAGTCGAGGTTGCCGGTAGGCTCGTCGAGCATCACCAGGCCCGGGTTGTTGACCAGCGCACGCGCAATGGCCACACGCTGGCGCTCGCCGCCGGACAGTTCGGCCGGCTTGTGCTCCAGGCGATGGCCGAGGCCGACGCGGTCGAGCAGGGCCTTGGCGCGTTGGCGGGCTTCCGGGATCGCGGTCTTGCCGATCAGCAGCGGCATGCACACGTTTTCCAGGGCGGTGAATTCCGGCAGCAGGTGGTGGAACTGGTAGACGAAACCCAACGAACGGTTGCGCAACTGGCCACGGGCTTTTTCACCGAGGGCCGAGAGTTCTTCGCCGGCCAGCCATACGCTGCCCTGGGACGGCGTATCGAGGCCGCCCAACAGGTTGAGCAAGGTACTTTTGCCGGAGCCGGAACTGCCGACGATCGCCACGCGCTCGCCCGGGTGCAGTTCCAACTGCAGGTTGGACAGCACCACCACGGATTCCGGGCCTTCCTCGTAGGATTTGCCCAGGTTGCGGCAGCTCAGGATTGCTTTTTCACTCATGCCCGATTCACTCATAACGTAAGGCCTGTGCTGGCTGGGTACGTGCCGCGCGCCAGGCTGGATACAGGGTGGCAAGGAAACTCAAGACCAACGCGGCGCCGCCCACCATCAACACGTCCTGGGCTTGCACCTGGGACGGCAGGTAGTCGATGAAGTAGACGTCGGCGTTGAGGAACTTGTGGCCCAGGACTTTCTCCAGCGCGGCGATGGCGGCGCTGACATTCAATGCGGCCAGGATGCCGACGGCAGTGCCGATCAGGGTGCCGACCACGCCGATCACGGTGCCCTGCACCATGAAGATCGCCATGATCTGCCCCGGCGTGGCGCCCAGGGTACGCAGGATGGCGATATCGCCCTTCTTGTCGTTCACCACCATCACCAGCGTGGAGATGATATTGAACGCGGCCACGGCCACGATCAGCAGCAACAGCAGGCCGATCATGGCTTTTTCCATGCGGATGGCCTGGTACAGGTTGCCGTGGGTGCGGGTCCAATCACGGGCGTAATACTGCGATTCACCCAGGTGCTGGGCGATTTCCCAGGCGCCGCGCGGGGCGTCGAACAGGTCGTTGAACTTCAGGCGCAAGCCCTGCACCTGGTCCGGCTGCCAGCGATGCAGGCGCGCGAGGTCGGTAAGGTTGGTCAGGCCCAGGTAACCATCGATTTCGCCGGCGCCCACGTGGAAGGTGCCGACCACGGTAAAGCGCTTCATGCGCGGGAACATGCCGGCCGGGGTCACGGTGACTTCCGGCGCGACGAAGGTCAGCTTGTCGCCGAGGCCCACGCCGAGCTTGGCCGCCGCCTTGTCGCCGATGACAATGCCGAAGCTGCCGGGCGCCAGATCGTCGAGTTTGCCCTGCAGCATGAACTTGTCGATGATCGAGACGTTACGCTCCTGGGCCGGGTCGATGGCGTTGAGCAGGATCTTCTGCACCTTACCGTCGTTGGTCAGCAACCCCTGCATCTGGGTAAACGGCGCAACGGCCACTACCTTGGGGTTCTGCTTGACCTTGGCGGCCAGGCTTTGCCAGTCACTGATGGGCGCATCGCCCTCAATGGTCGCGTGGGGCACCATGCCCAGCACGCGGGTGCGCATCTCATGATCGAAGCCGTTCATCACCGACAACACCACGATCATCACGACCACGCCCAAGGCGAGCCCGATCATCGAGGTCAAGGAAATGAACGACACAAAATGATTGCGACGCTTTGCACGGGTATAACGCGTGCCGATAAATACGAAGAGAGGTCTGAACATGTCGGGGCTTGTTCGGAGGAAAAGAAGACGTCCCGGTGGCGGGGTCTGGTAAGCAGCTTTACACTCAGACCATTACCGTTACCTGGGGTTCGCCATGTCGACATTAGATGAAGAAGAACGCCGCGAATACTACCGTATCGACGACATGATCGCACTTCAAATCAAAAGCCTGTCTGCCCCCGAAGCGGCGAGCAAGGAAGTGTTGCTGGATGATTCCCCACTCTTCAATCTGCTCAGTGAACTGCACCTGAGCGAATTCGAAGCCCAGCACCTGTTGCGCCAGCTCAGCGAGAAGGATCGCACCCTCGCCGCCTTCCTGCGCGTGCAGAACAAACGCCTGGACCTGCTCAGCCAGATCATGGCGCGCGGCCTGCTGGACGAAGTCGGCGCGCCACAGCCGGTGATCATCTCCGAAGGCGGCATCGACTTCCAGCACCCCACGCCCCTGCCGGCCGGTGCGCACCTGGCGGTCAAGCTGGTGCTGATGCCCCAGGCGCTCGGCCTGCTGCTGCGCGCGCGGGTTACCCATTGCGATCCCAAGGGCACAGGCTTTGACGTCGGCACCGAGTTCGAATCCATGACCGACGCCCAACGCCAATTGCTCGCGCGCTACATCCTGCAGAAACAGGCACAGGAACGCCGCCTGGCCCGAGAACAAAGCGACGACCTCTGAATACGTATTGACTACGCCAGCCAGCCTGGCGCAAAGGAGCAACTGTGACCCTGATTTATGGCCACCGCGGTGCCAAAGGCGAAGCACCGGAAAACACCCTGACCAGCTTTCAAGAGTGCCTCAAGCACGGTGTACGCCGTTGCGAGCTGGACTTGCACCTGTCCATGGACGGCGAGTTGATGGTCATCCACGACCCGACCCTCAAGCGCACCGCCGACCGGCGCGGCAAAGTCGTCGAGTACTCGGCGGCAGACCTGGTGAAGATGGACGCGCGCAAGGGCGGCCCGGGTTGGGTCAAGCCGTGCCCGATTCCGCGCCTGGAAGAGCTGTTCGAAAAATGTGATTTCGATCACTGGCAACTGGAAGTCAAAAGCGCCTCACGCACCCGCGCCGCGACTACCGTGCTGGCGATCCGCGAAATGGCCGTACGCTTTGGCCTGATGGACAAGGTCACCGTGACCTCAAGCTCGCGGGAAGTGTTGAAAGCCGCGGTTGAACTCACTCCGGACCTGTCACGCGGCCTGGTCGCCGAATACGCCTGGCTCGACCCGTTGAAGGTCGCGCAGAACTATGGCTGTGAGTATCTGGCGTTGAACTGGACGTTGTGCACCCCCGAGCGTCTGGAAAAAGCCCAGCGCCAGGGTTTGCACGTGTCCGTGTGGACAGTCAACGAACCTGCGCTGATGCGCAGGCTCGCCGACTTCGGCGTAGATAGCCTGATTACAGACTTTCCCGGTTTGGCCACTGCCACCCTCGGGAATTACTGAAATCGGTCTCCCCGGCCGGCTCAGGCCACCGGCCGGAGCCGCTCAAAAAAGCCGGTTGAGGCCGTCGTAGGCCGCTACCCGATAGGCTTCGGCCATGGTCGGGTAGTTGAACGTGGTGTTTACAAAATACTTGAGGGTATTGAGTTCACCCGGCTGGTTCATGATCGCCTGGCCAATGTGCACGATCTCCGAGGCTTGGTAGCCGAAGCAATGCACGCCGAGGACTTCCAGGGTTTCACGGTGGAACAGAATCTTCAGCATGCCCTGCGGCTCGCCAGCGATCTGTGCACGCGCCATGCTCTTGAAGAACGCCTTGCCCACTTCGTAAGGCACCTTGGCCTTGGTCAGTTCGTGTTCGTTCTTGCCGATCGAGCTGATCTCGGGAATGGTGTAGATCCCGGTCGGCACGTCGTTCACATAGCGCCAGCTGCCGTTGTCGACAATGCTGCCAGCGGCCGAACGGCCCTGGTCATGCGCCGCACTGGCCAGGCTTGGCCAGCCGATCACGTCACCGGCGCCGTAGATGTTGGCCACGCAGGTGCGGTAGTTCTCGTCGACTTCGATCTGGCCACGGCTGTTGACCTTGACGCCGATGTTTTCCATGCCCAGCTTGTCGGTGTTGCCGGTACGCCCGTTGCACCACAGCAAGGCGTCGGCCTTGATCTTCTTGCCGGACTTGAGGTGCAGGATCACCCCGTTGTCCAGGCCTTCGACCCGCTCATACTCTTCGTTATGGCGCACGGTGATGTTGTTGTTGCTGAAGTGGTAGCTCAACGCCTGGGAAATTTCCGAGTCAAGGAAGCTCAGCAGCTGGTCACGGTTGTCCACCAACTCCACCAGTACACCCAGGCCGCTGAAGATCGAGGCGTATTCACAGCCGATCACCCCGGCGCCGTAGATGATCAGTTTGCGCGGGGTGTGGCCCAGGCTCAGGATGGTGTCGCTATCGTAGATACGCGGGTGGTGGAAATCGATGTCCGCCGGGCGATACGGGCGCGAACCGGTGGCGATGATGATGTGCTTGGCCACCAGCTTTTCAACCACACCGTTGGGGCAGACCACTTCGATGGTTTGCTCGTCGGCGAAGCTGCCGGTGCCGAAGAACAGGTCGACGCGGTTACGGGCGTAGTAGCCGGTACGCGAGGCAACTTGTTTGGAGATGACTTTCTCGGCGCTTTTCAACACGTCCGGGAACGAGAACCAGCGCGGCTCACCAATGGCCCGGAACATCGGGTTGGTGTTGAACTGCATGATCTGGCGGACCGAGTGACGCAAGGCCTTGGACGGGATGGTACCCAGGTGGGTGCAGTTACCGCCGACCTGGCGACGGCTATCGACCATCGCCACCTTGCGCCCTGCCTTCGCGGCGTTCATCGCCGCACCTTCTCCAGCTGGGCCGGAACCCAGTACCACCACGTCGTAGTTGTAGACAGCCATGCGTACTCCTCAGAACAGGCCAGGCGTACGGTTGGACGCCGGGCTAAATCATGCCGCGGCCAGCGGTCATGAAGGACAATTTGGCTCAAGTGTGTGAACCGGGGCACAGTCTATATAAGGCTCAACGCCGCGCACATTAACCCTTGGTCGCGTCGTAGGCCAGTATTGCCTTTACTACAGGGCGCTGATTACGGTTTTGCCGCCGTCAACTGCTCGAATGCCTTGTTACTACGTGTGACGAAACCCTCCCCCTCACGCATCACAAAAAACGCGGCGATGTGCTGCTGTTCGGCGTAGGCCCAGCCTTGCTCAGGCCCGAGGATCAGCAATAACGTCGACAGGCCATCGGCCGCCAGCGCCGAAGGATGAAGCACCGTCACCGACGCCAGTCGATGGGTGATCGGCGCGCCGGTCCGCGCATCCAGTGTGTGCGAATAACGCCGACCATCCTGCTGGAAATAATTGCGATAGTCACCTGATGTGGACACACCAACGCCATCCACGGCGATGATTTTCTCTGCCACCTGCTGATCATCACGCGGTTCTTCGAGGGCGATACGCCACGCCGAGCCGTCGGGTTTACGCCCGGCGGCCTTGAGTTCGCCGGTGGCTTCGACCAGGTAGCTGTGGATGCCTTGGCTACCCAGCAAAGCGACGATCCGGTCCACCGCGTAGCCCGCAGCGATGCTGTTGAAGTCGACTTCGACGGCGGCATCCTTGCACAACTGCTCGCCGTCGATACGCAGGTGCTGGTGGCCGACCCGCTGGTGGGCCTGCGCCAGTGCCTGTACATCCGGCACCTTCAGCGCGCGTGCCTGGGGGCCGAAGCCCCACAGGTTCAGCAGCGGCTCCACCGTCAGGTCAAACGCGCCAGCGCTGGCCTGGGACAACTGCTCGCCGGTGCGTACCAGCTGCAGCACCGGCTCGGGCATCGCCTGGCAGCTGTTCGCCGGCAGGCGGTTGAAGCCCTCGATCACAGAGTCGCTGCGGTAGGTGGACAGTTGCCGGTCGAACTCCCCCAAAATGCTTTCCACTTGGCGCTGAAGCTCTTTCGTACTCGGGCTGCTCGCTGTTCTGACGTACTGGATCGAATAGGTACTGCCCATGGTCGGGCCGCCAAACTGCTCTAACCCGTCGCCGCACCCGGCCAGCAACGCGAACCCGCAGCCCATCGCCATTTGACGCAGTTTGCCCATAACCCCTGCCACTGCCGAAAATTGAATTAACCTGTAGGCACGCACCCTTTCAGGACGAGCCATTATGCGACATGTAGTTATCGCTTTATTGCTGATGTTGTCGCTCACGGTGCAAGCCAATGAAGCGGATCGACTCAAGCAAGCCGGCTTCCCGGCACAGTCCCAGGAACTTGCGCTGAAAAACCAGGCGGTGCTCACCTACCTCTGGGCCGATGTGTACGCAGCGGCGCTGTATGCCCCGAAGGATTTGAGCGCCAGGCAGGCCTGGAACCAGCAGAAGGCGCTGCGCCTGGAGCTGTATTACTTTCGCGATATCGATCGCAGCGATGTGATCAAAGCTGCCACAGCGACCCTGGAGCGCCAGCAAGCCAGCGAACGCCTGAGGGCCGAGATTGAAAAGCTGCATGCCAGCTTTCGTAATATCCGCAGTGGCGATCGCTATGCACTGGATTTTCGGCCAGGGCGTGGGTTGAACCTGGAGATTAATGGGCAGGTGGTGTTTAGCAGTCGCGATGATGAGTTGGCCAGGGCCTACCTGGGGATCTGGCTGGCGCCCAAGGGGTTGTCCGACAGCCTGCGCGACAAACTACTGAATTGAGGAGGCTCGACTACCGCCTTCGCGAGCAAGCCCGCTCCCACATTCAACCGTATTTCTTCAGGATATACGCGGTTAAATGTGGGAGCGGGCTTGCTCGCGAAGAGGCCCTTACAGCCACCACAAACCTTATGACCACAAAAAAGCCCCGAACCAGTCGGGGCTTTTTCACTTACCGCTAATGCTTAGCGCGGAAACGCAGGCGGGTTGACCCCAGCCATGTCTTCCATCACGCGAACCACCTGGCAGCTGTAGCCGAACTCGTTGTCGTACCAAACGTACAACACAACGCGGTTGTCCTGGCTAATGGTCGCCTCAGCGTCCACCACACCAGCGTGGCGCGAGCCAACGAAGTCGGTGGAGACCACTTCCTGCGAGTTGACGAAGTCGATTTGCTTGTGCAGATCGGAGTGCAGCGCCATGTAGCGCAGGTACTCGTTCATCTCTTCACGGGTGGCGGCGTTCTCAAGGTTGAGGTTGAGAATGGCCATCGACACGTTCGGCGTCGGTACGCGAATCGCGTTACCGGTCAGCTTGCCGGCCAGTTCAGGCAGGGCCTTGGCGGCAGCGGTGGCAGCACCGGTCTCGGTGATCACCATGTTCAACGCGGCGCTACGGCCACGGCGATCGCCCTTGTGGAAGTTGTCGATCAGGTTCTGGTCGTTGGTGTACGAGTGAACGGTTTCGACGTGGCCGTTAACGATGCCGAACTTGTCATTCACAGCCTTCAGCACCGGCACGATGGCGTTGGTGGTGCAGGAAGCGGCGGACACGATCTTGTCGTCAGCAGTGATTTCGCCATGGTTGATGCCATGCACGATGTTCTTCAGCTTGCCCTTGCCCGGTGCGGTCAGGACAACGCGGTCGATACCCGGGCAGGCCAGGTGCTGGCCCAGGCCTTCGGCATCACGCCATACGCCGGTGTTGTCCACCAGCAGGGCGTCCTTGATGCCGTACTGGGTGTAGTCCACCTCAGTCGGGTTCTTCGCGTAGATCACCTGGATCAGGTTACCGTTGGCGGTGATGGTGTTGTTTTCTTCGTCGATGACGATGGTGCCGTTGAACGGGCCGTGGACCGAATCGCGACGCAGCAGGCTGGCGCGCTTGGTCAGGTCATTCTCGGCGCCTTTGCGCACCACGATGGCACGCAGGCGCAGGCCGTCGCCACCACCGGTTTTTTCGATCAGGATGCGCGCCAGCAGGCGGCCGATACGGCCGAAGCCGTACAGCACAACGTCGGTGCCTTTGCGGGCAGCGGCGTTTTGCTGGCCAACCACATCGGCCATTTCTTCACGCACGAACTGCTCGGCGCTGCGGCCGGCGCCTTCTTTGCGAAATTTGTAGGCCAGCTTGCCCAGGTCTACCGAAGCCGCGCCGAGCTTGAGCTCGCTCATGGCTTTAAGCAGAGGGAATGTTTCGTGGACGGAGAGTTCGCTGTCGTCGGCAGAACGATGGCGAGCAAAGCGATGCGCCTTGAGAATCGCGATGACTGATTGGTTGATCAGGCTGCGGCCATAGATCGAGCTCACCACATTATTATTGCGGTACAGCTGACCGATAAGCGGGATCATCGCTTCTGCGAGTGCTTCACGGTCGATCCATTCACCAAGACACTGGTCGGGCTTCTGAGTCACGGGAACCTTCCACATGTAGGGGCTGAAAAAAGGGGCTACATTATGCCGCCCGACTGCCCTCGGAGCAATGCGCGCCACCCAACAAAAACCCCTTGCCAAAAATCAACACCCCGCTACAGCCCAGCAAATACGCGGGTTCCAGAAGGCCACTAGTGAAGCGCCTACGCCGACTTGTCCGTAACTCTCCAAAACTTACGCGTAAAATGGCACTACATATTGAGTCAAAATGCGCCATTGTTTGTCTTAGCCACTACATTTCCTACAAACCGTAATAGGCTCAGTCAGCAACTGACAGGCGGCACCTCGGGCCGTTACAATTACCGACTTTGTCGCAACGCTTGGAGCTCAACCTTCCGTGCCCGTTCTGCGTCTACCGCTTCTCCCTGCCGCGGCAGGTAAACAGCACTGGGGCAACCTGCCCGGTGCCGCCCTGAGCCTGGCCATCGCCGAGGCTGCCAGCGCAGCCAAGCGCTTTACCCTGCTGCTTACCGCCGACAGCCAAAGCGCCGAGCGGCTGGAGCAGGAGCTGAGCTTCTTCGCCCCCGATTTGCCGGTGCTGCATTTTCCCGATTGGGAAACCCTGCCTTACGACCTGTTCTCACCGCATCAGGACATCATTTCCCAGCGCATCGCCAGCCTGTACCGCCTGCCGGAACTGGCCCACGGCGTGCTGGTGGTGCCGATCACCACGGCCCTGCATCGCCTGGCGCCGACCAAGTTCCTGCTGGGCAGCAGCCTGGTGCTGGATATCGGCCAGAAACTCGATGTGGAGCAGATGCGCACGCGCCTGGAAGCCAGCGGCTACCGTTGCGTCGACACGGTCTACGAGCACGGCGAGTTCGCAGTGCGCGGTGCACTGATCGACCTGTTCCCGATGGGCAGCAAGTTGCCTTACCGCATCGACCTGTTCGACGACGAAATCGAGACCCTGCGCACCTTCGATCCGGAAAACCAGCGCTCCATCGACAAGGTCGAATCGATCAAGCTGCTACCGGCGCGGGAATTCCCGCTGCAAAAAGACGCGGTCACGCGCTTCAAGGCACGCTTTCGCGAACGCTTCGACGTGGACTTCCGCCGCTGCCCGATCTTCCAGGATTTGAGCAGCGGGATTACACCGGCCGGTATCGAGTACTACCTGCCGCTGTTCTTCGATGAAACCTCCACCCTGTTCGATTACCTGCCCCAGGACACCCAGGTGTTCTCGCTGCCAGGCATCGAACAGGCGGCAGAAAACTTCTGGAACGACGTGCGCAACCGCTATGAAGAGCGCCGCGTCGATCCGTCCCGGCCTTTATTGCCGCCCGCCGAGCTGTTCCTGCCGGTGGAAGACTGCTTCGCGCGCCTGAAAAGCTGGCCGCGTGTGGTCGCCAGCCAACAGGACGTGGAAGCCGGCAGTGGCCGCGAACGTTTCCCCGCCGGGGCGCTGCCGGATCTGGCGATCCAGGCCAAGGCCACCCAGCCGCTGGAAGCGCTGTCCAACTTCCTCGGCGACTTCCCGGGGCGCGTGCTGTTTACCGCCGAGTCCGCCGGGCGCCGCGAAGTGCTGCTGGAACTGCTCGAACGCCTCAAGCTGCGGCCGAAAACCGTCGACAGCTGGCCGGACTTCGTAAAAAGCACCGACCGCCTGGCGATCACCATCGCGCCGCTGGATGAAGGCCTGCTGCTCGACGACCCGGCGCTGGCACTGATCGCCGAAAGCCCGCTGTTCGGCCAGCGCGTGATGCAGCGCCGCCGCCGTGAAAAACGCGCCGACGCCAACAACGACGCGGTGATCAAGAACCTCACAGAGCTGCGTGAAGGCGCGCCGGTGGTGCATATCGACCACGGTGTCGGCCGCTACCTGGGCCTGCAGACCCTGGAGATCGATAACCAGGCCGCCGAATTCCTCACCATGGAATACGCCGAGGGCGCCAAGCTCTATGTGCCGGTGGCCAACCTGCACCTGATCGCCCGCTACACCGGCAGCGATGATGCGCTGGCGCCGTTGCACCGTCTGGGCTCGGAGACCTGGCAGAAAGCCAAGCGCAAGGCCGCCGAACAAGTGCGCGACGTGGCCGCCGAGTTGCTCGACATCTATGCCCGCCGAGCAGCGCGCGAAGGGTATGCCTTCGCCGACCCAAAAGCCGACTACGCCACCTTCAGCGCCGGGTTTGCCTTCGAGGAAACCCCGGACCAGCAAACCACCATCGAAGCCGTGCGCGCCGACATGCTCGCGCCCAAGCCGATGGACCGCCTGGTGTGCGGCGACGTCGGCTTCGGCAAGACCGAAGTGGCCATGCGCGCCGCCTTTATTGCGGTGCACGGCGGCCGCCAGGTGGCGATCCTGGTGCCGACCACCCTGCTGGCGCAGCAGCACTACAACAGCTTCCGCGACCGCTTCGCCGACTGGCCGGTGACCGTGGAAGTGATGAGCCGCTTCAAATCCGCCAAGGAAGTGAATGCCGCCGTCGCCGACCTCGCCGAAGGCAAGATCGACATCGTGATCGGCACCCACAAGCTGCTGTCGGACGACGTGAAGATCAAGAACCTGGGCCTGGTGATCATCGACGAAGAACACCGCTTTGGTGTACGCCAGAAAGAACAGCTCAAGGCCCTGCGCAGTGAAGTCGATATTCTTACGCTCACCGCGACGCCGATCCCACGCACCCTGAACATGGCGGTGTCGGGCATGCGCGACCTGTCGATTATCGCCACGCCGCCGGCGCGACGCCTGTCGGTGCGCACTTTCGTGATGGAGCAGAACAAAAGCACGGTCAAGGAAGCGCTGCTGCGCGAATTGCTCCGTGGCGGCCAGGTGTACTACCTGCACAACGACGTGAAAACCATCGAGAAATGCGCCGCCGACCTCGCCGAACTGGTGCCCGAAGCGCGCATTGCCATCGGCCACGGGCAGATGCGCGAGCGCGAACTCGAACAGGTGATGAGCGACTTCTACCACAAGCGCTTCAACGTGCTGATCGCCTCGACCATCATCGAGACCGGCATCGACGTGCCGAGCGCCAACACCATCATTATCGAACGTGCCGACAAGTTCGGCCTGGCCCAACTGCATCAACTGCGCGGCCGCGTAGGTCGCAGCCACCACCAGGCGTATGCCTACCTGCTGACGCCACCGCGCCAACAGATCACCTCCGACGCGGAAAAGCGCCTGGAAGCAATCGCCAATACCCAGGACCTGGGCGCCGGCTTTGTGCTGGCCACCAACGACCTGGAAATCCGTGGCGCCGGCGAACTGCTGGGTGACGGCCAGAGCGGGCAGATCCAGGCCGTGGGTTTCACCTTGTATATGGAGATGCTCGAGCGCGCGGTGAAAGCCATCCGCAAGGGCGAGCAACCGAACCTCGACCAACCCCTGGGTGGTGGCCCGGAAATCAACCTGCGTTTGCCGGCGTTGATTCCCGAAGACTACCTGCCGGACGTGCATGCGCGGCTGATCCTGTACAAGCGCATCGCCTCGGCCACCGACGAAGAAGGCCTCAAGGACCTGCAGGTGGAGATGATCGACCGTTTCGGCTTGCTGCCGGAACCGACCAAGAATCTGGTGCGCCTGACCCTGCTTAAATTGCAGGCCGAACAGTTGGGCATCAAGAAGGTCGACGCCGGGCCGCAGGGTGGGCGCATCGAATTCGAAGCGCAGACACCGGTGGACCCACTGGTGCTGATCAAGCTGATCCAGGGCCAGCCCAACCGCTACAAGTTCGAAGGGGCTACGCTGTTCAAATTCATGGTGCCGATGGAACGCGCCGAAGAACGCTTTAATACATTGGAGGCGTTGTTCGAGCGCCTCATCCCGAAATCTGCTTGAAGGACGCCCCAATGCGCCTGTTCCGCATTTTGAGCCTGATGTTGGTGGTAGTGGCACCGGCGGCGTTCGCCGACAGCCCGTACCAGGTAGAAATGATCCTGGTGCGCCAGAACGCCGAACCGGTGATCAGCAGCCGCCCCGCTCCGGAAAACTGGGATGCCGGCGCCGTGCGCCTGGGCGACAAAACGAGCCCGCCGCGCCTGGGCAACATCGTCGACAAACTGCGCGCCGACAACAGCTACACCGTGCTGGCACACAAGGCCTGGGAACAGAACCTTGGCGAGCAACCGGTGAAAGTGGCGATCACCGAAGGCCAGGAGCAGTTCGGCCAGTTTCCCATTGAGGGCGTGTTGAACCTGCAACTGGGGCGCTTCACCGATATCGATGCGAATTTCTGGATCAATCAGTTCGACGCCAATGGCAGCGTGGTAGCCAGCGAACACCTGAGCCAGACCGACGTACGCACCAAGAACAACCAACTCAACTACCTGGATGGCGGCCACCTGGCACTGCTGATCAAGATCACTTCGCTGACCGCCAAGCCCCCCAGCGCACCACCGCCCGACATTCAGGACTGATCCAGCGCCATGCCCCTGACGTCGTCGCTGACCAAACCCCTGGCCCCTTCATGGGCCAATCGCTTCAAAGAGCAAAGCCTGGAGCGTGGGCGGCGTTACGCGCTGGAGAACCGCGTGCGGATCGTCGAGTCCGGCGACAGCACCATCCTGGCCAGTTGCGAAGGCTCGGGCGGCAACGTCTACCGGCAGACCATTTCGTTGCGCGAATCGGCCAAGGGCACGTTGATCCTGGTGGACAGCCGCTGCACGTGCCCGGTACACACCAACTGCAAACACATTGCGGCGGTGCTGCTCAAGGTCCAGGAAACCCTGGCCTACCCGGCCGCCGCCCAGGACGCCGAGTTGCTGGAGAAGCTGCAGGCCGTGCTGGATAACCGCGTGGTGCTCCCGCAAGTGGTCATGGAAGAGGTGCGGCCGGTGCCGCGCCTGTGGCTGGCCAGCGTCGAATTCAGCGCGTTCGAACCGCGTAACGGCAAGATGCAGCGCTATATCCAGCACCGTGCGGCACTGTCGTTCAACTACCTCGGCAATTATGTCAGCGGGCAAAAGAACGCCGACATCATCGTCCGCCAGGAAACCCAGAGCCTGCGGATCAAGCGGCATCCCGAGCTGGAGCAACCCTATCGCGAGCAGTTGCGCCTGCTGGGGTTCAAGATCGCCACGCGGCAAAGCAAGGCCCTGCCGGAAAGTGCCGGCGAGCTGTTCGAAATGGTCAATGACAGCGCCTGGCTGAACTTCACCCTCAATGCGTCGCCGACCTTGCGCGCCGAGGGCTGGGAGCTGCAGATCGATGAGGATTTCGGCTTTGACCTGAGCGCGGTCGATGACTGGTACGCCACCGTCGATGAAGGCCCCGAGCGCGACTGGTTTGACTTGGAGCTGGGCATCATCGTCAATGGCGAACGCCTGAGCCTGCTGCCGATCCTGCTCAACCTGATGCGCTCCCACACCGAAATCCTCAACCCGGAAAAACTCGCCCGGCGCCGCGACGATGAGCTGATCCTGGTGAATATTCCCGGGCTGCCCAACGGCCACGGCCCACTGCAAGTAGCTTTGCCCTACGGGCGGTTAAAGCCGGTACTGGCAACCCTTGGCGAGTTTTACCTACAGGAAACCGGCACCACCACACTGCGCCTGGCCAAGGCCGATGCGATCCGTCTCAACCCGCTGGAAGACCTGCCGCTGCAATGGGAAGGTGGCGAGAAGATCCGCAACTTCGCCCAACGTCTGCGGGATATCAAGGGCTTCACCTGCGAGGCGCCTGAAGGGCTGAACGCGACCCTGCGCCCGTATCAGCTGGAAGGCCTGAGCTGGATGCAGTCGCTGCGGCAATTGGATGTCGGCGGGATCCTCGCGGATGACATGGGCCTGGGCAAAACCCTACAGACCCTGGCGCATATTCTCAGCGAGAAAGCCGCCGGGCGCCTGGACCGACCCTGCATGGTGGTGATGCCTACCAGCCTGATCCCCAACTGGCTGGACGAGGCCGCGCACTTCACACCACAACTCAAGGTGCTGGCGTTATACGGCGCGACGCGTAAGAAACATTTCGCAAGCCTGCAGGACTATGACCTGCTGCTGACCACCTATGCCCTGCTACCCAAGGACATCGAAACCCTCGCCGCCCAGCCCTTGCATGTGCTGATCCTCGATGAGGCCCAATACATCAAGAACCCGTCGAGCAAAGCCGCTCAGGCCGCACGCGAGCTGAATGCGCGACAGCGCCTGTGCCTGAGTGGTACGCCGCTGGAAAACCACTTGGGCGAATTGTGGTCGCTGTTCCACTTCCTGCTGCCAGGCTGGCTGGGTGATGTAAAAAGCTTCAACCGCGATTACCGCGTACCCATCGAAAAGCGCGCTAGCGACGTGCGACTACAGCACCTCAATGGTCGGATAAAGCCGTTTTTGCTGCGCCGTACCAAGGAGCAGGTTGCGACGGAATTGCCGCCCAAGACCGAGATCATCCACTGGGTCGACCTCAATGAAGCCCAACGCGACGTGTACGAAACCATGCGCCTGGCCATGGATAAAAAGGTCCGCGACGAGATTACCCGCAAAGGCGTAGCGCGCAGCCAGATCATCATTCTTGAAGCGCTGCTCAAGCTGCGCCAGGTGTGTTGCGACCTGCGCCTGGTCAACGATGCCACCCTGCCCGGCCGCGGCAGCAGTTCGGGCAAGCTCGACAGCATGATGGAAATGCTGGAAGAGTTGTTTGCTGAAGGGCGGCGGATTTTGCTGTTCTCCCAGTTCACCTCGATGCTCAGCCTGATCGAAGTGGAACTGAAAAAACGCGGCGTTGCCTACGCACTGCTGACCGGCCAGACCCGTGATCGGCGCACGCCGGTGAAGGATTTCCAGAGCGGCAAACTGCAGATTTTCCTGATCAGCCTGAAGGCCGGTGGCGTAGGCCTGAACCTGACCGAAGCCGACACGGTGATCCACTACGATCCGTGGTGGAACCCGGCTACAGAAAACCAGGCCACTGACCGTGCGTATCGCATCGGGCAGGAAAAACCGGTGTTCGTCTACAAGATGATTGCGCGGGGCACGGTGGAGGAGAAAATCCAGCACCTGCAGAAGGAAAAGTCCGATCTGGCGGCGGGTGTGCTGGATGGTCGTACGACCGGGGACTGGCAGTTGGGCAACGAGGATATCGAGGCGTTGTTTGCGCCGTTACCGCATAAGCCAGATAAGCGTTGACGGTTGGATCGCCATCGGGGGCAAGCCCCCTCCCACACTTTGATTTGTGAATGCGATCAAATGTGGGAGGGGCTTGCCCCCGATGGGCGCGACGCGGTCGTCAGTCGATCAACTGAGCATCCCGCAACGCAGTAAGCGCCGCCAACCAACGCGGGTCCTGCTTGTAATCCGTCGACGCAACCACCTGCCCACGCATCCGCGCAATCCGCGCCGACGGCGTGACCTTCATGCGCTGCGCCGCACTCAATGCCAGCTCAGCAGCCGCACGGTCATTGCACACCAGGCCCATGTCGCAACCCGCCGTCAGTGCCGCTTCGATCCGACTGGCCGCATCACCAACCACATGGGCGCCGGCCATTGACAGGTCATCGCTGAAAATAACCCCGTCAAACTGCAACTCGCCGCGCAGGATGTCCTGCAACCAGCGGCGCGAGAAGCCTGCCGGCTGAGTATCGACCTGCGGGTAGATCACGTGGGCCGGCATCACAGCCGCCAATTGCTTGCTCAGGCGTGCGAAAGGCACCAGGTCATTGGCGCGAATCTGTTCCAGGCTGCGTTCGTCATTGGGAATCGCGACGTGGGAATCGGCCTCGGCCCAACCGTGGCCTGGGAAGTGTTTACCGGTGGCGGCCATACCGGCGCTGTTCATGCCGCGGATAAACGCACCCGCAAGCACGGCGGCGCGCTCAGGGTTGCCTTCAAACGAGCGGGTACCGACCACGGCGCTGCGCTGGTAGTCCAGGTCCAGTACCGGGGCGAAGCTCAGGTCGAGGCCCACCGCCAGCACTTCAGTGGCCATGATCCAGCCGCACTGCTCGGCCAGGTATTCGGCGTTGGGGTTATCCGCCAACGCGCGCATGGCCGGCAGGCGCACAAAACCCTGGCGCAGGCGCTGCACGCGGCCACCCTCCTGGTCGACGGCCAGCAGCAGATCCGGGCGCACGGCACGGATCGCCGCGCTCAACTCGCGCACCTGGCGCGGATGCTCGATATTGCGCGCAAAAATGATCAGGCCGCCCACCTCAGGCTGGCGTAACAGCTGGCGATCCTCGGCCGTCAGCCAGGTACCGGCCACGTCGACCATCAAAGAACCTTGTAGGGCAGCAGTCATAAACCTTCCTTAAATAACGCACACAACCCGTTGCACTCATGGCGCGCGATACGCGCGGCGAGCACAACGGGTTGCGAGTAAATAGCTGAAATCGGCATGGCGGCTAGCTTAGCGGATGCAAGCGGCCGCGCACACCCGGAGCGGTCAAACCTTGGCGACGGTTGGCGTGGTTTTGCTGCGTGGGCGCAGTTGGGCGGCGGCCATGGCCGGGTCGGTTACGCCGGTTTCTGCGCGCATGCCGGCCGCCAGGAACGGCACCATCAGGCGCATGACCTGCTCAATGGACGTATTCACGCCAAAATCGGTCTCGGCAATCGCACGCAACGCCTTGATCCCGGACATGCTGAACGCCGCCGCGCCGAGCATGAAGTGCACGCGCCAGAACAGCTCGATCGGTGGGATACGCGGCGCGGCTTCGTTGACCAGCAACATATAGCGACGGAATACTTTGCCGTACATGTCTTCCAGGTAACGCCGCAGGTGGCCCTGGCTCTGACTGAAAGCCAGGCCCAGCAAACGCATGAAGATCGACAGGTCATTGCCACTGCGCGGTTGCACCACCAGCGCTTGCTCCACGAGGATTTCCAGCAGGTCTTCCAGGCTTGGCTTGTGGTCGGCCTTGGCCTGGCGGCGCTCCAGTTCACGGTCGAGGCTGGCACAGAACGGCCCCAGGAAGCGCGAGAACACTGCCTGGATCAGGGCCTTTTTCGAACCGAAATGGTAGTTCACCGCCGCGAGGTTGACCCCCGCTTTGCTGGTGATCAGCCGCAATGAAGTTTCAGCAAATCCTTTTTCCGCGAACAATTGCTCGGCAGCATCGAGAATGCGTTCAACGGTTTCCGACTGGGCCATGGCTACTCCGCCTGACAAACACTTGTTTGAAACATACGTTTCAGGGTGTGTCTTGTCAAGTCTACGAGTCCGTTTTCCGGCTGGGCAGTCATCTATTTCATCGCTATTTAATCACATCCTTCCCGCTGTGTAGGCAGCGCTATCTCTGCCCTCCAGGGCGGGTGACGAATGACCGTCCAGCGGAGCAGCCAAAAAGGATGATTGCCAAGCGCAGTTCACTGTATATAATCCCAGTCACTGTATAAAAAGACAGAGCGATCAACATGCTAAAACTGACGCCACGCCAAGCTGAGATTCTGGCTTTTATCAAGCGCTGCCTCGATGACAACGGCTACCCGCCGACACGAGCGGAAATCGCGCTGGAGCTGGGGTTCAAATCCCCCAACGCTGCCGAAGAACACCTCAAGGCCCTCGCTCGCAAAGGCGCGATCGAAATGACCCCAGGTGCTTCGCGCGGTATTCGCATCCCTGGCTTTGAAGCCAAGGCCGACGAATCGACACTGCCAATCATCGGCCGCGTCGCCGCCGGTGCGCCGATCCTGGCACAGCAGCACGTCGAAGAATCCTGCAACATCAACCCGACCTTCTTCCATCCTCGCGCCGACTACCTGTTGCGCGTGCACGGCATGAGCATGAAGGACGTGGGTATTTTCGATGGCGACCTGCTGGCCGTCCACACCACTCGCGAAGCCCGCAATGGCCAGATCGTCGTTGCCCGTATTGGCGACGAAGTTACCGTAAAACGCTTCAAGCGCGAAGGCAGCAAGGTCTGGCTCCTGGCCGAGAACCCTGAGTTCGCGCCGATTGAAGTGAACCTGAAAGATCAGGACCTTGTGATCGAAGGCTTGAGTGTCGGCGTCATTCGCCGCTAAAGGAGACATCATGCAGCTCGTGCACACGCCCCAACACACACAACTGTCGCTGTTTGAGGCCTTTATGGCCCAACCCCTTGCGCCGATCCTCAAGGAAACGGTCGAGGCGCCCTGGAGCGCCGAGCCCGAGGCGTTCAGTGAATTGTCGTTGCGCGGTGCGGCTGGGAGCTGCCTGAGCCTGCTGGCGCCGATCCTTCGTGAATTGAGCGAGGAACAGGACGCCCGCTGGCTGACTCTGATCGCCCCGCCCGCCAGCCTGACCCAGACCTGGCTGCGGGACGCCGGACTCAACCGCGAACGCATCCTGTTGCTGCAGCCGCGCGGCACGCAAAGCGCCCAGCAATTAACCTGCGAGGCGTTGCGCCTGGGCCGTAGCCATACGGTTGTAAGCTGGTTGAACCCACTGAACGCCAGTGCCAAGCAGCAACTGATCAGCGCCGCACGTACGGGCGATGCGCAGAGCTTGAATATTCGATTGGGTTGATGCGGCAAAAGGGCGGGCTTGTTGTGGCCAACAGACTTGTTGTGGCCAGCAGAATTGTTGTGGCCAACGGGCTTATTGTGGCGAGCGGGCTTGCCCGCGTTGGGCTGCGAAGCGGCCCTAAATAGATTAATGCGGTATATCAGGTATTACACAGTGGCTGCTTCTGGGGCTGCTTCGCAGCCCAACGCGGGCAAGCCCGCTCGCCACAACAAGCACGCTCGTCACACTAAGCACGCTCGCCACAACAAACCCGGGCAACTACAACAAGCCCACTCAACCACAACAAGCTTGCTTGCAACACAGACTCAGTGAAGAACCCGCGGCCCATCGTCTTTCTCCGGCTCGCCTTCCGCCAGGCGACCAGCCATCTGCACACCTACGCTCAACATGGCTTTTGCCACTTCCACGTGCTGGCCTTGCAGGAACGCTTTGGCGTCTTCGGAAAAGTCCAGAATAACCAGAGAACCCTCGTCCTCAGCCCGGCGCAACTCGATTCGGCCGTCAGGCAGTTCAACAATTTCCAGAAAGGACGTCGGCATAAAAGTCTGTTCTCCACGAAATGCCGGGATTATATCAGTCATCCACCCGGCCTCGCTGAGGATCTGAAGAGGTTTCTTTACGGCTTGATGAACGGTGCCGGGATGACTCGTTCCCACAGTGATGAATGGTGTCTATCCGCAACACCGTCTCAGCACTCGTTCAGGCCTTCACGAAAACGCAGCGCCATCTTCTTCAACTCCTGGCGCCAGCCTTCCAGCTCTTCGCGGCTCAGGGGCTTGGGCTCTTCCTCCTCCAGCGCCACCGCTACGATCAGCGGTTGGGTCACGTCACCCTTGGGCACGTGGGGTATACGTGGCGGCTGGAACATATCCGCATGCGCCTTGAGCAGGCGTGCAACCCAGCTGTCCGGGCTCTGGGCCATTTCCACCAACTCGGCCAGTTCAGGGATCGCCATGGACTCCAGCACTTCGCGATTCATGATCATTTCTGCGCGGGGCGAACCGGCCTGTGGCAAGCGGTAGAACCCGGCGATCTCATGGCACAGCCCCAACAAGGCGCCGTACAGGTGGAACAAGGCTGCCTCACGCCCCGCCTGGACCAGCGCGATGGCATTCATCTCCTTCCCTTCCTCGGCACGGCCAAGGGCTTCCAGGGACAAACCCGCGAAGTAAATTTTCTGATTGGTACGGGTATAGAGTTCGTTGGCCATAACGGCAATCTCCACAACGAATAGACGTGATGCTGGCTTTGCAGGAGCGAGCTTGCTGTGGAGGGGAGCTTTCTCCCGTTCGACTGCGTAGTGGTCGCCCGCTTTTTTGGGGCGCTTCGCACCCCAGCGCAAGCAAGCTTGCTCGCCACAATGATCTCACTTTTACACTAAGAAAAGGCCGCCTATGCAGGCGGCCTTTGTAGTGGTCAGATTAGACGATCAAGCGCCCTGGCGCTTGTCCTCGACCTTCCACTTGCCGCCATCGTAGAACGCTTTCCAGCCCGTAGGCTTGCCGTCCACTTCGGTCTGCACATACTGCTCCTTGGTCTTGCGGCTGTAGCGGATCACGGCCGGGCGACCGTCGGGATCCTTCTTCGGCGCTTCGCACAGGAAGTGATACTTAGGATCGATCTCGTCCTTGTGCGGCACGATCTCCAACACCAACGGTGCACGGGTTTCGCGGTTTTTCGGGAACTGGCTGGCAGCCAGGAACAGGCCCGAAGCGCCGTCACGCAGGATGTAGGTGTCGTTGACCTTCTCGCACTTGAGTTCGGGCATCTTCACCGGGTCCATCTTCGGCGGCGCCGCATCACCGCTCTTGAGCAGCTTGCGGGTGTTCTTGCACGTCGGGTTGGTACAACCGAAGAACTTGCCGAAACGGCCGGTCTTGAGCTGCATCTCGCTGCCGCACTTGTCGCATTCCAGGCTCGGGCCTTCGTAGCCCTTGATGCGGTAGCTGCCTTCCTCGATCTCGTAGCCGTCGCAATCCGGGTTGTTACCGCAGATGTGCAGCTTGTGCTTCTCGTCCAGCAGGTAGGCGTCCATCGCCGTGCTGCAGATCGGGCAGCGGTGCTTGCCACGCAGTACCAGCGACTCGGATTCACCCTCGTCGTCGGCCGCAATTTCATCGCCCGGCACCAGGTTGACGGTGGCCTTGCAGCGCTCTTTCGGCGGCAGGCTGTAACCCGAGCAACCGAGGAAAACGCCTGTGGATGCAGTACGAATCTGCATCGGGCGGCCGCAGGTCAGGCACGGGATGTCGGTCATCACCGGCTGGTTGGCGCGCATGCCGCTCTCAGGGCTTTCGGCCACTTCGAGCTTTTTCTTGAAGTCGCCGTAGAACTCATCCAGCACGTTTTTCCAGTCGCGCTCGCCCTGGGCCACGTCGTCGAGGTTCTCTTCCATGCCGGCGGTAAAGCCGTAGTCCATCAGGTTGGAGAAGCTCTCGGACAGACGCTCAGTAACAATATCGCCCATCTTTTCCGAATAGAAACGACGGTTATGCAGCGCGACGTAGCCACGGTCCTGAATGGTCGAGATGATCGCCGCGTAGGTCGAAGGACGACCGATTCCGCGTTTCTCCATCTCTTTCACCAGGCTGGCTTCAGAGTAACGCGCCGGCGGCTTGGTGAAGTGCTGGGACGGGTCGAGCTTGATCAGCTTCAACGTGTCGCCCTGGGCCATGTCCGGCAGCACGTCGTCATCGCCAGGCTTGGCGATCTGCGGCATCACCCGGGTGTAACCGTCGAACTTGAGGATGCGGCCCTTGGCACGCAGCTCAAAGTCCGCAGCCGCCACGGTGACGGTAGTGGACAGGTATTGCGCCGGCAGCATCTGGCACGCCAGGAACTGGCGCCAGATCAGCTCGTAGAGGCGCTCAGCGTCGCGCTCCATGCCACTGAGCTTGCTTGGCTCGGTGTTGGCGTCGGAAGGACGAATCGCTTCGTGAGCCTCCTGGGCGCCCTCTTTGCTGCTGTAGACGTTCGGCTTCTCCGGCAGGTACTTCTTGCCGAATTCGCTTTCAATATAAGTACGCGCCATCGCCACCGCGTCTTGCGACAGGTTGGTGGAGTCAGTACGCATATAAGTGATGTAGCCGGCTTCGTACAGACGCTGGGCCATCATCATGGTTTTCTTCACGCCGAAGCCCAGGCGGTTGCTCGCGGCCTGTTGCAGGGTGGACGTGATGAACGGCGCCGACGGCTTGCTGCTGGTCGGCTTGTCTTCGCGCTTGACGATGCTGTAGCTGGAAGCCTTGAGCTTTTCCAGCGCGGCCATGGCCTGGGCTTCGTTCAGCGGCTTGAACGCCTCGCCTTTCTCACGGGCCACTTCAAAGCGCACGTTGGCGCCCTTGGCGGTACCGAGGTCGGCATGCACTTCCCAATATTCTTCGGGGTTGAACGCACGGATCTCGCGCTCACGCTCCACCACCAGCTTTACCGCTACCGATTGCACACGGCCGGCGGACAGGCCACGGGCGATCTTGGCCCACAGCAGTGGCGAAACCATGTAGCCCACGACGCGGTCGAGGAAACGACGGGCCTGTTGGGCATTGACGCGGTCGATGTCCAGTTCGCCCGGCTTGGAGAAGGCTTCCTGGATGGCTTTCTTGGTGATTTCGTTGAACACCACACGCTTGTAGCGGCTGTCGTCACCGCCGATGGCTTCCCGCAGGTGCCAGGCAATGGCTTCCCCTTCGCGGTCCAAGTCCGTTGCGAGATAGATGGTGTCGGCATCTTTGGCGAGCCGGCGCAGCTCTTCGATGACCTTTTCCTTGCCCGGAAGGATTTCGTACTTGGCCTTCCAGCCATGTTCCGGGTCCACACCCATGCGCGAGACCAGCTGCTTGCGCGCTTTCTCTTTAGGCGTGAGTACCGGACCTTCGCCCGCAGCCGCCTTGCCGCGCTTGGCAGCAGGCTCCTTGCTGGCGCTAGCCGAACCGCTGGTGGGCAGGTCTCGGATATGGCCGATACTCGACTTCACCACGTACTCGTTGCCCAAGTACTTGTTGATGGTCTTGGCCTTAGCCGGGGATTCCACAATGACCAGCGATTTGCCCATGGATCAGAAAATTCCTGAATTCGAGAAGTGAAAGGCAGTTGGCGCCTGACGCGGCAACGCTATATATAGTGGCAACAAGGTGAGGTCAAGCGCAGCATTCTGCGCGGCCTGCCGTTATTGCCCTGAAAAAACACTGGGTTCGGCCTGGACCAAAGCAAAGCGCGGGACCTGCTCGCCGTCAACTTCGACGGTCTCGAGGAACATGCTCAACGGGCGCACCCAAAAGCCGTAATCGCCATACAGTGCTTGGTAAAACACCACTTCTTCTTCGGTCTCGGAGTGCCGTGCCACGTTAAAAACGCGGTACTGCGGCCCCTTATAATGTTGGTAGAGCCCTGGTTCGACTTTCATGCTCTGGCCCTCTTACAAAATTTATTAAAAAAAAATTCAAAACTGCCCAAAAACAAAAACCGGGGCACTGGGCCCCGGCTTCCGCCAACCGAACGCTTAAACGCGTTCGAAGACGGTGGAAATGCCTTGGCCGAGACCAATGCACATGGTTGCAACCCCAAGGTTGCCGCCATTTTGCTTCATCACGTTAAGCAAAGTGCCGGAAATACGTGCACCGGAGCAACCAAATGGGTGGCCCAGGGCAATCGCACCGCCGTGCAGGTTAACCTTCTCGTTCATCTTGTCGAGTACTTTCAAATCTTTCAGCACTGGCAGGGCCTGTGCGGCGAAAGCTTCGTTGAGCTCGAAGAAGTCGATATCGGAGATGGTCAGGCCCGCGCGCTTCAAGGCTTT
Organism: Pseudomonas sp. S09G 359; assembly: GCF_002843605.1. Taxonomy (NCBI): domain Bacteria; kingdom Pseudomonadati; phylum Pseudomonadota; class Gammaproteobacteria; order Pseudomonadales; family Pseudomonadaceae; genus Pseudomonas; species Pseudomonas sp. S09G 359. Next base: position 1,759,426 of record NZ_CP025263.1, on the reverse strand, counting down.
TTGTGTGGCCGGTACTGGACCATAGCCCATGATCGCCGGGTCCACACCCGCCACGGCCATCGAACGGATCACGGCCAGCGGCTGGATGCCCAGGTCCTGGGCACGCTGCGCCGACATCACGATCATGCACGAAGCACCGTCGGTAATTTGCGACGAAGTGCCGGCTGTCACGGTGCCGCCCTTTGGATTGAAAGCGGGTTTCAAGGCCGCCAGGCTTTCCAGGGTGGTGTCCGGACGAATGGTTTCGTCGTAGTCGAACAGTTTCAGGAAGCCGTTCTCGTCGTAGCCGTTCATCGGGATGATTTCATCCTTGAACTTGCCTTCCACGGTCGCCTTGTGGGCGAGTTGATGGGAACGCAGGCCGAACGCGTCCTGGGCTTCGCGGGTAATGCCGTGCATTTTGCCGAGCATTTCTGCGGTGAGGCCCATCATGCCCGAGGCTTTTGCCGCGTACAGCGACATGTGCGGGTTAGGGTCCACGCCGTGCATCATGCTGACGTGGCCCATGTGCTCCACGCCACCGACCACGAACACATCACCGTTGCCGGTCATGATCGCCTGGGCGGCGGTGTGCAGCGCGCTCATCGACGAACCGCACAGGCGGCTCACGGTCTGGCCGGCTGCCGTGTGAGGGATCTGGGTCATCAACGACGCCATGCGTGCGATGTTCCAGCCCTGCTCCAGGGTCTGGTTGACGCAGCCCCAGATCACGTCTTCGACTTCGTTCGGGTCGACCTTGACGTTGCGTTCCAGCAATTTGCTGATCAGGTGCGCCGACATGTCTTCGGCACGGGTGTTGCGGTGCATGCCGCCCTTGGAGCGGCCCATCGGCGTGCGACCGAAGTCGACAATCACCACGTCTCTTGGATTCAAGCTCATAAATATTCTCGCTCTAGTCGTCTGGGCGCTTAACCGAAGAAGCTCTGGCCGTTCTTGGCCATCTCACGCAGCTTCGCGGTCGGGTGGTACAGCGGGCCCAAATCAGCGTATTTGTCAGCCAGGGCAACGAACTCGGCCACACCGATCGAATCGATGTAACGCAGCGCACCACCACGGAATGGAGGGAAACCAATACCGTACACCAGGCCCATATCGGCTTCGGCGGCGGTTTCAACGATGCCGTCTTCCAGGCAACGCACGGTTTCCAGGCACAGGGCGATCATCATCCAGTTGATGATGTCTTCGTCCGACACCTCACGCTGCTCGTAGATGACCGGAGCGAGTACTTCGTGCACCGACGGGTCGGCCACTTTCTTCTGCTTGCCCTTCTTGTCGGCCTCGTAGGCGTAGAAGCCCTTGCCGTTCTTCTGGCCCAGGCGCTTGGCCTCGTAGAGCGCGTCGATCGCCGAGCGGCGGTCGTCTTTCATGCGGTCCGGGAAGCCTTCAGCCATTACGTCGCGACCGTGGTGGCCGGTGTCGATGCCGACCACGTCCATCAGGTACGCCGGGCCCATTGGCCAGCCGAATTTTTCCATCACTTTATCGATGCGTACAAAGTCCACACCGGCGCTGACCAGCTTGGCAAAACCGCCGAAGTACGGGAAGAGCACGCGGTTGACCAGGAAGCCCGGGCAGTCATTGACCACGATCGGGTTCTTGCCCATTTTCTTGGCATAGGCAACGGTGGTGGCAACCGCCAGTTCGCTGGACTTCTCGCCACGGATCACTTCCACCAGCGGCATCATGTGCACGGGGTTGAAGAAGTGCATGCCGACGAAGTTTTCCGGACGCTTGAGGGCCTTGGCCAGCAGCGAGATGGAAATGGTCGAGGTGTTCGAGGCCAGGATGGTGTCGTCTTTGACCTGGGCTTCCACTTCGGCCAGTACGGCTTGCTTGACCTTCGGGTTCTCGACAACGGCTTCGACCACCAGGTCGACGTGGCCGAAATCGCCGTAGGACAGCGTAGGACGAATACCGTTAAGCACTTCGGCCATTTTCGCCGCCGTCATGCGACCTTTATCCACGCGGCCCACCAGCAGCTTGGCGGCTTCCGCCAGGCCCTGCTCGATACCGTGCTCGTTGATATCTTTCATCAGGATCGGCGTGCCTTTGGACGCCGACTGATAGGCGATACCACCGCCCATGATACCGGCGCCAAGTACGGCAGCCTGTTTCACGTCGCGGGCGATTTCGTCGTAGGCCTTGGCCTTTTTCTTCAATTCCTGGTCGTTCAGGAACAGGCCGATCAGGCTCTGGGCAGCCGAGGTTTTCGCCAGTTTGACGAAGCCTGCTGCTTCCACTTCCAGGGCTTTGTCGCGACCGAAGTTCGCGGCCTTCTGGATGGTCTTGATCGCTTCAACCGGCGCCGGGTAGTTCGGGCCGGCCTGGCCTGCCACGAAACCTTTGGCGGTTTCGAACGACATCATTTGTTCGATGGCGTTGAGCTTGAGTTTCTCCAGCTTCGGCTGACGCTTGGCCTTGTAGTCAAATTCGCCGCTGATGGCGCCCTTGATCAGGTTCAGTGCGGCTTCGGCGAGTTTGTCCGGGGCAACCACGGCATCGACGGCACCGACTTTCAGCGCGTCTTCAGCACGGTTTTCCTTGCCGGCGGCAATCCACTCGATGGCGTTGTCGGCACCGATCAGGCGCGGCAGGCGGACGGTGCCGCCAAAGCCCGGGTAGATGCCCAGCTTGACTTCAGGCAGGCCAATTTTTGCAGTGGCCGACATGACGCGGAAGTCTGCGGCCAGGCACATTTCAAAGCCGCCGCCCAGCGCGATACCGTTGATCGCGGCAACGGTTGGCACGTTGAGGTCTTCGAAATCGCTGAAAATCTTGTTGGCTTCGAGGTTGCCAGCCACCAGCTCGGCATCGGGCAGCTTGAAGTTGTCGACGAATTCGGTGATGTCAGCGCCGACGATAAACACGTCCTTGCCGCTGGAGACGATCACGCCCTTGACCGACGCATCTGCTTTGATGGTGTCTACGGCCTGACGCAATTCATTCAGGGTTAGACGGTTGAACTTGTTGACGGACTCACCCTTGAGGTCGAATTTCAATTCGACGATGCCACTTTCAAGAGCCTTAACCGTGATGGCTTTACCTTCGTAAATCATCAACTGATCTCCACGATATGGAAGCTGAACAGTACACATTGGACGCTGGCCTCTGGTTGGACATTGACAGTTGCGTCAATGCTCACGCCAATCCGCCAGGCACACCCGCCAATGCGCTAGTCGGGGTTCTGTATGAGCGGTCTGACAGACAAACGCTCAATTCATACGCCCGTTTGATTTGGGTACGCCACCTTCATCCAATTCCGAGCAATTGTCAATCGCTCGAAAGGCTAGGAAAAACGCGACTTTCCAGTCATTTCAGAACCTCGCCCCCGAGCACGTGCTCGACCAATATGGAGGTATTCACAGGATCAATAATCGAAAAGGCGCCGGAAAAGGCTGTACAGATCCGGATATACCGCTAGGCTTGCGGCACTCGTTACAGAATAGTCAGAACGCTTGGGCGAACACCCGGCGTGATGTATCAGCGATTTACCGGCCTGCCTGGCCAACTCCAGCCCGATGATGATGTCGGGCTTTTTATTGCCCGGGATTCGGTCAGGCCAATGCCTTGAGTAACGTATCGATGTCTTTCAACACGCTCGGCTCGCCTTTCTCGCCCCAATACAAGGCGATCATTTGCGCGTCGGCCTCGACCTTATAGACGTTTGCCGGCAGCGTTGCAAAATGCGGCAACAACTTCGCATCCGTACACACTTCACGCCATTGGTTGACCCACACCCCCGGCTCCAACTGCCAGTAACTCCAGGTGGCCGGCGCACTGCCGCGTCGTGGCCGGCAATACTGCGCGCAGGGGCTCGGCGGCTCCTGTTTGAGCCAGTGCGGCCACTCCTGGGGCGCCAGTTGCATGCTCAGGCCGATGCGGCGCGCCTCCATGCGCAGGGCCATGCGCCCGCTCTGATGACGCGACGGACGCAGCCATGCCAGAGGGCTAAGAACCACTGCAAGGATTGACACCACTATCCAGACCGTCATATGTGTACTCCCGAATTTCTAGATGAGCGGATTTGATCTGTCGCAACCCCATCCGCTTGAAAGCAGCCATACTGAACTTATTGCAGTCCCCTGGAGGAACGCCTCATGCCCTACCAACATATTCTGGTCGCTGTCGATCTGACCGAAGAGTGCGACCCAGTGATCAAGCGCGCGCAGGAATCTGCAATTGCCAATGGCGCCAAACTGTCTCTCGTGCACATCGTAGAGCCCATGGCCATGGCCTTCGGTGGCGACGTGCCGATGGACCTTTCCCAGTTGCAGCAACAACAATTCGACCAGGCCAAAGAGCGCCTCGACCGCCTGATCCTCAAATACCCGCACCTGCAAAAAGATGACTGCCACCTCACGTACGGCCAACCGCGCCAGGAGATCCACCATCTTGCCAAGGAAAAGGCTTGCGACCTGATCGTGGTTGGCAGCCATGGCCGACACGGCCTGGCGCTGCTGCTGGGCTCTACTGCCAACGACGTACTGCACGGCGCGCCGTGTGATGTGCTGGCGGTGAAGCTGGTCAAGGACACCAACAAGTAAGACCTGTGGGAGGGGGCTTGCCCCCGATAGCAGTCTGTCAGTTGATACATCTGGTGACTGAAACACCGCAATCGGGGGCAAGCCCCCTCCCACATTTGAACTGCATTTCATATGAAAAACCCGGTGCTCATCAGATGAGCACCGGGTTTTTTATTGCGTGCGGATCAATCAGGCATCCAGCTCGGCCCAACGCTCCATCAGCACTTCCAGCTCCTGGTTCAACGTCTCCAGGGAGGCGATGACCTTGGCGGTTTCCGCCGCCGGGCGCAGGTAGAAGCCTGCGTCAGCCATGTCCGCTTCTACGGCGGCAATCTGCTGTTCCTTGGCGTCGATATCGCCCGGCAAGGCTTCCAGCTCACGCTGCAGCTTGTAGCTGAGTTTCTTCTTGGCGGCCGGAGCAGCTTCTACCGCAGGTGCCGCAGCGGCCACCGGGGCAACGACCGCCGAGGTCAAGTCGGCCTTGCCGGACTTGCTCTCGGTCACGCCCAGCAGGCGCGGCGAGCCGCCCTGACGCAGCCAGTCCTGGTAACCACCGACGTATTCACGCACCTTGCCTTCGCCTTCGAAGACCAGGGTGCTGGTGACCACGTTGTCGAGGAATGCCCGGTCGTGGCTGACCATCAGCACGGTGCCATTGAAGGTCAGCAGGACCTCTTCCAGCAGCTCAAGGGTTTCTACGTCGAGGTCGTTGGTCGGTTCGTCGAGTACCAGCAGGTTGGCCGGCTTGCTGAACAGCTTGGCCAGCAGCAGGCGCGCGCGCTCACCACCGGACAAGGCTTTCACCGGCGTACGTGCACGTTGCGGGCTGAACAGGAAGTCGCCCAGGTAGCTGAGTACGTGGCGGCTCTGGCCGTCGATATCGATAAAGTCGCGGCCTTCGGCCACGTTGTCGATCACGGTTTTTTCCAGATCCAACTGGTGACGCAACTGGTCGAAGTAAGCCACGTCGATACGCGTGCCCTCTTCCACCGTACCGCTGGTCGGCTGCAGACCGCTGAGCATCAGCTTGAGCAAGGTAGTCTTGCCGGTGCCGTTGGCGCCCAACAGGCCGATACGGTCGCCGCGCTGCAGGACCATGGAGAAGTCCTTGATCAGGAACGGGCCGTCCGGGTGATGGAAGCTGACGTTTTCCAGCACCATCACCTGCTTGCCCGACTTGTCGGCGGTGTCCAGCTGGATATTCGCCTTGCCGGTGCGCTCGCGACGCTCGCTGCGCTCTACGCGCAAGGCTTTCAGGGCGCGCACGCGGCCTTCGTTACGGGTACGGCGGGCCTTGATGCCCTGGCGGATCCAGACTTCTTCCTGGGCCAGCTTCTTGTCGAACAGCGCGTTGGCGGTTTCTTCTGCCGCCAGTGCCGCTTCCTTGTGCACCAGGAAGCTGGCGTAGTCGCCGTTCCAATCGATCAGGCCGCCACGGTCCAGTTCCAGGATGCGCGTGGCCAGGTTCTGCAGGAAGGAACGGTCGTGCGTGATAAACAGCACGGCGCCCTGGAATTCCTTGAGGGCTTCTTCCAGCCAGGCGATGGCGCCGATGTCCAGGTGGTTGGTCGGCTCGTCAAGCAGCAGCAGGTCCGGCTCGGACACCAGCGCCTGGGCCAGCAGCACACGGCGACGCCAGCCGCCGGACAACTCGGCGAGGGTCTTGTCGGCCGGCAGTTGCAGGCGGCTCAGGGTACTGTCGACCAATTGCTGCAAGCGCCAGCCATCACGGGCTTCGAGGTCTTGCTGAACGTGCATCAGCTTGTCCAGGTCAGCTTCGGTGACGCAGTTCTGCGCCAGGTGATGGTATTGCGCCAGCAACTCGCCCACGCCATCCAGGCCTTCGGCAACCACGTCGAACACTGTCCGTCCGTCGGCCACCGGCAATTCTTGCGGCAATTCGCCGATCTTCAGGCCTGGGGCACGCCAGACAGAGCCGTCATCGGGCTTCTGGTCGCCTTTTACCAGCTTCATCATGCTGGACTTGCCGGTGCCGTTGCGGCCGATGATGCACACCCGCTCACCACGGGCGATCTGCCAGGACACCTTGTCCAACAACGGCATAGCGCCGAAAGCAAGGGACACATCGCTGAATTTGAGCAGGGTCATACGCTTCTCCAAAAACTGGGCGCGCATTCTACCTGACTTGAGGGTGGGATGCGGCCAGCATTTTCGCAACAGACACGTCCTGTAGGACATTTGCAGCGAACTTGAACGAACCGGCCGGCAAAGCTTTCGCCGCTCGCTGGCAAAAGGCTAAGCTAGGGGCAATCAGTGTCGGCGATGCCGGCGCTAGTCGTGATTTCTCTGCACGGACGTCTCATGCGCAGTCGCCTTTTCAACTTTTTATCTTGTCTGCTTCTTTCCGCCACCGCCGTTCAATCCGCCCAGGCCGTGGACCTCACCACCCAACGTCAATACTACGATGAAGCCAAGCGCGCACTGGCCAAGGGCGACACTGGCCCTTACATGCAATACAGCCAGGCCCTGGCCGACTACCCGCTGACGCCCTACCTGGCCTACGACGAACTGACCGCGCGCCTGAAAACCGCGAGCAACCAGGAAATCGAACAATTCCTGGCCAAAAACGGCGACCTGCCCCAGGCCAACTGGATGAAACTGCGCTGGTTGCGCTGGCTCGCCGACCGTGGCGACTGGCAGACCTTTGAAAAGTACTACGACCCCAAGCTCAATTTCGTCGAGCTGGACTGCCTGCATGCCCAGTTTCAACTGACGCACAACCTTAAAGCCGAAGGCTACAAGAACACTGAAAAACTCTGGCTCACCGGTAAATCCCAACCGGCCGCCTGCGATGCCACCTTCGGCCAGTGGGCCGCCGATGGCCAGCTCACCGAACAAAAAATCTGGGACCGCGCCAAACTGGCCGCCGAGGCCCGCAACTACGCGCTGGCCAACAGCCTGGTGAAAACCCTGCCGACGCTCGGCGCCCAGGGCCGCCTGATGGTCGATGTGGCGCAAAAGCCCGACATGCTCAGCGACCCGTCGCGCTTCCTGCCGGCCACCGAGGCTATGTCCGACGCCGTAGGCCTGGGCCTGCGCCGCCTGGCGCGCCAGGACCCGGACAAAGCCATGGCCCTGCTCGACGGGTATGCCAGCAGCATGCACTTCTCCCGTGACGAAAAAGTGTCGATCGCGCGTGAAATCGGCCTGACCCTGGCACGCCGATATGACCCGCGCGCACTCGATGTGATGACCAAGTACGACCCCGAGCTGCGCGACAACACCGTGTCCGAATGGCGCCTGCGCCTACTGTTGCGCCTGGCCCGCTGGGAAGATGCCTACCAGTTGACCCGCAAGCTCCCACAAGACCTGGCCACCACCAACCGCTGGCGCTACTGGCAGGCCCGCAGCCTGGAACTGGCCGAGCCGAAGAACCCGCAACCGCTGGTGCTGTACAAAAACCTCGCGCAGGAACGGGACTTCTACGGTTTCCTCGCCGCCGACCGCTCCAAGGCGCCGTACCAGCTGAAGAACAAACCGCTGTTGATGAGCCAGGCGCTGGTCAATAAAGTCCGTAACACCCCGGGCGTGCGGCGTGCCCTGGAGTTCTACGCACGTGGCCAGATCGTCGATGGCCGCCGCGAGTGGTACCACGTCAGCCGCCACTTCAACCGTGACGAGATGGTCGCCCAGGCCAAGCTGGCCTACGACATGAAGTGGTACTTCCCGGCGATCCGCACGATCAGCCAGGCGCAGTACTGGGACGACCTGGACATCCGCTTCCCCATGGCCCACCGCGACACCCTGGTGCGCGAAGCCAAGGTGCGTGGCCTGCATTCCAGCTGGGTATTTGCTATCACGCGCCAGGAAAGCGCCTTCATGGACGACGCCCGCTCCGGCGTCGGCGCCAGCGGCCTGATGCAACTGATGCCCGGGACAGCCAAGGAAACCGCGCGCAAATTCAGCATCCCGCTGGCCTCGCCCGCCCAGGTGCTGGACCCGGACAAAAACATCCAGCTTGGCGCCGCTTACCTGAGCCAGGTGCACAGCCAGTTCAACGGCAACCGCGTGCTCGCCTCCGCCGCCTACAACGCCGGCCCCGGCCGCGTACGCCAATGGCTGCGCGGCGCGGACCACCTGAGTTTCGATGTATGGGTGGAAAGCATCCCGTTCGACGAAACCCGCCAGTATGTGCAGAACGTGCTGTCTTATTCGGTGATCTACGGCCAGAAGCTCAACTCACCACAGCCGCTGGTGGATTGGCATGAGCGCTACTTCGACAATCAATAACGCCTAACCTGTGGCAGCCGGCTTGCCGTGGCAAGCCTGCTTATTGTGGAGAGCCGGATGATTGTGGCAAGCGGGCTTGTTGTGGCGAGCGGGCTTGCCCGCGTTGGGCTGCGCAGCAGCCCCATAACAGTCAACGCGGTCTACCCGTATAGCTACGGAGCCTGGAGTGGGAGCGCTTCGCACTCCAACGCGGGCAAGCCCGCTCGCCACAACAAGCTCACAAGGCACAGGGTTAGTGTTTAACCGGCATCCCAATCACTAAACTGCAGCGCCGCCCTCCGCGCGTACAGCGGGTTGCTGGCGATCAACTGCTAGTGCTACTTCGACGATCAGCAACGCATACCTGTGGCAGCAGGCTTGTTGTGGAGAGCCGGATGATTGTGGCAAGCGGGCTTGTTGTGGCGAGCGGGCTTGCCCGCGTTGGGCTGCGCAGCAGCCCCATAACAGTGAACGCGGTCTACCCGTATAGCTGCGGAGCCTGGGGTGGGAGCGCTTCGCACTCCAACGCGGGCAAGCCCGCTCGCCACAAAGCCCGCTCGCCACAGCAAGCCTGCTCACTACATAGAGCGCGCTAGCCTTGGCTTTTTGCGACATCGTCCCCATCACTGAACTGCAGCGCCGCCAACCGCGCGTACAGCGGGTTGCTGGCGATCAACTGCTGGTGCGTGCCCACTGCCACGAGCTTGCCCTGGTCCATCACGGCTATCCGGTCTGCGTGTTTTACCGTCGCCAGGCGGTGGGCAATCACCAGCGTGGTGCGGCCCTGCATCAGTTGCGGCAAGGCTTGCTGGATCAAGTGTTCACTCTGGGCGTCGAGGGCGCTGGTGGCTTCGTCCAGCAGCAGGATCGGCGCGTCCACCAGCAGCGCACGGGCGATGGCCAGGCGTTGGCGTTGGCCGCCGGACAGCCCCATGCCGCCGTCGCCGAGGTGGGTCTGGTAGCCGTCGGGCATTTGCAGGATGAAGTCGTGGGCGTGGGCGATACGCGCGGCGGCTTCCACCTGTTCCGTGGTCGCCGCAGGGTTGCCGTAGCGGATGTTCTCTTCGACGCTGCCAAAAAACAGCGCCGGGCTCTGGGACACCAGGGCGAACTGACGGCGCAGGTCAAGCGGGTCGAGGTCGGTCAGCGAGTGGCCTTCGAGCAGGATGCGGCCTTGCTGCGGGTCGTAGAAGCGCAGCAGCAGGTCGAAAATCGTCGATTTGCCGGCACCCGACGGCCCGACCAATGCCAGGGTTTCACCGGGGTTGATGGTCAGGTTCAAACCATCGATAGCGTAGCTGTCCGGCCGCGAAGGGTAGGAAAAGCGCAGGTCCTGCAGCTCCAGGCGGCCGCTGACCCGCTCAGGCAATTGCACCGTGCCGGCGGCCGGCGCCTGGATTTCATTATTGGACTGCAACAGCTCGCCGATCCGTTCCGCTGCACCGGCAGCGCGTTGCAGCTCGCCCAGCACTTCGCTGAGGGTGCCGACGGCGCTGCCGACGATCAGGCTGTAGAACACGAAGGCCGCCAGTTCGCCGCCGGAAATGCGCCCGTTGATCACATCCATGCCGCCGACCCAGAGCATCACGCCCACGGCGCCAAGCACCAACATGATCACCAAGGTAATCAGCCAGGCCCGCTGGGTGATGCGTTTGCGCGCGGTGGTGAAGGCGTCTTCCACGGTCACGGCGAAACGCTGTTCGTCCTGCACTTGGTGGTTATAGGCCTGCACGGTCTTGATCTGGCCAAGAGTCTCGGACACATAGCTGCCCACGTCGGCAATCCGGTCCTGGCTCAGGCGCGACAAGCTGCGCACGCGCCGACCAAAAATCAGGATCGGCGCCAGCACCAACGGCAACGCCACCACCACGATGCTGGTGAGCTTGGGGTTGGTGACAAACAGCAGCACGATGCCGCCAATGACCATCAAGGCATTGCGCAGGAACAGTGACAGCGACGAGCCGATCACCGATTGCAGCAGGGTGGTGTCGGTGGTCAGCCGCGACTGGATTTCCGAACTGCGGTTGTTCTCGTAGAACCCGGGGTGCAGGTAGATCAGGTGGTTGAACACCTGCCGGCGAATATCCGCGACGACCCGCTCGCCAATCCACGACACCAGGTAAAACCGCGCAAACGTGCCCACGGCCAGGCCGAGCACCAGCACCATGAACAGACCGATGGACTGGTTCAGCAGGTGCGGCGATTGGGTCATGAAACCCTGGTCCACCAGCAGGCGAATGCCCTGCCCCATGGACAAGGTGATGCCAGCGGTGACAATCAGCGCCAACAAGGCACCCAGCGCCTGCCAGCGGTAAGGCGCGATGAAGCGGCTGGCCAGGCGAATCGCACGGCGTTGTCGGACTGAAAACATGGAGGGCACTACCTGCGCAGGGGGATAAGTATCTACACCCACAACATTGGGGGAACTTGAGTAAATAACAATGAGTCAGGTTAATTATGCCCGCCGACAAGGGCCTCTAGAGGCTATCGGTCTAATGGCTGGCTGGAAATCCGTAGCGGTTTCTGGTGGACTGGATGTTCGAACCGAAGATCGTGCAAGGAGTTGTAACAGCGCGGTCACGCGGCGGGTTCAGAGTAGGTATACAACCTGATGAGGAGACAGGCCATGACCTTGCAAAACAGCAGTGAAGCCAAGATTGAAGTGATCCGCCAACCGCAGCAGTTGCCCTGCTCGTACATCGACGCCAAGGGCCAGGAAGTGCAGATTACCGAAGAGATGATCCAGCAAGCGTGCAGCGAGCTGGAACAGCGACTGGTCAAGCCTGCCCAGCAAGGCTGAAGCGCCCAAGCTCTTTCAAACCGGCCCTGGTGGCCGGTTTTTTTATGGCCTCACATCATGCTCAAACCAGCTCGGTGGCACCCAGGGCCGAAACGATGTTCGACAACACCGCCGATTCGCCATTGATGCGCACTTTCAAGCCATCGATCTCGCGGCGCGCGGGATAGTGCTTGCGCAGCAGGTCGAATGCCTTGCGTTGTTCTTCTACGGTTCCTACGAGGCTACGGCGGAAATCCGCATCGTCCCGGCGTGGGTCATACACGCTGCGGCACAGCGTCGCCAGCGCCCAGGCCGGGTCGGTGGCGGCATCCACATGCACCTCGGCCAGCCACGTTTTTGGCAGCAGCTCGCTCAACTGAATCGTGGGTTCCTGGCCCAGGTGGGCGCAGAATGCCTGGTAGATCTGCGCCGTACCGCGCTGCCTGCCGTCCAGGCTATAGCCGGCGATATGCGGCGTGGCCAGCACGCACAGGTCGGCCAGGTCGACGTCCACCTCGGGCTCGCCTTCCCACACGTCCAGCACCGCTTGCAGGTCTTCGCGCGCCAGTAACACCTCGCGCAGGGCGGCATTGTCCACCACCGGACCACGGCTGGCGTTGATCAGCCAAGTGCCGGGCTTGAGCTGCTCCAGGCGCTGGCGGTCAAACAAATGCCAAGTGGAACCGTTGCCTGACTTGGTCAACGGCGTGTGCAGGCTGATCACGTCGCACCGCTCAATGATCTGCTGCAAACTCACGTAATCGCCATCTTCGGCGATCTGCCGCGGCGGGTCGCACACCAGCACGTTCCAGCCCAGGCCCTTGAGCACCTTGACCAACCGCCCGCCGACTTCACCGGCGCCCACCACACCATAGGCGCGCTGATTGAGATCGGCGCCCTCGATTTCGGCCAGGGTCTGCAGGCTGCCCAGCACATAATCCACCACGCCGCGGGCATTGCAGCCGGGGGCGCTGGACCACTGGATACCGGCCTGCTTGAAGTAATCGAGGTCGAGGTGGTCGGTGCCGATGGTGCAGGTGCCGACAAAACGCACGTTGGTGCCGTCCAGCAGGGCACGGTTGACGTTGGTTACCGAGCGCACCAGCAGCACGTCGGCCTGCTCGACGGTGGCGCGGTCGATGGAGCGGCCAGGCACCCGGCGAATCTCGCCAAATCCTTGGAAGAATGCGTCAAGCAGAGGGATATTTTCGTCGGCAACAATCAGCATGGCAGGCTCCTTTCACGGACCAGCAGTGTACAGGCTTGCGATGTGTGTTCCACCGTAGATCAAGAGTGGGAGCGGGCTTGCTCGCGAATGCAGGGGGTACCGGGCACCCGGGGGAACGCTTACAAATCAGCAACACAGGTTTTTTCCTGACCACTGCGTCAAAGCGTAGAATCCGCCGTCCTTGCGCTGCTCTTACTGGACACCTGTACGTGAACACTGCCATCGCCCCCCTCACCCGCCCCGCCCGGATCAGCCGGGAAGTGCGCGACCTGATGACGCTCGCGCTGCCGATCATGATCGGCCAACTGGCCACCACCGCCATGAGTTTTGTCGATGCGGTGATGGCCGGCCGCGTCAGCCCTCAGGATTTGGCGGCGGTGGGCCTGGGCAACTCGATCTGGATCCCGGTGTACCTGCTGATGACCGGCACCCTGCTCGCCACCACGCCAAAAGTCGCCCAGCGCTACGGCGCGGGCCAGTTCCGTGAGATCGGGCCGTTGGTGCGCCAATCCTTGTGGCTGGCGGTGGTGGTGGGTATCTGCGGCGCGCTGCTGTTGCTCTGCGCCGAACCGGTGCTGCGCGCGATGAAGGTCGAGCCCGACCTGATCGAGCCCTCCATGGGCTACTTGCATGGCATCGCCGCCGGCATGCCGGCCATCGCCCTGTATTACGTGCTGCGCTGTTTCAGTGATGGCCTCGGCCGTACGCGCCCGAGCATGGTCATGGGCCTGGTGGGGCTGGCGCTGAATATTCCGCTGAACTACATCTTCATCTACGGCCACCTGGGCCTGCCGGCCATGGGCGGCGTGGGCTGCGGCTGGGCCACGGCGATTGCGATGTGGGTGATGATGCTCGGCCTGGCCGGCTGGACGCGGTTTGGCCCGGCGTACCAGAGCAGCGAATTGTTCAAGCGCTTCGACTGGCCGCAATGGGCAGTGATCAAGCGAGTATTGGGCATCGGCCTGCCGATTGGCATCGCGATCTTTGCCGAGTCGAGCATCTTCGCGGTGATCGCCCTGCTGCTCGGCAGCCTCGGCGCCACAGTGGTGTCGGGCCATCAGATCGCGCTGAATGTCAGCTCGCTGGTGTTCATGATCCCCTACTCCCTGAGCATGGCCGTCACCGTGCGCGTCGGCCAGGCCTTGGGGCGTGGCGAGCCGCGTGAAGCACGCTTCGCCGCAGGGGTCGGCATGGGCACGGCGCTGGCGTATGCGTGCCTGTCGTGCAGCCTGATGCTGGTGTTTCGCGAGCAGATCGCGACGATCTACACCCCGGACCCGGTGGTTATCCACCTGGCGTCTACGTTGATCGTGTTTTCGGCGCTGTTCCAGTTCTCCGACTCTATCCAGGTCACCGCTGCCGGCGCCCTGCGGGGTTATCAGGATACCCGCGTGACCATGGTGCTGACCCTATTCGCCTATTGGGGCGTGGGGTTGCCGGTGGGTTACGCCCTGGGGCTGACCGACTGGCTCGGCGCACCCAGCGGCCCGAGCGGTTTATGGCAGGGGCTGATCGTGGGCCTGAGCTGTGCGGCGGGGATGTTGCTGGTACGCCTGGCGCGCAGTGCACGCCGGCGCATTCGTGTGGACAAGGCGCGGCGTCTGCTTCCAACCTTGTGACAGCACCGCTTACAGAACCTCTGGCAGAACTTGTGAAAGCACCTGTGGCAGCACCTGTGGCAGCACCTGTGGCAGCACCTGTGGCAGCACCTGTGGCAGCACCTGTGGCAGCACCTGTGGCAGCACCTGTGGCAGCACCTGTGGCGAGCGGGCTTGCCCGCGTTGGGTCGCGAAGCGGCCCCAAAAATGGGCCTGCTGCGCAGTCCAACGCGGGCAAGCCCGCTCGCCACAAGTGCAGTGTTCTTTCCACAAGTGCAGTGTTCTTTCCAAAAGTGCAGTGTTCTTTCCACAACGGCAGGGCTTTTCCACAAGTGCAGTGTTTTTCCACAAGTGCGGTGCTTGCCACCAGTGCAGTGTTTAAAGGCCTTAATCGGCCTTCTTGCGAATCCAGTACAGGTAGGTACCGGCCTGCTCCTGCTGATCCACCAGTTCATGGTCGAGAAACACACAAAACTTGGGAATATCACGGCGCGTCGACGGGTCGGTCGCGATTACCTTGAGCAAGCCGCCCGCAGGCAGGTCACGGATGTGCTGGTGCAGCATCATCACTGGCTCAGGGCAGTTGAGGCCGGTAGCGTCGAGCACGGCGTCTGCAGGCAAATCGAGGGGCTGATTCATACATCACTCCTGAAACGGGCGCCGCTCAACAGGTGGGAGCGGGCTTGCTCGCGAAGACGCGGGCACATTCAACATACATTTCGACTGTTATACCGCTTTCGCGAGCAAGCCCGCTCCCACGGTTGATATCAGTGTTTTTTGGGTTTCTTGACATCCACCAGCCGACGCAGGTGGCAGGTCACTTCCTCGCGGTCGTGATACAGCTGCTTGCAGCCGATCTCCACGCGAATGCCGCGCGCCTTGAAACCGTCTTCGATGCGCTCCAGCAGGCGCTTCACCTCGGCGTAACGCTGCTTCATCGGCAGCTTGAGGTTAACCACTGCCTCGCGGCAATGCCCTTCGCCGATCCAGGTCTCCAGCAAGGCGGCGTTGCGCGCCGGTTTCTCGACAATATCGCAGACCATCCAGTCCACCGGCTGCTTGGGCACGAAGGTGAAGCCGTCGGCCATCAGGTGTTGCACCAAACCAGTGTCCATCAGGCTTTCGGCCATGGGGCCGTTGTCGATGGCGGTCACCAGCATGCCACGGTTGACCAACTGCCAGGTCCAGCCACCAGGGGCTGCGCCGAGGTCGACGCCGGTCATGTCGCCGTGTAGGCGCTCGTCCCACTGGTCGCGGGGGATAAAGTGGTGCCAGGCCTCTTCCAGCTTGAGCGTCGAACGGCTGGGCGCGTCACGCGGGAACTTGAGGCGCGGGATGCCCATGGGCCACATCGCCGAGTTGTTTGACTCGGCCAGGCCCATGAACACTTCGCGGCCACTTTTGAAGGTCAGCAGCAGGCGCGGCTTGCTCGCGTCGTCGACCAGCTTGCCGGCGTTGAGCAAGGCTTTGCGCAGGTGCACTTCGAATTTCTTGCAGAAATTCGACAGTTCCTTGCCGTCGTTGGTGTCGACCATCTCCAGCCACAGGCTGCCGCACACGGGAAACTCGCGCAGGTGGGCAAGGATCACGCTGATACGGTCGGTTTCCGGCAGGTCGATGAATACCCCGCGCGCCCACTGCCTCGGGAAGATCAGCTCGGCAAAGCGCTGGCCGTGCATCAGGCGCTGGGCGCCGTCTTCTTCGGTGCAGACGAATTCGGCGCAGGCGCTGCCGGTCTTGGCCTTGGCGTAGCCGGAAACGTTCAGGCGCGCGGCGTGCTCCGCGATCTCGGAACAGACTTCGCCTTCAAAACCCGGGCGGCAGTGCATAAAAAGGGTGTTCATTGGATCTCCTGGCAACTGGCTTGCTGTAGCGCAATGCCTGTCATGAAAACGCGCGCATGATAGCCGAGTTCGGAACCTTGGACTCAGCGATAGAGTCCAGTTATTAGCCTGCTAATGAAAACAGGGCTAAGTTGAAAGCTCTGTTCGTCCCGTCAGGTCCGTAGCCGTGCGGACCATAAGGAGTCGCGTCATGTCATCGCTTGATAGCCTGAGAACCCTTAAAACCCTGCAAATCGACGACAAAACCTACCACTATTTCAGCCTGCCCGAAGCCGCCAAGAGCCTGGGTGACCTGGATAAGCTGCCGATGTCGCTCAAGGTGCTGCTGGAAAACCTGCTGCGCTGGGAAGACAACAAGACCGTCACCGGCGCCGACCTCAAGGCGATTGCCGCCTGGCTCAAAGAGCGCCAGTCCGACCGCGAGATCCAGTACCGCCCCGCCCGCGTGCTGATGCAAGACTTTACCGGCGTGCCCGCCGTGGTCGACCTGGCCGCCATGCGCGCCGCCGTGGCCAAGGCCGGTGGCGACCCGCAGCGCATCAACCCGCTGTCGCCCGTGGACCTGGTGATCGACCACTCGGTGATGGTCGACAAGTTCGGCAACGCCGACGCATTCGAGCAGAACGTCGATATCGAAATGCAGCGCAACGGCGAACGCTACGCCTTCCTGCGCTGGGGCCAAAGTGCCTTCGACAACTTCAGCGTGGTACCGCCGGGCACCGGCATCTGCCACCAGGTCAACCTCGAGTACCTGGGCCGCACCGTGTGGACCAAGGACGAAGACGGCCGCACCTACGCCTTCCCCGACACCCTGGTGGGCACCGACTCCCACACCACCATGATCAACGGCCTGGGCGTACTCGGCTGGGGCGTCGGCGGCATCGAAGCGGAAGCGGCGATGCTCGGCCAGCCGGTGTCGATGCTGATCCCGGAAGTGATCGGCTTCAAGCTCACCGGTAAATTGAAAGAAGGTATTACCGCCACAGACCTGGTGCTGACCGTCACCCAGATGCTGCGTAAAAAAGGCGTGGTGGGTAAGTTCGTCGAGTTCTATGGCGACGGCCTGGCCGATCTGCCCCTGGCCGACCGCGCCACCATCGCCAACATGGCCCCGGAATACGGCGCCACCTGCGGCTTTTTCCCGGTGGATGAAGTGACGCTGGACTATCTGCGCCTGTCGGGCCGCCCGGCACAAACGGTAAAACTGGTGGAGGCCTATACCAAGGCCCAGGGCCTGTGGCGCAACGCCGGCCAGGAGCCGATCTTCACCGACAGCCTGGCGCTGGACATGGGCAGCGTCGAAGCCAGCCTCGCCGGGCCGAAACGCCCGCAGGACCGTGTGTCGCTGCCGAATGTGGGCCAGGCGTTCAGTGACTTCCTCGACCTGCAATTCAAACCCACCAACAAGGAAGAAGGCCGCCTCGAAAGTGAAGGCGGTGGCGGCGTGGCGGTGGGCAACGCCGACCTGGTGGGCGAAACCGACTACGAATACGACGGCCACACCTATCGCCTGAAAAACGGCGCGGTGGTGATCGCCGCCATCACCTCCTGCACCAACACCTCCAACCCCAGCGTGATGATGGCGGCGGGCCTGGTGGCGAAAAAAGCCGTGGAAAAAGGCCTGACCCGCAAGCCGTGGGTGAAAACCTCCCTGGCGCCCGGTTCCAAAGTGGTGACCGACTACTACAAGGCGGCAGGCCTCACCCAGTACCTGGATAAGATCGGCTTCGACCTCGTGGGTTATGGCTGCACCACCTGTATCGGCAACTCCGGGCCACTGCCCGAGCCAATTGAAAAAGCCATCCAGAAAGCTGACCTGGCCGTGGCTTCGGTGCTGTCCGGCAACCGTAACTTTGAAGGCCGCGTGCACCCGCTGGTGAAAACCAACTGGCTGGCCTCGCCGCCGCTGGTGGTGGCCTACGCGCTGGCCGGCACCGTGCGCATTGATATCAGCAGCGAGCCGCTGGGTAACGACCAGGACGGCAAGCCGGTGTACCTCAAGGACATCTGGCCAAGCAGCCAGGAGATTGCCGACGCGGTGGCCCAAGTGAGCACCGGCATGTTCCACAAGGAATACGCCGAGGTGTTTGCCGGTGATGAACAGTGGCAGGCGATCGAAGTGCCACAGGCGGCGACCTATGTGTGGCAGCCCGACTCCACCTACATCCAGCACCCGCCGTTCTTCGACGACATTGCCGGCCCGTTGCCGGTGATCAAGGATGTCCTGGGCGCCAACGTGCTGGCCCTGCTGGGGGATTCGGTGACCACCGACCACATCTCCCCCGCTGGCAACATCAAGGCCGACAGCCCTGCTGGCCGCTATCTGCGCGAGCAGGGCGTGGAGCCGCGTGACTTCAACTCCTACGGCTCACGCCGGGGCAACCATGAAGTGATGATGCGCGGCACCTTTGCCAATATCCGCATCCGCAATGAAATGCTCGGCGGCGAGGAAGGCGGCAACACGCTGTATATCCCCACCGGCGAGAAAATGCCGATCTACGACGCGGCGATGCAGTACCAGGCGTCGGGCACGCCGCTGGTGGTGATCGCAGGCCAGGAATACGGCACTGGCTCCAGCCGCGACTGGGCGGCCAAGGGTACCAACCTGCTGGGGGTCAAGGCGGTGATCGCCGAGAGTTTCGAGCGCATCCACCGCTCCAACCTGGTGGGCATGGGCGTGCTGCCATTGCAGTTCAAGCTGGATCAGAACCGCAAGGCGCTCAAGCTGACCGGCAAGGAGAGGATCGACATTCTCGGCCTGACCGACGTGGAGATCACCCCGCGCATGAACCTGACACTGGTGATTACACGGGAGGATGGCAGCAGCGAGAAGGTCGAGGTGCTGTGCCGGATCGATACGCTGAATGAAGTGGAATACTTCAAGGCGGGTGGGATTTTGCACTATGTGCTGCGCCAGTTGATTGCCAGCTAAAGCACACTGGAGATCAAATGTGGGAGGGGGCTTGCCCCCGATAGCAGTGGATCAGTCAACACATCCAGTGACTGAAACACCGCCATCGGGGGCAAGCCCCCTCCCACATTTTGACCGCGTTTAACCTTTCAGATCAGCCGAACAGCCACTTCCACAGCAGCACCAGCACCACCACCGCCAACACCGGCCGCGCAATGCGGTACGCCTTCGGATGCTTGCGCTTCCACTGCTTGACCTGACCGCTGAACTTGTCGCTGAAGGTCTTGCTCCAGGCATACGCCTGGTTGATCCCGCCTACGCGTTCGTCGTCGAGGTTCTGCGGTGCGGTCGCGCGGCCCAGTTGCTTGCTGACCCAGCGGTTGACGCGGGTCATCACGCGATTGCTCAGCGGGCGCTCGATGTCGCAGAACAGGATCACGCGGGTCTGCTCGGTTTCGTTCTTCACCCAGTGCACGTAGGTTTCATCGAACATTACGTCCTCACCGTCACGCCAGGCGTAGACCTGGCCATCGACGAAGATGCGGCAGTCGTCGGAATTCGGCGTGGACAACCCCAGGTGATACCGTAGCGAACCGGCAAACGGGTCGCGGTGCGGGTTGAGGTGGCTGCCGCCCGGCAACAGCGCGAACATCGCGCCCTTGACGTTAGGGATGCTGCTCACCAGCGCCACGGTTTTCGGGCACAGCGCCTCGGCCGATGGCAGGGGTTTGTCGTACCACTTGAGGTAGAAACGTTTCCAGCCCTTCTTGAAGAACGAACCGAAACCGGCGTCGTTGTTCTTTTCGGCGGCGCGGATGTAACCCTCGTCGAACAGGTGCATGGCCTCTTCGCGGATCACTTCCCAGTTGTCCTTGAGTACATCCAGTTCCGGGAACTTGCTGCGGTCCAGGTACGGTTTGGACGGCACTGCCGAAAACAGGTACATCAAGGCGTTATACGGGGCGAACAGCGCCGAATGGTTGACGAACTGGCGCAACATCGGCAAACGGGCCTTGCCGCGCAGGTGCACATACAGCGTGCTGCCGATAAACAACAGCAACACCGACAACTTGGCGGCCAACGAAAAGGTCATGCAGCAACTCCTGGAAATAAGCGCCTGGCCAATAGCAGACGTAGCAGCCGGCCATGATAAACAGTTGGGCCATTATGCAGAAGGCCCGAGCTGACCGGCTGACACAAATCAAACATTACATTGTGGTGAGCAGGCTTGTTGTGCCGAGAGGGCTTGCTGTGGCGAGCGGGCTTGCCCGCGTTGGGGCGCGAAGCGGCCCTGAAACCAGGCACCGTGTTCAGTCTGGAAAAATGCGGTGGGGCTATTGGGGCTGCTGCGCAGCCCAACGCGGGCAAGCCCGCTCGCCACAGCAAGCCCTCTCACCACAATAAGCCTGCTCACAGCAGCAGGCCTGTTCACCACAGCAAGCCTGCTCACAGCAGCAGGCCTGTTCACCACAATAAGCCTGCTCACAGCAGCAGGCCTGTTCACCACAACAAGCCTGCTCAACACAGCAGTCCTGCTCACCACAATAAGCCCGTTCACCCCAGGACTTACATCACGCCTGGTTTTCCTGCTCGGTAAACAGATCGCTGAACAGCATGCTCGACAGGTAGCGCTCACCGGAGTCGGGCAGGATCACCACGATGGTCTTGCCTTGCATTTCCGGCTTCTCGGCCAGGCGCACGGCCACGGCCATCGCTGCGCCGCAGGAGATGCCGCACAGGATGCCTTCTTCCTGCATCAGGCGCAGGGCCATGGCCTTGGATTCGTCATCGGTCACCAACTCAACACGGTCGACCATCGACAGGTCGAGGTTCTTGGGCACAAAACCGGCGCCGATGCCCTGGATCTTGTGCGGGCTGGGCTTGATCTCTTCACCGGCCAGCGCCTGGGTGATCACCGGCGACACCATCGGCTCCACGGCCACCGATAGAATCGGCTTGCCCGCGATGTTCTTGATGTAGCGCGACACACCGGTGATGGTGCCGCCGGTACCCACGCCCGCCACCAGCACGTCGATGGCACCGTCGGTGTCGTTCCAGATTTCCGGGCCGGTGGTTTTTTCGTGGATCGCCGGGTTGGCCGGGTTTTCGAACTGGGCCGGCATAAAGTAGGTGGCCGGGTCGCTGGCGACAATTTCAGCGGCTTTTTCGATGGCGCCTTTCATGCCCTTGGCCGGCTCGGTCAATACCAGCTCGGCGCCGAGGGCCTTGAGCACCTTGCGCCGCTCGATGCTCATGGACGCAGGCATGGTCAGCAGCAGCTTGTAGCCACGGGCGGCGGCGACAAACGCCAGGCCAATCCCGGTGTTGCCGGACGTCGGCTCGACAATGGTCATGCCCGGCTTGAGCTTGCCGGTGCTTTCGGCGTCCCAGATCATGTTTGCGCCAATCCGGCACTTCACCGAGTAGCCCGGGTTACGCCCTTCGATCTTGGCCAGGATGGTCACGCCACGCGGGGCGATGCGGTTGATCTGCACCAGGGGCGTATTACCGATGGAGTGCGCGTTGTCTGCAAAAATGCGGCTCATGACGGGTCCTTTAGGCAATTTCAACAAGGCCACAAGGGTATGCCTCGTGCTGCAAAGCGTCCAGTCGGAGGAACGTTGGGCGCGTCCGCACAGTCCATCTCCTACATGCAAGGAGAACCGCCATGAAACGTCGCTACAGCTGGCCACTATGGACCGTCGCCGGAGTGCTGGTATTGCTGGTTGCCATCAGTGTCGCCCTGCCCTACCTGGTGCGTAACTACCTCAACGACAAGCTCGCTGACATGGGCGACTACCGTGGCCAGGTCACCGACGTGGACTTGGCCCTTTGGCGCGGCGCGTACAGGATCAATGGCCTGGAGATCATCAAGGTCGACGGCAAGGTGCCCGTACCGTTCGTCAAGGCGCCGCTGATCGACCTGGCGGTGAGCTGGCATTCGCTGTGGTACGACCATGCGGTAGTGGCCAAGGTGCGCTTTATCAACCCCGAGGTGAACTTCGTCGACGGCGGCGCCAACAAGCAGGCGTCCCAGACCGGTAAAGGCACGGACTGGCGCGAGCAGTTGAGCAAACTGGCGCCCATCACCCTGGATGAGGTGCGCATCGAAGACGGCAAAATCGCCTTCCACAACTTCAACTCCAAGCCGCCGGTGAATATAAACGCCACCTCGGTGAATGCCAGCTTCTACAACCTGACCAACGTGGTCGACGTCAAAGGCAAGCGCGACGCACGCTTTGAAGGCAAGGCTCTGCTCCAGGGCCAGGCGCCGCTGGAAGCCACCGCCACCTTCGACCCGCTGAGCAATTTCGAAAACTTCGAATTCCGCTTCCGCGCCAAGGATCTGCAGCTCAAGCGCATGAACGACTTTGCCTCGGCCTACGGCAAGTTCGACTTCAAGGCCGGCACCGGCGACGTGGTGATTGAAGCCCAGGCCGAAAAAGGCCAGCTGACCGGCTATATCAAGCCCTTGCTGCGCGATGTAGAGGTGTTCGACTGGCAGCAGGACGTGGAAAACAAGGACAAGAATATCTTCCGTTCCATCTGGGAAGCCGTGGTCGGCGCCAGCGAGACGGTGCTGAAAAACCAGGCGAAGAATCAGTTCGCCACCCGCGTCGAACTGAGTGGCAGCGTGCATCAGCAAGATGTCAGCGCGTTCTCTGCGTTTTTGGCGATTTTGCGCAACGGCTTCATCCAAGCGTTCAATGCACGCTATGAACAGCCCAAGCCCTCGGCGGACTGACCTTGACCGGTCATTCAGAGACTGAATAACCCGTCTGCGTTCACAGTCGCCGGGGCTGCGCGGTATAGTCCGGGCATTGATGAATGCGAGGAAACACCGATGAAGTTCGAAGGCACCCAGGCCTATGTGGCTACCGATGACCTGAAGCTGGCCGTCAACGCCGCCATCACCCTGGAGCGACCGTTGCTGGTCAAGGGCGAGCCCGGTACCGGCAAGACCATGCTCGCCGAGCAACTGGCCGAATCCTTCGGTGCCAAGCTGATCACCTGGCACATCAAGTCCACTACCAAGGCGCATCAGGGCCTTTATGAGTACGACGCGGTCAGCCGCCTGCGCGACTCGCAGCTGGGCGTGGACAAAGTGCACGACGTGCGCAATTACCTGAAGAAGGGCAAGCTCTGGGAAGCGTTCGAGTCTGAAGAGCGGGTGATCCTGCTGATCGATGAAATCGACAAGGCCGACATCGAGTTCCCCAACGACCTGCTGCAAGAACTCGACAAGATGGAGTTCTACGTCTACGAAATCGACGAGACCATCAAGGCCAAGAAACGCCCGATCATCATCATTACCTCCAACAACGAAAAAGAGCTGCCGGACGCGTTCCTGCGCCGCTGCTTCTTCCACTACATCGCCTTCCCCGACCGTACTACCCTGCAAAAGATCGTCGATGTGCACTATCCCGACATCAAGAAGGACCTGGTCAGCGAAGCGCTGGACGTGTTCTTCGACGTGCGCAAGGTACCGGGCCTGAAGAAAAAGCCGTCCACCTCCGAACTGGTCGACTGGCTCAAACTGCTGATGGCCGACAATATCGGCGAGGCCGTGCTGCGCGAGCGCGACCCCACCAAGGCCATCCCGCCCCTGGCCGGTGCCTTGGTAAAAAACGAGCAAGACGTGCAACTGCTGGAACGGCTGGCGTTCATGAGCCGTCGCGGTAACCGCTGATGCTGCTCAACCTGTTCAATGAAATGCGTGCCGCCAAGGTGCCGGTGTCGGTGCGCGAGCTGCTCGACCTGATCAACGCGCTCAAGCAGCGCGTGGTGTTCGCCGACATGGACGAGTTTTATTACTTGGCCCGGGCGATCCTCGTGAAGGACGAACGGCACTTCGACAAATTCGACCGCGCGTTCGGCGCCTACTTCAATGGCCTCGAAAAGCTCGACGACCACCTGCAGGCGCTGATCCCCGAAGAGTGGCTGCGCAAGGAGTTCGAACGCTCGCTGAGCGACGAGGAACGCGCGCAGATCCAGTCCCTCGGCGGCCTCGACAAGCTGATCGAAGAGTTCAAGAAACGCCTGGAAGAACAGAAGGAACGCCACGCCGGCGGCAACAAATGGATCGGCACCGGCGGCACCAGCCCGTTCGGTTCCGGCGGCTACAACCCGGAAGGCATCCGTGTCGGCGATGCTGGCAAACGCCAGGGCAAGGCCGTGAAGGTCTGGGACCAGCGCGAGTACAAGAACCTCGACGACCAGGTTGAACTGGGCACGCGCAATATCAAGATCGCCTTGCGCCGCCTGCGTAAATTCGCACGCCAGGGTGCGGCCGAGGAGCTGGATATCGATGGCACCATCGACCACACCGCCCGCGACGCCGGGTTGCTGAATATCCAGATGCGCCCGGAGCGGCGTAACACCATCAAGCTGCTGTTGCTGTTCGATATCGGCGGCTCGATGGACGCCCATGTGAAGATCTGCGAAGAACTGTTCTCCGCGTGCAAGACCGAGTTCAAGCATCTTGAATATTTCTACTTCCACAACTTCGTGTACGAATCGGTGTGGAAGAACAACGCACGCCGCACCTCGGAACGCACCTCGACCCAGGATTTGCTGCACAAGTATGGCGCCGACTACAAAGTGATCTTTATCGGCGATGCGTCGATGGCGCCGTATGAAATCACCCAGGCCGGCGGCAGTGTCGAGCATTGGAACGAGGAGCCGGGGTATGTGTGGATGCAGCGCTTCATGGCCAAGTACAAGAAGCTGATCTGGATTAACCCGTATCCGAAAGACACCTGGGGGTATACGGCATCGACGGGGATCGTGCGGGAGTTGGTGGAGGATCAGATGTATCCGCTGACGCTGCGCGGGCTTGAGGAAGGGATGCGCTTCCTGTCCAAATAACCACCGATCTCATTCATGCTGGAGATCCAATGTGGGAGCCCGTGGTGAACCGCTGCAAATACTCGATATGCTGCCGATGCGCCGTCTCCTGCACCACCGGCGCCAACCTGACCTTCTCTCCCGGCAGACACTGCGCCAGCCGCGCCAGCGCCAACGGCGTCAACGCCCCCAGGCGCGGGTAACCGCCGATGGTCTGCCGATCATTGAGCAACACAATCGGCTGCCCATCCGGCGGCACCTGGATCGCTCCCAGCGGAATCCCTTCGGAGATCAACGACGGCCCCTGGTACTGCAACGGCGTGCCCAGCAGACGCATGCCCATGCGGTCGGCGCGGCTGTCGAGGGCCCAGTCGCTGTTGAAGGCATCGAACAGGCTCTGGCCGCTGAACTGGCCGATCTGTGCGCCGACGATGACATCCAGCGGGGCATTGGCAGGCAACGTCGGCGTGGTCAGCACTTTCATCGCCCCGCCCGTGCCGGAATAGGCCAAGCGCCCGCCTTCGGCCAGCGCCTTGCCGAAACCATCCACCCCGCCCAACTCCTCACGCACAACGGTGGCGCAACTGCCCAGCACATCCGGCGCATCAAACCCGCCGGGTGCCGCCAGGTAAGCCCGCGCGCCCGTGAACGGCTGGGTAAAGCGTAACCGCTGGCCCTTTTGCAGGATAAAACTGCGGCCCGGGCTAATCGCACGCTCATCGATGTACGCACCCAGGTCCGCGCCGGCCAAGGCCAGCAGGCAGTAGTCTTCGGCCTGAATGGTAAAGCCGCCCAAGGTGATTTCCACCACCGGCGCATCGAGCGCATTGCCCAGCAGCCAGTTGGCCCAGGACATCGACACCCAATCCAGTGCGCCGCCCTGGGTTACGCCCAGGTGTCGTACGCCAAAACGGCCGGCGTCCTGCAACAGGCACAGCGGCGTGCTGGCCTCGATCAACAAGTGGCTCATGCCTGCGCCTCCAACGGCGTGTCATCGCCACCCAGTTTGATGAATTCGGCGTGATCAACCGCTTCAAAACGCACCGTGTCGCCCGGTTGCATCAGGCTGTAGCCGTCGCGCTCGCGGTCGAACAGCTTTGCCGGGGTGCGGCCGATCAGGTTCCAGCCACCGGGGGAGACCACCGGGTAGGCGGCGGTTTGCCGCTCGGCGATACCCACGCTACCGGCCGCCACGCGTTTACGCGGGGTATTGAGGCGTGGCGTGGCGAGGATTTCATCCACCAGCCCCATAAAGGCAAAGCCAGGGGCGAAGCCGAGGGCGAACACCTGGTATTCGTGGGCGCTGTGGCGGCGGATCACTTCGCTGACGGCCAGGCCACTGCGCTGGGCCAGCACGGTCAGCTCGGGGCCGACGCTCAGGTCGTACCACACCGGCAACACATGGCACTGGCCGCTGCCTTGGCGCTGGGGTTGCAGGTCGCTCAGGGCCTGGTCGATCAGCTCCCGTGCCTGTGCCGGGCTGAGCGCGGTGAGGTCGTAATGCACCATCAGCGTGGTGTAGGACGGCACCAGGTCCACCAGCGCCGCGCCAAAACCGCTGCGCAGGCGCTGGGTAGCGGCGAGCATCCACGGCATGTTGGCTTCGGCGATCACCTCGAACAGACGCACCATCAGGCAGTCGATGGCCACCACTTCAATGCGTGGCTTCATGCTGGCTTCAATGCCTCGCGGATGCGCTGCACGGCAGCAACCGAGCTGGCGTTGTCGCCATGCACGCACAGGGTATTGGCCTGCAACACCAGCGCGCTGCCGTCGCTGGCGGTCAGCGGCTCGCCGCGGGAAATGGTCAGGGCCTGCTGCACGATGGTATCGGCGTCGTGGTGCACGGCGCCGGGCAACTGGCGCGAAACCAGGTGACCCTTGTTGTCATAGGCACGGTCGGCGAAGGCTTCGAACCACAGGGTCACGCCGTATTCGTCGCCCAACGCCTGGGCCGCGCCGTTGTCGCGGGTGGCCAGCAGCATCAGCGGCAGGTCGCCATAGGCGGCGATGGCCTGGATCACCGCACGCAGTTGCGTCGGGTTGGCCATCATGTCGTTGTACATCGCACCGTGGGGTTTCACGTAACTGACCCGCCCACCTTGGGCACGGCAGATGCCGTCGAGGGCGCCGATCTGATAGTGCAGCAGGTCCTGGATTTCCTGCGGCGTGTAGGCCATGGAACGGCGGCCGAAGCCTTGCAGGTCCTGGTACGCCGGGTGCGCACCCACTTGCACGCCGTGCTTGAGCGCCAGGCTGACGGTCTTGCGCATGATGCTCGGGTCGCCGGCATGAAAGCCGCAGGCCACGTTGGCGCAATCAATGAACGGCATGACCTCGGCGTCCAGACCCATGGTCCAGTTGCCAAAGCTTTCGCCGATATCGCAATTCAGTAAAAGGCGGCTCACGCGGGTCGCTCCTGTAGGCTTTGTTTTTTTGTAGTGTGGGATTTTTAACGCAGAACTCGCAACTTGTCCTGACACCCAACCACGCTTATCGTGGAATAGCTCGATTTTTGGCGCTGGCCCGGTGCGGCGTCCAACTAATAAAAACCGATCCATGCATAAGAAAAAGTTGATCCCATGAATTTGAAGTTCCTCGAAACCTTCGTCTGGGTGGCCAAGCTCAAGAGCTTTCGCCTGACCGCCGAGAAGCTGTTCACCACCCAGGCCTCGATCTCCAGCCGCATCGCGGTGCTTGAAAGCGAGTTGGGGGTGAAGCTGTTTCTGCGTGATTCACGGGGTGTGAGCCTGACCCCGGAAGGCCTCAAGGTGCTCGATTATGCCGAGCAGATGATGGTGACCATGCAGGGCTTGAAGCAGTCCCTGGAGACCACCAGCAGCAAGGTCGGGCGCATTCGGATCGGCGCCATGGACACGGTGATCCACACCTGGCTGAGCCCGTTGGTGGCCGAGTTGATGGACCATTTCCCGTTGGTAGAAATCGAATTAGTCGCCGATACCGCACTGAACCTCAGCGATCAGCTGCAAAAAGGCTTCCTCGACCTGATCCTGCAAACCGACCTGCTGCGCCTCGAAACCGTGCGCAGCCTGGAACTGGCCAGCCACCCGATGGCCTGGATCGTCGCCAGCCACTCGATCTATAACCGCGACTACGCGTCTCTCGCCGAACTGGCCCAGGAGCGCATCATCACCTATTCGAAAAACTCCCACCCGCATCAGGATGTATTGAGCCTGATGCAGGCCAACGGCGTGGCCGCGCCGCGGATGAACTGCGTGAATTCGGTGTCGGCGATCACCCGTTTGCTGCGCGATGGCTTTGGTATCGGCGCGCTGCCTCCGGTGCTGGTCAGCGAAGAGTTGGCGCGCGGTGAATTGGTGATGCTGCCGATGGCGCAGAAACTGCCGAATTTGCAGGTGGTGGTGTCGTGGCGTGTGGGGGTGGAATTGGTGGAGGAGATCGTCGGGCTGTGCCAGAAGGTGGTGGCGCGGTATGCAGAGGAAGTCGGTGAAGAGCGGATGGTGCTGAGCAACTGAAGAAACCGAGTTCAAATGTGGGAGCGGGCTTGCTCGCGAATGCGGTGTGTCAGTCAAATAGATGGCGACTGAACCAGCGCATTCGCGAGCAAGCCCGCTCCCACATTTAGATTAGCGGCGGTATTTATAGCCCTTTCAAATCCCGCTCTTCGATCGGCCGGCTCTGGCGCAGGCGCTTGCCGCCCAACACCACCCAGTCGATCAGGCGGAACAGGCACTCCAGGCCGAACGACAGCAGCATCGCCCCGCCCAACCCCCAGCCCATGGCCTCGGGCGTCAGCAGGATCTGGTAGCTATAGCCATTCCAGGTTTCCAGGCGAATATCCGGGTCAGCCGCCACCGCCACTTGCAGGGCGCGGATATACCAAGGGCCTTGCATGGCTTGGAACTGTTTATCCAGTGCCACCTGGCGATCAAGCATGGCGCCCAGGCTGTTGGCGTCGCTCTGGAACACCGGGTCATCACTGGCGCGGTAGTGCGCCACCAGCGCCTGCAAATCCCCGTTGAAAAACTGCTGCGCGGTGGATTCAAACCCACGCAGGCCGGTCTGGGCCTCGATCAGGTGGGCTTCGACACGCTTGGCGTAATCACTGATAAACCCCGGCACTTGCACACCGACCAACAAGCCAATGGCAAACAGCACCAACCGCAGATAACTGAGCAACATGGTCAATATCCTTACTCGGTAACGCCCTGGCTGACGCATTCACCGCGTCGCCACAGGCTCCATTGGCCCGGTTCGTAGCGGGTCCAGTTTTCGTTGTCGGTCAACGGTTCGGTGGCGATCACCGTCACCACATCGTTGGGGGTGGTTTCGGCCTGAAAATCGACGATCACGTCGACATCTTTGAGCCGCGCAGGGCCAAACGGTGCACGCCGGGTAATCTGCGCCAATTTGGTCGAGCAGAAGCAAAACAGCCAGTCGCCATCACTGAGCAGGCAGTTGAACACACCTTTGCTGCGGTATTCGGCGCAGGCGGCGATCAGGTCCGGCAGCATCCGTTCGATGTCCACCGGCTCCGGGAAGGCTTCGCGCACGCGGTTGAGCAGGTCGCAGAAGGCCGCTTCGCTGTCGGTATCGCCGACCGGGCGGTAGAACGTGGCGCGTGGGTTGAAGTCCGCCAGTTGGCCGTTGTGCGCAAAGCACCAGTTGCGGCCCCACAGTTCACGCACGAACGGGTGGGTATTGGCCAGGCTCACCTTGCCCACATTGGCCTGGCGGATATGACCGATCACCACTTCGCTTTTGATCGGGTAACGCTGAACCAGCAGCGCGACTTCGGACTCGCTGCTCGCGGCCGGGTCCTGGAACAGGCGCAGGCCGCGGCCTTCGTAGAAGGCGATGCCCCAACCGTCACGGTGGGGGCCGGTGCGCCCACCGCGCTGCATCAGCCCGGTAAAGCTGAACACGATATCGGTGGGGACGTTGGCACTCATGCCCAATAATTCACACATGCCAGGGCTCTCGCTGCAACGTTAAAGGCGCGGTTCTACGCGCATGCCGCTGACCGGCGCCGGACGGCGGAAGGGCTCATCATCTTCAGCAGGCTCGGCGGCCAGGGCGGCATCGACCGCTGCCTTGCGCTCACGGCGGGCGTTGGCGGCGCGCTCGATGGGCCAGCGGATCAACACAATGACGAGGTACACGCCAAACGCGATCATCGCGTACATGACCAGATCGGAAATGGCCCGCCAGGCGTTATTGCCGACCTTGAGCACCAGGTCCAGCGCAGTGATGGCCACGGCCGGCGCGAACTGGGTCTTGACCGGGTCGACGATGGTCGGGCTGAACAGCAGCACGGCCATCAGCAATTGCAGCGGCTCGCGCAGCCAGCGCCAGATCCAGCGGGTCATGCGCCACCACACCAACAGGCAGCCCAAAGCGGCGAAGGCGTAAAGGCCCCAAGCGGTCAGATAGTCGTTCTCGGTCATGGTGTCCATGGCAAGGTAGGCAAACAGGCGGCTATGATAACGGCTTTTGCGTGTCGCGGCTGCAAAGCCTGCCACCGTCCGCCAGACAGAGAGTGATCCATGCCTTCTTCCAACGCCCCGATTGCCCGCAAGGCCCCAGGCCAGGACCCGTATGCCTGGCTGCAGGAACGTGACACCCCGGAAGTGCTCGATTACCTCAAGGCCGAAAATGCCTGGCAGGAAGCCCAGCTCGCCGACCAGCAGGCGCTGCGGGACAGCCTGTTCGAGGAGATCAAGGGCCGCATCCTCGAAACCGACCTGTCACTGCCCTCCCCGTGGGGCCCGTACCTGTATTACACGCGCACCACTGCCGGTGACGAATACGCCCGCCACTACCGCTGCCGCCGCCCCGCCGACGACAGCAACCAGGTGGACGACAGCAGCGAAGAACTGCTGCTGGACCCGAACGTGCTGGCCAATGGCGGCTTCTTCTCCCTCGGCGCGTTCAGCATCAGCCCCGACCATCAGCGCCTGGCCTACAGCCTGGATACCAGTGGCGAAGAGATCTACACCCTGTTCGTGAAGGAATTGGCCACCGGCAAGGTCAGCGAACTGGAATTCGAAGACTGCGACGGCAGCATGACCTGGGCCAATGACAGCCTGACCCTGTTTTTTGGCGAACTGGACGACACCCACCGCCCGCACAAACTGTATCGCTACCGCCTGGACGGCACGGCGGCGCAGGAAGTGTTCCATGAGCCCGACGGACGTTTCTTCCTGCACTGCTACCGCTCCAGCTCCGAGCGCCAGTTGCTGCTGGCCCTGGGCAGCAAGACCACCAGCGAAATCTGGGCCTTGGACGCCAACCAGCCGCAGTTGGATTTCACCTGCCTGGCACCACGGGTCGAAGACCACGAATACGATGTCGACCACGGCCAGTTGAATGGCGCGTGGACCTGGTTCATCCGCAGCAACCGCGATGGCATCAACTACGCCCTCTTCGTGGCGACCGACATTGGCGACGTGCCGACCGAAGATGAGTGGCAGAACCTGATCCCCCACAGCGACGAGGTCATGCTCGACGGCGTGAGCCTGAACGCCGGTGCCATGACCTTGAGCCTGCGCATCGGCGGCCTGCCGGTGATCGAAGTGCACCCCGAGGGCCTGCCGGCCTATCGCGTGGAATTGCCCGACGCCGCCTACAGCCTCTACGTACAGAACAGCCTGGAATTCCCCAGCGATAAAATCCGCCTGCGCTACGAAGCCCTGAACCGCCCAGCCCAGGTGCGTCAGCTGGAATTGGCGACAGGCACGCAAGTGGTGCTCAAGGAAACCCCGGTACTCGGCGTGTTCAATGCCGACGACTACGTGAGCCAGCGCCTGTGGGCCACTTCCGCCGATGGCACCCAGGTGCCGATCAGCCTGGTGGTCAAGCGCGACCAGCTCGGCAAGGCCACGCCGCTGTACCTGTATGGCTACGGCGCCTACGGTTCGAGCCTCGACCCGTGGTTCTCGCATGCGCGCCTGAGCCTGCTCGACCGTGGCGTGGCGTTCGCGATTGCGCACGTGCGCGGCGGCGGCGAGCTGGGTGAAGCCTGGTACCGCAACGGCAAGCAGGAACACAAGCAAAACACCTTCAGCGACTTTATCGCCTGCGCTGAACACCTTATTGCGCAAGGCCTGACCACCTCCAAGCAACTGGCTATCAGCGGCGGCAGTGCCGGCGGGCTGTTGATCGGCGCCGTGCTCAATCAGCGCCCGGCGCTGTTCCAGGCGGCCATTGCCGAAGTGCCGTTCGTCGATGTGCTCAACACCATGCTCGACCCGGAGCTGCCGCTGACCATCACCGAGTACGACGAATGGGGCAACCCCGAAGAGCCTGAGGTATACGAGCGCATCAAGGCCTACGCGCCGTACGAAAATGTGAGCGCCCAGGCCTACCCGCACCTGCTGGTGATCGCCGGCTACAACGACAGCCGCGTGCAGTACTGGGAAGCGGCCAAGTGGGTGGCCAAGTTGCGCGATACCAAGACGGACGACAACCTGCTGCTGCTCAAGACCGAGCTGGGTGCCGGCCACGGTGGGATGAGCGGTCGTTACCAGGGATTGCGTGACGTAGCGCTCGAATATGCATTTGTGTTCAAGGCGCTGGGGCTGATTTAGGAACTTAGCGGGGCGGCCCTGTCTGAACACAGGACCGCCTAACTGTTTGATGGACCAAGATTGCAGCTATGCCACTACCGACCCTGATGAACAACGAAATCCGCGACATGCTGATGGACTGCGGCCTGTTCGACCCGCTGCTCCCGGAAGATTTTCATGTGGCGGCGGGCTACTTCAATATCAGCAGCATTGCCCGCGATGAAGTGATCTTCCTCGAAGGCGATGCCGGCACCTTCATGTGCATCATCCACAGCGGCCAGGTGGCGGTGCAGAAAACCCATCACGACGGCCAGCGCCTGACCATCGCCACCCTGCGCAGTGGCCGGGCCTTCGGCGAAATGGCCGTGCTCGACGGCGAGCGGCGCTCGGCCAGCTGTGTGGCGGCCAGTGATTGCGTGTTGCTCAACCTGGGCAAGGACTCCCTGGAAAAGATGCTCAACGAAGCGCCCAGGGTCGCCGCAAAAATCATCCGCGCCATCGCCATTGCCCTGTCCAGGCGCCTGCGCATGGCCGACGGGCAATTACTGACGCACCAGGTTTAACCGCCAGGCGTCTTGGGCTTGCTGTCGTTTTGCTGCAGGCCAGGTACGGTCTGGTCCTTGGGTGGCGTCGGCAGCACGATGGGGGCCAAGGGCGGTGAGCCGTTGGTCTTGGGCAAGGCTGGCGGGCTGACTTGCGGGTACAGCGTCGGCGTCGGGGTGCCCGGCGCGCCTGGGGTGGGTGCGGGCGCAACCGGTACGGTTTGCAACTCCTGCGCCTGCGCCGCACCCAATGTGAGCGCGCCAAGCACAATGACCGTTAGAATGCTGCACTTCATCGATGGCTCCATGGCCTGACCGGAATATCGTAAGGCTACTCCCAACCGCGCAAGAATGCCCTTCCCAATGAGATTTCCATGAAACGTTTCGTTCTGCTGGACACCACTCCGATCCCCGATAACGGCGGTGCCTTGTGCCTGTTCGAATACGGTGAAGATTTTGTCATCAAGATCCAGGGCGGTGACGGCGGCCAGTTGATGAACACGCGCATGCACGGCTCCGAAGACGCGCTGGCGGAAATCCCCTGCCGCAAGGTGGCCGGTCGCCCAGGTTCGCGGGTGTTGATTGGCGGGTTGGGCATGGGCTTTACCCTGGCCTCGGCACTCAAACATCTGGGCAAGAGCGCCGAAGTGGTGGTGGCGGAGCTGGTGCCGGGCGTGGTCGAGTGGAACCGTGGGCCGCTGGGCGAAAAGTCCGGCCGCCCGTTGCTGGACCCGCGCACAGTGATCCGCATGGAAGACGTGGCCAAGGTGCTGCAGGCCGAGCCCCAGGGTTTTGACGCGATCATGCTGGATGTGGACAACGGCCCCGAAGGCCTGACGCAAAAGGCCAATAGCTGGCTCTACTCTGCCGGCGGCCTGGCCGCCTGCGCCAAGGCCCTGCGGCCCAAAGGGGTGCTGGCGGTGTGGTCCGCCAGCGCCGACAAACTCTTCAGCGACAAACTGCGCAAGGCCGGTTTCAAGGCCGAGGAAGTGCAGGTGTTCGCCCATGGCAACAAGGGCACCCGGCACACCATCTGGATTGCGGAGAAGCTCAAGGGCTGATCACGCTCAACCAGCCCCCTCCCACATTGGAAATGCGGTTCCGCGTCAGTGGTGGGAATTGCGGTAGTCGATCACGTACGGCACTTTTTTGTCGAAGGTCTTCTCCAGCTCATCACGGTCGAGGGCGGGCATGCCTCCCAGTTGATGGGCGGTGAAACCGCTGTCGCCCACCGGTGAGCCCGGCGCCAGGCTGACCATGCGCTTGGCCACGGCTTCAATGGCGTCCTTGTAGCCACCTTTCTTGTTCAGGTTGAACGCGCTCAGGTCCATCTGCGTGCGCAGCCAGTTGCCCCAGTAGAACTCCAGGAATTCCGGTGCGATCTCGCCGCCGTCCGGCTTGGCATACGCAGCCTTGCGGGTGAAATACACCAGGCTGCGGAACATGTCGTCCTGCAGGTTCTTGAAGCCCAATTGGGCCGGCAGTTCGTTCGGCGTCAGGGTTTGCCCCTGGTTATCCTTGAGCCAGACCTTGCGCGCCGCTTCCATGCGCTGCCAGAAGACGGCGAGGCTCGGGCTGTTGCTGAAGTCGTCGGTGACCTTGACCCACATCTTCAAGCGCGGGCCGCCGCCGGGGGCTTCCCACAAGGTGGTGAAACTATGGTGACCGTCGGTCAGGTAGAGCTGGCCGGCGGGGCCGACGACGACGGTTTTCATGTCCTCGGGGTGGGTGCCTACCGGGCTCTTGCAACTGAAGCTCGACGGGGTGTGCAGGTCGGCGTGCTCGGGCACCTTGTCGGACTCGCCCTGGCCATTGGTCTCGCAGTATTCATCGAAGAGCTTGGCCCGTTTGTCGGTAAACAGCCCCAGGCTGTAGTAAATCTGGTCGAACCCCACCACGGCCTGGGTCGGGTGCAGTTGGTCGAGAGCTACCTCGATCACCTGGCCTGGCTGGGGTGTGGAGAATGCCTGGGCGTGAGCCGCCAGCCCGCAGAAAAACAGTGCAACTGTCCATGTAGGTAAACGCATAGGTTTCAGATCCTTATGAAAGTGAGTGAACCGATACTACAAACGTTCGCTGGCGGCTAGAATCAACGCTATCCGTGACCACCCAATATCAGGAGCCATGATGAGCTCGACCAACCCGCCCTCCCACACCGCCAAGCTGGACCGCATCCTTGCTGATGCCCAGCGTGACCGGGAAATGGGCTACCGCGACAAAGCCTTGAAGATGTACCCGCATGTCTGCGGCCGTTGTGCGCGTGAATTCGCCGGCAAACGCTTGAGTGAACTCACCGTACACCACCGAAACCACAATCATGATGACAACCCCCAGGACGGTTCCAACTGGGAGTTGCTCTGCCTGTACTGCCACGACAACGAACATTCGCGCTACACCGACCAGCAGTACTTCGGCGAAGGCTCCACCAGCAGCCCGACCATTGCCAAGGCCACGCACAACCCGTTTGCGGCGTTGGCGGGGTTGATGAAGAAAGACGACTGAGATTGCTGTTGCAAGTGAGTTTGTATGGTTGCAGGGCTTGGGTGGCAAGTGAGCTTGTGTGATTGAAGGGCTTGTGTGGCGAGCGGGCTTTGTGTGGCGAGCAGGCTTGCCCGCGTTGGGGCGCGAAGCGGCCCTAAAACCATTCACCTCATATTTTTCTGAAAAAATGAGGTGATTCTATTGGGGCCGCTTCGCAGCCCAACGCGGGCAAGCCCGCTCGCCACATAAACTCGCTTGCCACAAAATCCCTGCAACCACCCAAGCCTTCAACCACACAAGCTCGCTTGCCACACGGCTTAGGCCAATCCCCGTATAATTGCTGCTTTTCTCCAAGGCACCCTTCCCCGTGGGCAATAAACGCTACAGCTGCATCGGTCTGTATAACCCCAAATCCCCCGAAAACGTCGGTTCGGTCATGCGCGCCGCCGGCTGCTACGGCGTGGCCTCGGTGTTCTACACCGGCGTCCGTTACGAGCGCGCACGGGACTTCATCACCGACACCAAGAAGGTCCATCACGATATTCCGCTGATCGGCATCGACGACCTGAAAAAAATCCTGCCCCTGGGCTGCATCCCGGTCGCCGTGGAACTGGTGGAAGGTGCCCGCCCGCTGCCCGAATACACCCACCCCGACCGCGCGCTGTACATCTTCGGCCCCGAGGATGGCTCGCTGGATAAAGAGATTCGCGACTGGTGTGAAGACGTGGTGTACATCCCGACCACCGGCTGCATGAACCTCGCCGCGACTGTCAACGTAGTGCTCTACGACCGCCTGGCCAAGGGCAACAACACCCGTTCGGGCCCCAAATACTGATATTTTTGGAACATCCGGCGCCCGCCAGCAGTCAGCTATTTACACTTGCCCTTGTTGGAGACCGATCATGAGCGACAGCAAAACCTTGCGACCTATTATCGAACACGCGCCCTTCCAGACCGAGCCCACGCAGAACGTGCACGGTTGGGAGCGCATCGGTTCGGTAGCCGGCGGCGTGATGATGGTAGGCAAAGGCCTGCGCCGTGGCGGGATTTTCGGCTTGATCCAAGTGGCGATCGGCGGCGTGGCCCTGGCTCGCGGCTTTACCGGCCACAGCTCGCTCAAGGACAAGCTGGAACAGGGCCGTCAGGAGATGAATAGCCTGCGTACCAAGGTCGAACGCGCCGGCGCCGAGTTGAAAAACTTGAAGACCAAAGCCGAAGTGGCGGCCGAGAAAGCCACCAAATAGTCAGACTTAACCACAATCAAATGTGGGAGGGGGCTTGCCCCGATAGCAGAGTGTCAGCCACCACATACAGTGGCTGAGCCACCGCTATCGGGGGCAAGCCCCCTCCCACATTTTTGCTTTATGCATGGCTTCGGATCAGTGCAGTAGCTTGGAGTCCAGCACCACCGACGATTCGCCGATGATGCTCTCGGCCAACTGCACGAACTCCGCAGTCGTAATGCTATTGGCCCGCATCACCGCCTGTGCGAGGTCATCCAGGGAACGCTTGTTATGGGTTTTCACGCGGATCTCGCGGTCCAGCTCCTGCAACACCACCACCGCCCGTGACACCGTCGCGCCGCTGATGTGCTCGCCGCGCAGGCTGCTCACGTCCTTGCCGTCCTTCACCAATCGCGCTTGGATCGCCTGGTAGCGTTCATCGGTGATGCCACCGGCACGGCGCAGCAGTTCAATCGCGTAATACTCGCCCAGGCCTTCGCTGATCCAGTCACTGGTGTCATGGTCGTTGAAGCGGCCAATCGCCTGCACCACCTCGCGGATCAACGGGCTGCTGCCGTTTTCGCTGACCAGCGGCGTGCG
Source organism: Pseudomonas sp. S09G 359 (assembly GCF_002843605.1). Taxonomy (NCBI): domain Bacteria; kingdom Pseudomonadati; phylum Pseudomonadota; class Gammaproteobacteria; order Pseudomonadales; family Pseudomonadaceae; genus Pseudomonas; species Pseudomonas sp. S09G 359. The sequence goes on along the minus strand of NZ_CP025263.1, from coordinate 1,722,070 downwards.
GCTGTTGAGGTAGATCGAGTCGCGTGCCGAGAAGGCGCCACGGCGCATCGGGTCGCTGGCGCCGACCACCAGCAACTTGGCCGGATGACGCGGGAATGCCGCCTCCACCTGGGGCCAGACGAAGGTCAGCAAGGTCAGCACATCCATGCGGCGCATGGCCTGGCCTTTGGGCGAGGCCACGGTCACTTCGCTCTCGCCCAAGCGAATACGGCGGCTGCCGAGGTTGCCGGCGAGCATCCAGCCGGTGGGCCGGTCGAACAGGCGCGAAACGTTATCGATGCGGAATTTGTTCTTGCCGATGCGTGGCCATGCGGTTTCGACGCTTTTCCAGCCGGCCGGCAATTCGAACACCAGCCGCGAGACCAGCTCGACGCCGTCCTGCTGGTCGAGACGCGCGGGCGGCACCAGGTCTTCGCCGCGAAACAGTGCCCAACTCGGGGTCATCCGCGCTTCATAAATACCCGGCTTGCGCGCGTGGGTCAGGCGTACACGGTAGGTCAGGCTGGCCTTACTGGCGCTTGGCTGCCACAGGCCGCGGTGCTCATTGACACTCCATTGGCCATCGGCCTTGAAGTCGCTGTAGTCACCGTCGTGGCCCAGGTCGAAGTTCAAGCTGCGCACCGCCGAGCCCTGGGACAGGCTGACCCGCACCTCGGCCTGGTCGCTCTGGGGTAACAGCTTGACGTGATAATCCAGGTCGACTTTCTTCGCGCACCATCCCGGCGTGCTCAGCACCAGCAACATCAGGCTTGCCGCCAGCTGGGTTCCCACCTTCATACACACTCCTTTTTAACCCGCGCGGAAAATCAGGTAATCCTCCCAGTCATCTTCGGGCACGCTGCCTTCGCTGAGCATGCGCCCGGACTGGGAAATGCGTTCATGGTGCACGGCATCGCGGTCGCCGCAGACCAGGTGGTGCCACAAGGGCAGGTCCTTGCGCTCGCTGACCAGGCGATAGCCGCAGGTGGGCGGCAGCCATTTGAACTGGTCGGCCTGGCCCGGGGTGAGCTGGATGCAGTCGGGCACCGAGGCGCGGCGGTTGGGGTAGTCGCTGCACTGGCAGGTTTTCAGGTCCAGCAGTTTGCAGGCGATACGCGTGTAATAGACGCTGTTGTCATCTTCGTCTTCGAGCTTTTGCAGGCAGCACAGGCCACAGCCGTCGCACAACGACTCCCACTCCTCCTGATCGAGGTGTTCAAGGGTTTTGCGTATCCAGAAAGGTTCGACTTTGGCGGCCATGGCTCTACATCGGTAGCGGTACATTAAAAGGCCGCCAGTCTAGTGCCCAAGCCCCTTATAACCAAGTGCTTACGACTGGCGGTGTAACAACACTTGTCAGTGTAGTGGCCGCGCAGTAGCTTTGAACGCCGAATTGACGATCAGGAACTGCTCATGACCCGTGTTGCCGACTATCCGATCCACACCCAGTTCACCGACCGCTGGTCGCCTCGCGCCTTTACCGGCGAGAGTATCCCGCAAGAAACCCTGCTGAGCTTTTTCGAAGCCGCACGCTGGGCGCCGTCGGCGTACAACTCGCAGCCTTGGCGTTTTCTCTACGCGCGCCGTGACACGCCGAACTGGGAGCGTTTCCTGGGCCTGCTCAATGAGTTCAACCGTAACTGGGCGCAGCACGCGTCGGCCCTGGTGATCATCGCCTCGAAAACCGACTTTATCGCCCCTGGCGCCACGGAAGAAACCCCGGCGCTGTGGCACACCTTCGACACCGGCTCGGCCTGGGGCCACCTGGCGCTGCAAGCCAGCCTCAGCGGCTGGCACACCCACGGCATGGCCGGCTTCGATCAGGAGCTGACCCGCCAGGAGCTGAAGATTCCAGAAGGTTATGCGCTGCACGCGGCCGTCGCCGTCGGCAAACTGGGGGACAAGTCGACCTTGCCGGAATACCTGCAAGGCCGTGAAGCGCCAAGCCCGCGCAAGCCGCTGAGCGAGTTGGTCTCGGAAGGTGATTTCAGCCTCTGACAGCCGCTCAGCCGTGACAGTGAGTTGCCCCTTTGCCGGGGCAACTCACTGTCACGGCCTAGGCTTCAAGGTGCGGCTGCGAACAATGCTGCATATTCGTTGAGTACCGTTTGTTTGTTGCGCTGGTACATCTCCATCAGGAACGGCGGCATCCATTCAGCCTGCATCGCGTCCAGGTCCACCGGGTAGACCTTTTTGTCCGTGGCCGAGTACATGTAGTTTTTAAGCTGCATGTCGTTATGGTAGATATTCTTTGCCTCCATTTGCTCGAACACATCCGCCAACAGTGAGCGTGCCTCAGGTGGTAAATCGCCCTTTTTGATATGCCCAAGATCCGTCCCGTCGATGCGGCCCATGACTAAATAAAGACGCCCGTCATCAACTGCCGTATGCGCAAACCCATCGCCATAATATTTATTGAGGTACTCGACTTCCGACAGTTCGGTAATCTCGTCGGGTGCTTGCGAGGTCGGACCAAAATCCTTGTACGCGCGTTTCCCGTCACGGCTGGCGTAAACGATGCCCTCGCCGCCCTGACCGATCACGGGGCCAAGGTCTGCCTTGATCGACGGCGGTTGGCCGCCCAGCAGCCCCAAGCGCTGCCACCGATTAGCCTCGACCTGCTCCACCAGCAACGATGTCTGCCGGTTATTGTGGTACACCCGCGCCTGGATTTTCCCCTCAGCGGTACGCGTGACCTGCCGCACTTCGTAAACCGCGGTATGGCCTGTACTGTCGGTGTGACGGATATGGGACAGGCCCCCGTCAGCAGCTACATACACGCCCTGACTGTTGGGCGAGAGCCCGGCAATGTTCGACTCGGGCACGTTGAATTGGCGAAACAATGCGTTACTCAGCTCGCCGTCGGGTACCGAGGACAACGGCGGCGGACGGAACCGCCCAACCACTTTCGCCACGGCATAACGACCGCCGCCCAGCAGCAGATCCCCCACCCCAGCCAAGGGGTTGAAGGCTTCGATCACGCTCGCCCCGACAAACCTCGCCGCCTTGGCCGCCTGCCCCACCGATGACACCGCCTTGCCCAAGACCTTGCCCGCCTGCGCCGCCTTGCCCGCGCCCAACGTAACCAGGCCCACCGCATCCAGGGCCAGGTCAAACAGGCCTTGGCCAATATGGCCGTTTTGAAAGTTGACGATGGCTGAACGCAAGGGGATCAGGTTCAGGAAAAACTCGGCAACCGCCTCGTCTCGCGCACTGTCCTGATCATAGGAAGTGATGCCCCTGGCCTCATTGAGCAGATCAGCGTTTTTCAAGTCGAGAGCCTTCACGAAGGCATCCGCAATCGCGTGACTGCGCCTGGAATTGAAACTGTCAGGCGCCGCCGTGCCCTCGGCCCGCGCCTGAAACTGCCCGGCGTCATCAGGTTCAAGCAACGCGGTTCGCGAGAGGATATTCGCCTCGCGCGTCTCCAGCTTGGAGGCGGTGTAAGGCTCGGTACGGCGGCGGATCAGAGAGTTGTGCTTCTCGATGACGCCACGTCGCGTGTCGATCGTGTAGACATTGACTTGCCCATTTCTCGTCGCCTTCACCTCCAGGGTATGCCCACGGGTGCGCAGGGTGGGCGGGGTCAATAAGTCCGTAGAAATTTTGTATTGGTGGGTCTGGAAAAACTCCAGCTTGCCAAGTTCCAGGTTCTCGCGGTCGTCCAATGGCAATGTACAAATCAGGTTGTGCACGGCCGTCTGGTGCCCCACTTCGTGGGCGTGGATGGCGGCGTCGTAGGCGGTCTTGAACGAACCGGCGACCCCGAGCGTGCCCGCTTCATACAGGGCGCAGAATTTACCGATGGGGATACGCGCGTCTTGGGTAATCCAATGTTGCTGGTTCCTCAGCGAGTCTCCCTCCATAACGATATCCAGCATCGAGCGCATTCCCGGATAAACCCCCGGCCGCCCTTTTTTCAACGAGGCCTTTTGCAGGTGCCTGACCTTGAACAGCTTGGTATCCAACTCGGGAAACGCCGCTTCAAGCTCGGCAAGCGCCATCGTTTCCCGGCTGGGAATCGGCGTTTGCAGCAGGGTGCTGGCGTTTTTCAAGGCATTCAATTGGTTGTTGTACGCGAGCCGCACCCGCTCCATCTCATCGTCCGAGGGCTGCGATTGAGTGCTGGCGAGAAACCCGTTGGCCACCCCCCACGCCCGCAAGGCCTGCTGGGCCGTCTGCTGGCTGGCCGCGTCGTTATCGAGCGCCTCGGCAACCAGCAGAATCTCGGCGTACCCCATGGCGAGTGTGCGCCCGGGGGTCTGCGCCTCGATCCTCGCCACGGCTATCGCCAATTGGGCCCAAAGCACACTGGCGTTAGTCACGCTGGGCGGGATGTCCTTGACCAGATAGTGCGGCGCCACCCTGGCCAACAGCAGATAGGCCCCGAGATAGGCGGTTTGCGTGCTGGCCCGGCCTTGCTCAATCAAATGGGCGGCCAGGTCTGCAATCACTGCCGACGCGGGTTGCCCCCAGTGCCGACGGTGCGCCAGGTCAAATCCCGCCACCGACGTACCGGTGGGCGCCGCCAGAGGTTGCGGGTCAAGACCGAGGTGGATGGCCGTCATCACGTAATCGTCGGCGTTGCCGTCAGTGGCCGCCCCGCCCAGCCGGGTCTGGATCGCCAGCCCCAACGCCTGCGCCTTGGATGAGCCGAGCAGTTTCTCCATGGCGACCACCGGCTTTTTCAGGTCAGACTCAAGCACCGTGCTGCCGCTGAGCAGATACCCCAGCGCCCCCTTGGTGTCGTCTGCCAACGGCAGGTCGGGCAACCCACTGGTGTTGCTCTGCATCAGCGCGAGAATGCGCTGCTGATCCTGAGCGGGCATCGGCAGCGCCCAGGACAGCCCGCCACTGAAGTTCCCCAGAGGATGGACCTGCGCCTGCCGGGTCATTTCCTCCGTAAGGTCAGCCAGGGCTTTCAGGGTTTTCGGGAGCGGCAAGCCGCTGCCGAGGATAAACGCTTCAAGGCTGACCAGACGGTTGGGCGGCAGCGGCTGAAGGGGTCGGTAGGAAGCGTCTTCGCACACGTACATCGTGGTGCTTTTCAAGTGCGCGGTCAGGGCGGCTTCCATCTGAGCCCTGGCCTGCGCCATCGAGGTCGACTGTTTCGCAACGAGCTGCCGCGGCAGTGCCTGCAGGATTCCCTGGAGCTTATCGGCCAGGGCGGCTCCGTTGCAGTGGTCGCCCAGCGCGAGGTTCAAGGCCGATGGTTGCGCACGTGGCGACTCGGGCGCCGGCGCTTGCGACGGTGCCTCATCGTTGGAAACAAGGGATTGGAACGGCGCCATAGGGCGCGTATGAATGGCGGGCGATGCAAGCGTAGTCATGCTGGAACCTGTCCTTAGTCAAATGGATCCTTCAAAAGACGCGACCTTGCGCCCTTTGCCTGTACTGGGTGTAAAACCCCGCAAAGGCGGTTCCATCTTGACTGTCAGGTTGTGTGTATATGAGCAAATGTGAACAACTACGCCCGCCCGCCGGGCGTGCCGTCAATAACCGCGGTCGAAACTCACTTCGCCGCGCAGGGCCTGCTTGGCCTGATACGCGCGCAGATTTTCCAGGAACAACGCCACCATCATCGGCGGCGATGTCGGCGCGGAACTGTGCCCGGTCAACAGCAGGCCCCAGGCGGTCCAGAACGGATGGCGTTGTGGCAACGGTTCCTGGCGGCACACATCGATCACCGCGCCGGCCAGGTGCCCTTCTTTCAAGGCCTCGACCAGGTCGGCATCGACGACGGCCACACCGCGCCCGACGTTGATAAACAGGCCGGTCGGCTTGAATTGCTTAAACAGCGCTGCGTCGTACAGGTCATGGGTGTTCGGCGTGTTGGGCAGCAGGTTGATCACATAATCCACCTCGCCCACCAGCCGGCCCAATTGATCGAGCCCGGCCACTTCGAGAAACGGCGCCTGCTCCCGCTCGCTGCTGGCGATGCCGTAAAGCTTGACGCCAAACGGCAGCAGAAACTCGGCGACACTCTGGCCAATATCGCCGGTGCCGACGATCAGCACCTTGCGCCCGGCCAGGCTCTGGCCGGTGCGGTTGTCCCACTTGCGCTCGACCTGGCTGACCAGCCGCGCCAGCACTTCGCGCTCATGGCCGAGCATATAAGTGAGGACAAATTCGGCCATGACCTGGCCATAGATGCCCACCGCGCGGGTCAGGCGATAGTCACGCGGCAAGCCTTCGGCCAGCAGCGGCGTGATGCCCGCCCAGGTCGATTGCAGCCACTGCGGGCGATGGCCCTGGCGCAGCAGCGTGGCCAGCAGGTCCGGTTGGCCCAGCCACACCGGGCAATCGGCAGCCAGGCGCGACAGTTCGGCCGAGTCGCCGCTGGTGAGCACCTCAAGGTCCGGCGCCACTTCATTGAGCAGTTGGGCGTAGAGCGGGTGATCCTGTTCAGCAATCAGAACACGCATGGTTCAAACCTTTCAAAAACAGTGCAGACGGCCGCCCGCTTCCTTACGGCCACCGCCCACTAATACGATTTCATTCAAACACGTGCCCCGGACAGGGCACGGACCCGATCACATCGGGTCGTTGCGACGCAGCAGCTCTTCGGGCAAGTGTTCGATGTACTCGTCCTCGGCCGGCGGCATTTGCAGGTGGTAGCCCTGCTTGTCGAGGTTTTCCAGAACCACCGTGATGTCTTCACGCGACAGCTTGCGCTCCGGCGTCAGTATCATCTCGAACGCCAGATGAGCCTTGCCGAAGGCGGCCATCAACGGTTCCGGCACACGCTCCAGGGCGTCGCTCTTGAGCACGTAGAGGTACATGCCGTCTTTTTTCAGGCTGCGGTAGATGGAGCAGATACGTTTCAAGGCTGTTCTCCGGCAGTGGCCAGGCTGTCGAGCAGCGCTTGGCCCATCAACTCGCGGCGCCAGCCACGCAGCGAGTCTGGCAATTTATAAGGCCCATCGGGGTAGCCACTTTTAACCAGGGCTTCGAGGGTTTTCTTGCGCAGCATCAGTTCCGGCGCCATGTCGAGGCGCTCGGCTTCGGCCTGGCCCAGGGCGCGCAGGTGCTTGATCAGTGTAGCGGCGTCTACCGGCAACGGCTCGGCCACGGCGGGCGGCCATTGGTCCACGGGTACGCTGCCGGCACGCTTGATCAGGTCCAGCAGGAACTGGCCATCCTGACGGACGGTGCGCGGGTGCATGTCTTCAATCTTACCCAGCGCGGCGAGGTTATCCGGCTGGGATTTGGCCAGGGGCCACAGCGAGTGTTCGCGAATGATGCGGTTGCGCGGCAGGTCACGGGCACGCGCCTGCTGCTCGCGCCAGGCACACAGTTCGCGCAGCACGGCGAGTTGGGCACGGGACAGTTTCCACGCCAGCTTGGCGTCGCGGTACACCTCGTACGGGTCGACCTCACGGCGCAGGTTGGCCACCAGTTCGGCGCCGTCTTCCAGCACCCAGGCGTATTTATCGTCCGACAGGCGCGGGCGCAGGCGGGTATAGACCTCGGCCAGGTGCACCGCGTCTTCGGCGGCGTAGCTGATTTGCGTCTCCGACAACGGCCGCTGCAGCCAGTCGGAACGGGTTTCGCCCTTGGGCAACTCGATATCGAGTACGGCCTGCACCAGGCGCGAATACCCCATGGAGAAACCAAGGTTCAGGTACGCGGCGGCCAATTGGGTGTCGAACAGCGGCACCGGCAGGCTGCCGGTCAAGCGCAGCAACACCTCAAGGTCTTCACTGCAAGCGTGCACCACCTTGATCACCGCAGGGTTTTCCAACAGGGCGGCCAACGGTTGCCAGTTGTCGATGGTCAGGGGGTCGATCAGGTAAGCGCGCACGCCATCACCGATCTGGATCAGCCCGGCAATGGGATAAAAGGTGTCGACCCGCATGAATTCGGTGTCGAGGGCGACGAATGGCAACTGCTGCCATTCGGCGCAATGCTGGCCGAGGCTATCGTTGTCGCAGATCCAGTGAATATCGATGGCCACACGGCTCTCCCTTGAAGAATGGCGCGCAGTATATATCGCGAAAGGGACTTGCGAGCATTCGCAGTGCACAGGCAACCATGAAAACTCAGACAGGAGATGAAGAATAGTCCTACAACCGGGACTTATCCTCTCTTACGCAGCACGTAGACCCGCCACAGGCTGGAGCCTGGCATGAATTCCTGCTGGTGCAGGACCTTGAAGCCGGCCTGGCGGAACTCATCTTCTGCGGCCGTACGCGCATTGACGGAGATAATCACCGTGTCGCGGCTGACCCGGTGGAACTCGCGCAGTAACGCCAACCGCCCTTCACTGCTGGGTACATGGCGAAACAATTCCAGGCAGAAAATGCAGTCCACCGCATTCGCCGACAGCCCGATGGAAAACGCCGAACCCTGAAACGTCTTGACGCGCTTGAGCAGCGTCGCCGGGTGGTGGGTGCAGGCGTGGTCGAGCATGTCCTGGGAATTGTCCGAGGCCAGGATCACGCGGTTGACGTGCTCGGCCAATACCGGCCAAAAGCGCCCAGAGCCACAGGCCAGGTCCAGCACCAGCCCCGGTTCGCCGGCAACTTTCAGCGCCTGGCGCACCATCCACTCGTCGCGCCATGACGCCAGGCGCCGCCGCAAACCGGGTGGCCGAGTGTCGCCGCAGACCCTGGCGTGCTCACGGTCACAGCGCTCGGCGTATTCAATCTCGATGGGTGAGGGAGGTTGTGGCGACATCGCGGGCTCATATGAGTGAAACGGTAGTGAACGACCTTGATCCGCAGCTTAACCACTGCAATGTCAAAAAAAGGTCGAAAGCTTCACCCCAGGCATATTGTGGCCGGCGGGCTTGTTGCAGTGAGTGGGCTTCTTGCGGCTAGCGGGCTCTTTGTGGCTAGCAGGCTTGTTGTAACTAGCAGGCTTGTTGTGGCGAGCGGGCTTGCCCGCGTTGGGGCGCGAAGCGGCCCTAAAACCATTCACCGCATTTCTGTCTGAACGGGTGGGGCGGCCTGATTGGGGCGGCTCCGCCACCCAACGCGGGCAAGCCCGCTCGCCACAACAAGCCCGCTCGCCACAACGAGCCCGCTCACTACAACAGGCCCACCGTCCACTCACGCCTGATGCAGGTACCAGCGCCAATCCTGCTCACCCACCTCGCCCATGAACTGGCGGTATTCAGCACGTTTTACCGCCAGGTACACACCCAGGAACTCACTGCCGAACGCCTCCCGCGCCCAGCTCGAACCTTCCAGCGCACGCAGGGTGGTGAGCCAGTCGGTAGGCAGCAACTCCTTGGCCTGGGCGTAGCCGTTGCCCTCCACCGGGGCGCCGGGGTCGCGTTGTTCGCGGATGCCCCGGTGTATACCCGCGAGGATCGCCGCCGCCGCCAGGTAGGGGTTGGCGTCGGCGCCGCAGATGCGGTGCTCGATATGCCGCGAGTTGGCCGGGCCGCCAGGCACGCGCAGGCTGACGGTGCGGTTGTCGACGCCCCAGGTGGCGGCCAGCGGCGCATAGCTGTTGGTCTGGAAACGCCGGTAAGAGTTGGCATTGGGGCAGAACATCAGCAACGCATCCAGCAAGGTGCTGAGCATGCCCCCCACTGCTTGGCGCAGCAGCGGCGTGCCGTCGGCGGCTGCGCTGGCGAACAGGTTGTTGCCCTCGGCATCCGCCAGGCTCACGTGCATATGCATGCCGGTGCCCGCCAGGTCGTCGAACGGCTTGGCCATGAAGCAGGCGGTCATCCCGTGCTTGTGCGCCACGCCCTTGACCAGGCGTTTGTAGCGCACCGCTTCATCCATCGCCTGCAACGCATCGGCGCGATGCTCCAGGGTGATTTCCACCTGGCCCGGGGCGTATTCGGAAATCGCCGTGCGTGCCGGGATGCCTTGCAGTTTGCAGGCGCTGTAAAGGTCGGCGAGGAACGGCTCGATCTGCTCCAGTTCGCGCAGGCCGTACACCTGGGTCGAGCGTGGCCGCCCGCCGTCCACATCCCGTGCCGGTTGCGGGCGGCCGTTGCTGTCGGGCTTCTGGTCGAGCAGGTAGAACTCCAGCTCCGCCGCCATCACCGGGTAATAACCGTCGGCCTGCAGCCCTTCGATTACCTTTGCCAGCAGGTGCCGGGGGTCAGCCACGGTGGCGGGCAAGCCCTCGCTGGGGTGCATGCTGACTTGCACCGCCGCCGTGGGGATAAGGCGCCACGGCATGCGCTGCAAACTGCCGCTGATCGGGTAGGCGCGGCAGTCGATATCGCCCACCTCCCACACCAGCCCGGAGTTTTCCACGTCATCGCCATTAATGGTCAGGCCAAGGATAGTGCTGGGCAACGGCCGGCCGCTGGCATACACCGCCAGTAACTCGTCGCGGTGCAATAACTTGCCGCGTGGCACACCGTTGTTGTCGAGGATAAACAGCTCGAACATCTCAATGTCCGGGTTTTGCTCAAGGAAGGACTGGGCTTCATGCAGGCTGGCAAAAACACTCATGGGCTTTCTCATACGTTTGCGTCAGGCAGGCGCGCCGGCGCCGCCGGGCAGATGCGCACAGGTGCGCGTCATCCATGGGGCAGATCAACGTAGGAGGCAGGAGTCTGGTGGGCGCGCATGTCGGCAGTGGAACAGCGCCCAGAAGGCCAGCGCGGACGGCAGTAGCGCGGGATGTGTATCGGAGCAGCCGTCCATGCGGGGATCACATTGAAGTAGGTACCGGCAGCGTCACACGCCGGGATAGGCGATTAAATTCAGGGTTGGCGGAGTTTGGTTGCGGTTTGACTAAACATTCACGCCGCCTTGCCACCCTGCCCCGCGCTGGAAATAATGACCGCCCGACATGCTCCAAGGATTCGACCGCATGAAAACAACAATAACCCTGTGCGTACTGGCGAGCCTGGCCACCTCCGCCCTGGCAGACACCGCCCCCTCGCGCCTTGACGCGGTGCTTGCCCGTGGCACGCTCACCGTCTGCACTACCGGCGACTACAAGCCCTACACGTCGCTGCGCTCCGACGGCAGCTATGAAGGCATCGACATCGCCATGGCCGAGTCCCTGGCCAAGAGCCTCAACGCCAAGATCGCCTGGGTGCCCACGACCTGGAAAACCCTGATGCCGGACTTCCTCGCCCAGCGCTGTGACATTGCCGTGGGCGGTATTTCGGTGTCCCTGGAGCGCCAGAAAAAAGCCTTCTTCAGCCAGACCCTCGGGGTGGACGGCAAGATTCCGCTGGTGCGCTGCGCCGATGTGCAGCGCTATCAGACCGTCGAGCAGATCAACCAGCCGCAGGTGCGTGTCATCGAACCGGCGGGCGGCACCAATGAGGTATTTGCCCGCGCCCACCTGGGCCAGGCGCAGATCCGCCTGCATGACAATGTCACGATCTTTGACGAATTGCTGGCGGGCAAGGCCGATGTGATGATCACCGATGCCAGCGAGGCGCGTTACCAGCAGAAGCTCAAGCCTGGGCTGTGCGCGGTCAACCCGGACCGGCAAATGCAATACAGCGAAAAGGCCTTCCTGCTGCCACGCGATGACGTGGCATGGAAAAGCTACGTCGACCAATGGCTGCACCTGAGCGTTGCCACCGGGGTATACGACGGCATCGTCAACCAATGGTTGGCAGCGCCCTGAGCCAGGGCCGTCTACGCTCTGGTCACACTTATAACAACGAGGGATGGACCATGAAGGCAATGCTGCGAATCAGCTGGCTGCTGCTGTTGTGTTTCAGCCAGGTGCATGCCGCAACCACCGAGGATAAGGACGCCGAGGCGGCCAAGGCCTTGCTCGAAAAAGCCCTGGCTTATTACCAGAGCAATGGCGACAAGGCGTTCGCCGCGTTCAGCCGCCAGGGCGAGTTTGTCGACCACGACCGCTACGTATTTGTGGTGGATACCCACGGCGTGCTGCTGGCCAGTGGCGGCCCCTCCTCCGCGCTGATCGGCCGGGATGTCAACGAAGTGCTCGGGCCGGATCTGCGCGAATCATTCCAGGCCGCACTTGATGTGCCGGAAGGCCAGGGCATCCAGCAGGCCGACTACCGCTGGCAGAACTGGAACGACGGCAAGGTCGAGCGCAAGCATGTGTTCTACCAGCGGGTGGGCGAGCGCATCGTGGCCGTCGGTTATTACCTGCCACGGGCCACCCCGGAACAAGCCCGGGCCCTGCGCAACAAGGCGGCCACCGCGCTGCTCAAGGATGAGGCCGGCACGCTCAAGGCCATCAACTCATTGCAGGGTGGTTTCCTGCAGGATGACCTCTATGTGTTCGTGGTGGACCTCAACACCCAGCGCTACGTGGCCCACGGCACCAACCTGCGGCTGATCAACACCGACTTCAGCAAGATCAAGGACCCCGACGGCAAACCGGTGGGCGAGCCGATCCTCAAGCTGTTGGCCGAGCAGGACCAGGGTGAGTACAAATACCGCTGGAAAAACCCGGTGACCGACAAGGTCGAGAACAAGCATGCCTATGTGCGCAAGGTCGGGCATTTCATGGTAGCGGTCGGGTACTACAGCCCCTAAGCCAATGGACTGAAGTGTAATCAAAGGTGGGAGTGGGCAAGCCTCCTCCCACCTTTTGATCTCTATCTTGTCAGTTATTTGGCCTTGTCTTCACGGCCGCGCAGCACCCGATTCGGCATCGCAATTGCCGCCGCCAGCCCCAGCAGCGATACCGCCGCGCTGACCATCAGCAAATGCCGGAACGTGACCCCCAACTCCCCGCGCAGGGCATCCTGCGCTGGGCCCGGGGCGGCGTTCAGGCCATCGAGCAACACGTTGCCGGAACTGCCTTCGGCCACCAGCGCACCACTGGCCAAGTGGGCGAAGCTGGAATCCTGCAACAGCGCCAGCAGCAACGCCGACATGCACGCCACCCCCACCGCGCCACCAAGGGAACGAAACAGGTTGGTGGTACTGGTGGCGACACCGATGTCGCGTTGTTCCACCGAGTTTTGCGACCCCACCAGGGAGGTGGGGAACTGCATGCCGGCGGCGATCCCGCACAGCAACATGAACACGCCGGTCAGCAGCACATCCTGGGGCGCGCTGAAGGCCATGCCAAGGATCGCCAGCGGGCTTAGCAACGCGCCAGAAAGGATCATCGGTTTATAGCGCCCGGTCACCGAGGTCATGCGCCCGGCGGAATACGCGCCCATGGGCAAGCCCATCGCCAGGGGCAGCAAATGCAAGGCGGCGCTGTCGGCACCGCCACCGGTAACCGTCTGAAAGCGCAGCGGCATCAGCACCGTCAGGGAAATCGCCTGGAAGCTGGTGAAAAATACCGTGCACCAACACAGCACCGCACTGCGGTTGGCAAACAGGTGCATCGGCAGCAAGGGCTCGCGTGCGCGGCGCTCGTGCCAGACAAACAGGCTCAAGGCCACCAACGCGCACGCCAACAACCCCAGCACTTCATCATCACGCCAATGATGCCCCTGGCCGATTTCGGTGATGCCCAGCAACAAGGCGCTCAGGCCGATAATCATCAGCACCGTGCCGAGGTAATCGATGATCGGCTTGCGCTGCGGCACCGGCAGCCCCACCAGCGTGCGATGGGCCACATACCAGGCACCGGCGCCCAAGGGCAGGTTGATCAGGAACACCCAGCGCCACGACAAGTACTCGGTCATATAGCCGCCCAATACCGGCCCGGCCACGCTGGCCACCGCGTACATGCCGCTGAAATACCCCTGGTAGCGCCCGCGCTCGCGGGGCGGGATGATATCGCCGATGATCGCCTGGCTCACCGAGATCATCCCCCCGGCGCCGATGCCCTGCAGCACCCGCGCCAGCACCAGTTGCTCCATGCTTTGGGCCATGCCGCAGAACAGCGACGCCACGGTGAACAGGCCCATGCCGATCAACATCATCGGCCGGCGCCCGTACAGATCGCCGAGCTTGCCGTAAATCGGCACTGCCACCGTCATCGCCACCATATAGCCGGAGATCACCCAGGCCAGCAGGTTGACGTCATGGAATTGCGCGGAAATGGCCGGCATGGACACGGCGACAATGGTCTGGTCCAAGGCGCCGAGGAAGATCGCCATCATCAACGAGGCGAGAATACTGCGCACCGCGGGCAGCGGTGCAGCGGGCTGATTGAGCTGAGTCACGGCAGAACCTTCGAGCAAGGCCCGCAGGAAAAGGCAGCCCGCGGGAATGCTCGATACGATAGCAGGCTATTCGATAGCTTCGTAAGGAAGCCCGACGTAATTTTCCGCGATGGTTCTGCGACCGGCTTCGGAGCCGATGAAATACTCCAGTTCGCTCTGGGCAATACGCTGGCTGAAACCATCCGCCTGCGGAAACTGGTGCAGCATGGAGGTCATCCACCATGAGAACCGCTCGGCCTTCCACACCCGGCGCAGGCAGATGGCGGAATAGCGCTCGAGCAACTCCACCCGCCCCTCGCGATACACCTTGAGCAAGATCCGAAATAGCGTGCTCACGTCACTGGCCGCCAGGTTCAAGCCCTTGGCCCCGGTAGGCGGCACGATATGCGCGGCGTCCCCCAGCAGGAACAGGCGCCCGTACTGCATCGGTTCCACCACAAAACTGCGCAACGGCGCGATGCTTTTTTCGATCGACGGGCCGGTCACCAACTGCTCTGCCAGATCGCTGGGCAGGCGGGTTTTCAGTTCATCCCAAAAGCGTGCATCCGGCCATTCATCCAGCGCCTCGTCGACCGGCACTTGCAGGTAGTAACGGCTGCGGGTCGGCGAACGCATGCTGCACAAGGCAAAGCCACGCGGGTGCTTGGCGTACACCAACTCCGGGTGAATGGGCGGCGTATCGGCAAGAATCCCCAGCCAGCCGAACGGGTAGACGCGCTCGAAGACCTTCAGCGATTCAGCCGGGATCGACTGGCGGGCAATACCGTGGAAACCGTCGCACCCGGCGATGTAGTCGCAGTCCAGGCGAAACGCCTCGCCCGCGTGCTCGAAAGTCAGCCAGGGCCGATCACTTTTCAGGTCGTGAGGCTGTACGTTGCACGCCTCGTACAGGGTGGTGGCACCAGCGGCGGCGCGGGCGGCCATCAGGTCGCGGGTGACTTCGGTCTGGCCGTAGATCATCACCGATTGGCCGCCGGTCAAGGCTTTGAGGTCGATATGCGTGAGCTGGCCATTGAGCGCCAGTTCGAAGCCGTCATGCACCAGGCCCTCGGCATCCATGCGTTGGCTCACGCCGGCCTCGCGCAGCAGGTCGACCATGCCTTGCTCCAGCACCCCGGCGCGGATGCGGCCTTGCACGTAATCGGCGCTCTGGCGCTCAAGGATCAGGGTTTGGATGCCGGCGTTGTGCAGCAGCTGGCCGAGCAACAGTCCGGAGGGACCGGCGCCAATGATGGCGACTTGGGTTTTCAGCGTTTTCATTATTTTTATGGCCCGCAAATTACACTCGAACGGATTCAATGAAAGAGTTGTCATTGATGTTGTTGCTGACATTTTTCACTTGAGTGAGCGGCATAAGAAGGTGAAAACTGCGCCAAAGCCTGCGCTTTTTGCCAATCGGGGCGATTACCGCACCAATCTCCTGGCTATTGGATTGAAATCATGACCAAAACCGCGATTCCGGTCTTCAAGCTTTACGGGGAAAGCCAGCAATGGCCGACACCCGATTTGTTGCACTGTGAAACCATTTCCCGGCGCAGTCGGGAATACCAGTGGGAAATCCAGCCCCACCGGCACGCGGATCTGTGCCAGTTGCTCTACGTGCACAAAGGCCAGGCACAGTTGGAAATCGAAGGCCAGCGCACCACGCTCAACGAAGCCACGTTGCAGGTATTACCCCCGCTGTGTGTGCACGGGTTCCGTTTTTCGGAAGATGTCGAAGGCTACGTGGTAACCCTGGCGGCGCCGCTGGTCAGCCATTTGCAAGCCCAATTGGGCGCCGCCGTGGACGGCCTGCAGGCCCTCGGCAGCTACCCGGCGGGCAAGGACCGCGACTACCTCAATAGCCAGTTCGCGCGCCTGCAGGACGAATACGCCGATGAGCAACCCGCCCGGGACATGATGATGCACGCCCTGGTCAGCGTGTTATTGGTGTGGATCAGCCGCCAGGCGATCCAGCGGCGTCACCCACGGGCCCCGAGGGGGCGCGAGTATTTCCGGCGCTTCACCCAACTGGTCGAGCAGCACTACCGTGAACACCCGAAAATTGAGGACTTGGCCCACAAGCTCGGCATCTCGGTCTCACACCTGAACGGCACATGTCGGGAATTGGGCGGGCAGCCTGCATTGCAGATCATGCATGACCGCCAATTGCTGGAAGCCAAGCGCCTGCTGACCTACACCAGCATGACCATCAATGAAATGTCGGAGGTATTGGGGTTTTCCGACCCAACCAACTTCTCCCGGCTGTTTCGCCGACGGGTCGGGTTCTCGCCCAAGGCATTTCGCGAACAGTTAAAGGCCGAGCAGCCTACCTGAGCGCACTGAAACTGCCGGTATGGGGAACGCATTGGTCCTGATGGCAGCTGATCGCAAAGGTCGGCTGCATACGGGTCTGCTCCACGCGGTAGGCGGCGGTGCCATACAGCGCACTCGCCAAGGCGCAAAGGGTGAAAATCATCAGGTATTTTCTGGTTTTGATGCCCATGGCAAAGACCTCTGAGCGGATCTGTACGCTACTGTTTAAAGCATAGGCCAGCCAGGGCGAGTTGCCATTATTGGACGACATTCAACCGGTTTATGTCGCCTTACAGATCGATGTCCCACACGGGCTCTTCCGGAAACCTCAGCACCAGGAAATCCAGCAGGCTGCGCAGCGCCGACGGCATGTGCTTGCGCGAAGCGTAGACCGCGTAGATGTTCATCTGACGGGGTTCTGCAGCGGGCAGCAGGCGCACCAGCTGGCCGCTGCGGATGTAGTCGCCGGCCTGGTAACTGGGCAGCATCGCCACCCCGGCCCCGGCCAATGTCACGCGCAGCAAGGTGCTGGCCTCGTTGGCGGTGATATTGCCGTGCACCGGCACTGACACGTGATCGCCCTTCTCTTCGAAATGCCACAGGCTTTTGCCGAAGTAGGAATGGGTCAGGCAGTTGTGTCGGGCCAGGTCTTCGACTTTCTGCGGGGCCGGGTGCGCCAGCAGATACGCCGGCGTGGCACACACCACTGAGCGACAGACGGTCAGGCGCCGGGCGATCAGGTTGGGGTCCAGGTCATTGCTGGTGCGGATGGCCAGGTCGATGCGTTCATCCACCAGGTTCACCGTGCGGTCGAGCATCTGCATGTCGACCGTGACCAACGGATAGCGCCTGACATACTCGGCGATGGCCTCGGCCAATTGCGCCTGGCCGAACGAGGTGCTGACACTCAGGCGCAGCAGCCCACGGGGCGCGTCATCCGGCTCGCTGACGGCGGCCTGCATGTCGCCGCACAACTCCAACAGTTGCCGACAGCGCGGCAGGGTTTCACCGCCCGCCGCGGTAAGGCTGAGCTTGCGCGTGGTGCGGTGCAGCAAACGCGCGCCCACCCAGTCTTCCAGCTCGGCCAGGTAGCGCGACACCACCGGGCGCGACAGGTCCAAATGGTCGGCAGCGGCAGACTGGCTGCCCAGGTCCACCACCGTGACAAACACGCGCATTGCTTGAAGACGGTCCATGATTTGCCCGATTTTAGAAACAAACTATGTTCCAGCATCGCATTTTTAGTCTTGTTTGGTGCAACTAAGCTCTGTGCATCCTTCAACCACTGCTGGAACTGCCCCGATGCTCTCGACCCTCAAGCGCCTGACCCTGGCCACCGCCGCCCTGGCTTTTGCCGCCCATGCCGCCGCGGCCGAGCTGACCCTCGACGTGTACAACCCAGGCGAAGCAGCCATCTTCCCGGTCAGCTCGGTGCTGGTCAGCGGCGCCAAGGACGCGATCCTGGTAGACGCCCAATTCGGCAAGGGCCAGGCCGAACAGTTGGTGCAGAAGATCCGCGCCAGCGGCAAGCACCTGACCACCATCTACATCAGCCATGGCGACCCGGACTACTACTTCGGCCTCGACACCCTGACCGCCGCTTTCCCCGACGCCAAGGTGCTGGCGCCCCAACCGGTGGTCGACCATATCAACGCCACCGTGGCCGCCAAGCTCGCGTTCTGGGGCCCCAAAATGGGCGCCGACAAACCCGCTAAAACCATCGTGCCGCAGGTACTGCAAGGCGCCAGCCTGAGCCTGGAAGGCCAGCAACTTGAGGTGATCGGCCTGGACGGCCCACAGCCGGATCGCAGCTTTGTGTGGATCCCGTCGATCAAGGCAGTGGTCGGGGGTGTGGTGGTCTCGGAAAACATTCACCTGTGGATGGCCGACACCCAAACCGCCAAATCCCACAAGGATTGGCTGGCCACCCTGCAACGCATCGAGAACCTGAAGCCGCGCACGGTGGTGCCGGGCCACTACCTGGGCACGCCGACCCTTGAATCCGTGGTGTTTACCTCCGATTACATCCAGGCCTTCGACGATGAAGCCCACAAGGCCAAGAACTCCGCTGAGCTGATCGCGGCGATGAAAAAGCGTTACCCCACACTCGCCGACGAAAGCTCGCTGGAACTGAGTGCCAAAGTCGCCAAGGGCGAAATGAAGTGGTGAATGGTTTTAAACCCTGACGAACTGGAGAAGATCATGAGCAAGCTCGCAATTATTGGTGCCACCGGCCGCGCGGGTAGCCAACTGCTGGAAGAAGCGTTGCGTCGTGGGCATAGCGTTGTGGCTATCGCGCGCAATATTGAATCGATTGATGTGAAGCCGGGTGTGACGGTTAAACAGGTCGATGCGCTGGATGCTGACGCGCTGCAACAGGCCATCAGTGGCAGTGATGTGGTGATCAGTGCGGCGCACTTTGCCACGGTGCCCGCCGAGGCAATTATTGGCCCGGTGAAAAATGCCGGGGTGAAGCGCTTGCTGGTGGTGGGCGGCGCGGGTTCGCTCTTATTGCCCACCGGAGAAAGAGTCATCGACAGTGCCGGTTTCCCTGAGGAATACCGCAAAGAAGCCAGCGCCGGCAGTGAGTTTCTCGAAAAATTGCGCCAGGAAAAAGACTTGGATTGGTCCTTTCTTTCGCCATCAGCGGAGTTCGTTGAAGAAGCACGTACTGAAGATTTCCGTTTGGGCCACGACCATTTGTTGATCAGCAGCAAAGGTCGGAGCTGGATCAGTTTTGCCGACTATGCCATCGCCCTGATCGATGAAGTCGAAACGCCGAAGCATTCCCGCCAACGCTTCACCGTGGGTTACTGACCCAACGCGGTCAAAAATGTGGGAGGGGCGGTGCGACGATTCGACTTGCCCCCGATGGCGGTGGTTCAGTTGGAGCATCTTTGACTGACCCACAGCCATCGGGGGCAAGCCCCCTCCCACATTTTGATCTTCGGTGTCAGGGCTGTTGCGCCTGGCTGACGAGCCAGTTCATCAGGGCCTCCAGCCCTGGCGAAGGCTCGGTACCCGGCGGGTACACCAGGTAATAGCCCATCCCCGTCGGCACCCTTAGTTCAAACGGCGTAGCCAACCGCCCCGCCTGCAAATCCTCGCCGATCAGTGCACTATCCCCAATCGCCACACCGGAACCTTGCGACGCCACGGTCATGGCCAAATCCAGCGTTTCAAAATGATGCCCCTGGGCCATATTGCTCAGCCGCGCATTAGCCGCCTTCAGCCACAACGCCCAATCCCGCTCATCCCGCGTGGGGTGCAGCAGCACCTGTTGCTGCAAATCCGACGGTGTGCGCAAACGCCCAAGCAGGCCTGGCGCACAGACCGGCGTGAGTTGCTCATCAAACAGATGCCGGGCCTCGGCCGACTGCTCAGCGATAGGCGCGTAGATCACCGCCGCGTCGAACGGCTCGCGGCGAAAATCCACGGTGTAGGCCACGGTGGTGGTGAGTTCCACCGGCACGTCCGGCCGCTCGCGTTGCCACTCCATCAGGCGCGGCAGCAGCCAGCGCATCACGCAGGTGGAGGCCTTGAGTTGCAGGGTTTCGCGGCGGCCGCCGATCTGCTCTACCGCGTCGACGATCAGGCCGAATACCTGCTGCGTGCGCAGCGACCATTCGCGGCCTTCTTCGGTCAGGCTCAAGCCCCGCGCCTGGCGCTGGAACAAGGCGTAGCCCAGATGGCTTTCCAACCCGGCGATCTGACGGCTCACGGCGCCCTGGGTGATGTGCAGTTGCTCGGCGGCACGGGTGAAGTTGCAGCACTGGGCCGTGACCCAAAAGGTGTGCAGCGCAGGCAGTGGCGGAAGGCGTTTCATACGGGCATGAGCCATGACGTGAAGACATGGCTAGTATGACTTTTTATCGATTGTTGCCGCTACCGGCCAGCCGCTCCAATAGCGCCTCGAATCAATAACAAGAGCGACATGTATGGCGACCTGCGGCGAAGTATTGG
Organism: Pseudomonas sp. S09G 359; assembly: GCF_002843605.1. NCBI lineage: Bacteria > Pseudomonadati > Pseudomonadota > Gammaproteobacteria > Pseudomonadales > Pseudomonadaceae > Pseudomonas > Pseudomonas sp. S09G 359. Next base: position 1,701,789 of record NZ_CP025263.1, on the reverse strand, counting down.
TCAACCTCCTGGAAAGCTACGGCGTGGACCAGGTGTTCGGCATCCCCGGCGTGCACACCGTGGAGCTGTATCGCGGCCTGGCCCGGTCCAGCATCCGCCACGTCACCCCGCGCCACGAACAGGGCGCCGGCTTTATGGCCGACGGTTACGCGCGCACCAGCGGCAAACCGGGCGTGTGCTTCATCATCACCGGCCCCGGCATGACCAATATCACCACGGCCATGGGCCAGGCCTACGCCGACTCGATCCCGATGCTGGTGATTTCCAGCGTGCAATCGCGCAGCCAGTTGGGCGGCGGGCGCGGCAAGCTGCATGAGCTGCCGAACCAGGGCGCGATGATGGCCGGGGTGGCGGCGTTCTCCCATACCCTGATGTCGGCGGCGGAGTTGCCGGGCGTGCTGGCGCGTGCATTTGCGCTGTTCCAGGCCGGCCGACCGCGCCCGGTGCATATTGAGATCCCGTTGGATGTGCTGGTGGAAAACGCCGACGCACTGCTCGGCAGTGAGCCGGTCAGCGTGGCCCGCGCCGGTGCCGCGCCGTCTGCGGTGAAGCAGATGAGCCAGTTGCTGGCAGCCGCCAAGCGCCCGCTGATCCTGGCCGGTGGCGGCGCCATTGATGCCGCCCCCGCGCTGACCCGCCTGGCCGAAACCCTTGGCGCCCCGGTGGCCCTGACCATCAACGCCAAGGGCATGCTGCCTGGTGATCACCCGCTGCTGATCGGCTCGACCCAAACGCTGCTGGCCACACGCGCGCTGGTGGCCGAAGCCGACGTGGTGCTGGCGATCGGCACCGAGCTGGCAGAAACCGACTACGACGTCACCTTCGCCGGCGGCTTTGAAATCCCCGGCGCATTGCTGCGCATCGATATCGACGCGGACCAGACCGTGCGTAACTACCCGCCGCAGGTCGCGCTGGTGGCTGACGCGCAGATTGCCGCCGAGGCCTTGCTGGCCGAGTTGAGCAGCACGCCCTTGGCCACCCGCGATGCGCAATGGGGAGCCCAGCGTGTCGCGCGTCTGTGGGCGGACCTGGCGCCCACCTGGGACGCCGCCACCCGCGCGCAAACGCTGTTCCTCAACACCATTTTGGAGCAACTGCCCGGCGCCGTGCTGGTGGGTGACTCGACCCAGCCGGTGTACAGCGGCAACCTGACCCTGAACCTCGACCACCCGCGCCGCTGGTTCAACTCTTCCACCGGCTACGGCACCTTGGGCTACGCCCTGCCCGCCGCCATCGGCGCCTGGCTGGGGCGTGGCGATGGGCAACCGGTGGTGTGCCTGATCGGCGATGGCGGGTTGCAATTCACCTTGCCGGAACTGGCCAGCGCGGTGGAGGCGCGCACGCCGATCATCGTGCTGCTGTGGAATAACCAGGGCTATGAAGAGATCAAGAAATACATGCTCAACCGCGCCATCGAACCGGTGGGCGTGGACATCTACACGCCGGACTTTATCGGGGTGGCCAAGGCCCTCGGAGCTGCTGCCGAAAGCGTCCACAGCGTTGCGCAGTTACGCATTGCCTTGCGCAGCGCCGCTGATCGCCAGGGACCGACGCTGATTGAAATTGACCAAGGGCTCTGGATGCAAGAGGTGGCGGTATGAACGCAGTGTTGAACGGTGTGTATATCAATGGCGCATGGCGTGCCGGCCATGCGGTGCTGGAGGTCATCAACCCGGCCACCGAGCAAGCCTTGGCCGAGGTCAGCGTCGGTGATGCCGGCGCCGTGACCCAGGCAGTCGACGCGGCCAGTGCAGCCTTTGCCGACTGGTCCAAAAGCACCGGGCGTGATCGCGGCGCGCTGTTGCGCAAGGTCGCCCAGGGTGTGAGTGAACAGCGCGAACAGTTGATGCACGTGCAGTCGAGCAACAACGGCAAGCCGCTGTTTGAAGCGGGCATCGATGTCGACGACGTGATCGCCACCTTCGAATACTACGCCGCCGTCGCCGAAGGCATGGACGCCGGGCAGGACAGCCCGGTCGCGCTGCCCAGCGAGGAGTTCAGCGCACGCCTGCGCCGCGAGCCGTGCGGCGTGGTGGGTCTGATCGTGCCGTGGAATTTCCCGATGGTAACCACCGCGTGGAAACTCGCCCCGGCCCTCGCCGCCGGTTGCTGCGTGGTGCTGAAACCGTCGGAAGTCACGCCCTTGGCGGAGCTGCAATTGGCGCAAATCATTGCCGACGCGGGCTTCCCGGCCGGCGTGTTCAATCTGGTCTGCGGCACCGGGTTGGCGGTGGGTGCACCGCTGGCCGCAGACCCGCGTGTGGCCAAGATTTCCTTCACCGGCAGCAACGCCGTGGGGGTGCAGGTGATGCAACGCGCCGCCGAAACCATCAAGGGCGTGAGCCTGGAGTTGGGCGGTAAATCTTCGCTGCTGGTGCTGGCGGATGCCGACCTCGACCTGGCGGTAGAGCTGGCGTGTGGCGGGGGCTTTTTCAACGCTGGGCAAATCTGTTCAGCCACCAGCCGTGTGCTGGTGGCTGACAGCCTCGCGACTGAATTCCTACAGCGTTTGCAGGCGCGGGCTGAAGGAATTCGCGTGGCGGACCCGTTCGCCGAAGACGTGGAAATGGGCGCGCTGATCAACCGTGCGCAGTATCAACGGGTGCTCGGGCATATCCAGCGTGGTGTGCAGGATGGCGCGCGGTTGCTGTGTGGCGGTGAGCGCCCGGCAGACCTGGCACAGGGCTATTTCATCCGCCCCACCGTGTTCACCGATGTGCCGTTGGACAGCGCATTGTGGAACGAAGAAATCTTCGGCCCGGTGCTGTGTGTACGACGCTTTGCCACAGAGGCCGAGGCCATCGCCCTGGCCAACGACAGCGATTTCGGCCTGGTGGCGAGCGTGGTCAGCGCCGATACCGAAACTGCCGAGCGCGTAGCCAACGCGTTGCAAGCTGGCCTGGTGTGGATCAACGCACCGCAGGTGATCTTCCCACAGACGGCGTGGGGCGGTTACAAGCAAAGCAGCCTCGGCCGTGAGCTGGGCCCGTGGGGGCTGGCGGCGTTTCAGGAGATCAAGCATGTGATCCGGGCAAACTGATCACCTCGTTTTGTCGCAACTGGGCTTGTGTGGCAACTGGTTTTTTGTGGCAACTGGTTTTTTGTGGCAGCCAGTTTTTCGTGGCGAGCGGGCTTGCCCGCGCTGGGGCGCGAAGCGGCCCCAGTGCAGAGGAACACGGTGCATCAGTCATTCCTCTTCGTATGGTTTTTAGGGCTGCTTCGCAGCCCAACGCGGGCAAGCCCGCTCGCCACAAAAAGCCTCTTAGCCACACACGCCCGCTGGCAGTGATCTGTATTTTTTAGCTTGTGTGGCAACTGGTTTTTTTGTCACAGCCAGTTTTTCGTGGCGAGCGGGCTTGCCCGCGTTGGGGCGCGAAGCGGCCCCAGTGCAGAGGAACACGGTGCATCAGTCATTCCTCTTCGTATGGTTTTTAGGGCTGCTTCGCAGCCCAACGCGGGCAAGCCCGCTCGCCACAAAAAGCCTCTTAGCCACACACGCCCGCTGGCAGTGATCTGTATTTTTTAGCTTGTGTGGCAACTGGTTTTTTTTCAGCCAGTTTTTCGTGGCGAGCGGGCTTGCCCGCGCTGGGGCGCGAAGCGGCCCCAGTGCAGAGGAATACGGTGCATCAGTCATTCCTCTTCGTATGGTTTTTAGGGCTGCTTCGCAGCCCAACGCGGGCAAGCCCGCTCGCCACAAAAAGCCTCTTAGCCACACACGTCCGCTGGCAGTGATCTGTATTTTTTAGCTTGTGTGGCAACTGGTTTTTTTGTCACAGCCAGTTTTTCGTGGCGAGCGGGCTTGCCCGCGTTGGGACGCGAAGCGGCCCCAGTGCAGAGGAATACGGTGCATCAGACATTCCTCTTCGTATGGTTTTTAGGGCTGCTTCGCAGCCCAACGCGGGCAAGCCCGCTCGCCACAAAAAGCCTCTTAGCCACACACGCCCGCTGGCAGTGATCTGTATTTTTTAGATACCCCCTGCGACTTTCTGATTTGCCCCTCTCCCCCGCCCATGGCCTGATTCGCCCTTGTTCATTCAAGGCTTGCCCATGGAAACCGTTCACGCAAAACCCACCACCGCCCTCTGGCTGATGATCAGCGTGGTACTCGTCGCGCTTAACCTGCGTCCGTCGATGGCCGCCGTGGGGCCGCTGCTGTCGTCGATCCGCGCCGACGTGCCGTTGAGTTTCAGCAGCGCGGCGTTGCTGACCATGCTGCCGGTAATGGCCATGGGCTTGGCGATGTTTTTCGGCATGGGCCTGTCCAAGCGTGTTGGCGAGCACCGCAGCATTGTGGTGTCGTTGCTGGTGATTGGCGTGGCCACGCTGTCGCGGTTGTTTCTGGATTCGGCGCTGGAATTGATTGTCAGCGCCATCGCGGCCGGCGTGGGGATTGCGATGATCCAGGCGTTGATGCCGGCGCTGATCAAATCGCGCTTCAGCGACAACGTTTCGCTGTTCATGGGGCTGTACGTCACGGCCATCATGGGCGGCGCGGCGTTGGCCGCGTCCTTTTCGCCGTTCGTGCAGGTACACACCAGCAGTTGGCGCATCGGCCTGGCGATCTGGGCCGCGCTCGCGTTGCTGGCCCTGGTGTTCTGGTACGCCCAACGCGCGGTGCTGCCACCCTTGCCGAATGCGGGTGGCGGCGCGCACGAGGGGTTTTTCGGCAATCGTCGCGCCTGGTTGCTGGCGATCTTTTTTGGCCTTGGCACCGCGTCCTACACCTGCGTGCTGGCGTGGCTGGCGCCGTATTATGTGGAGCAAGGCTGGAGCGAACAGAACGCCGGTTTGCTGCTGGGATTCCTGACCGCAATGGAAGTGGTGTCCGGCCTGGTCACCCCGGCCATCGCCAACCGTCGCCGGGATAAACGCGGTGTGGTCGCAGTGCTGCTGGTGCTGATCATTCTCGGGTTCTGCGGCCTGATTCTTTTACCGCAACACCTGAGTTTGCTATGGCCGTGCCTGCTCGGCCTGGGTATCGGCGGGCTGTTCCCCATGAGCCTGATCCTGTCCCTCGACCACCTGGACAACCCTCGCCGTGCCGGTGGCCTGACCGCCTTCGTGCAAGGCATCGGCTACCTGATCGCTGGCCTGTCGCCACTTATCGCGGGGATGATCCGTGACAGGCTTGGCAGCTTCGAATGGGCCTGGTGGTCACTGACCGCCGTAGTCGTGGTGATGCTGCTGATCCTCACACGCTTCAACCCAGCGCATTACGCACGGCATATTCGCTGACGTCGCGTTGCAAACAGTATTTGTCCCACACCTAAAATAGAAAAGGCCTACAGAGCTTTCTAATGGCACGTCCGTTCCGTTAAGCTTTTGCGCTTGCCGCAGTGCCAAGGCTTACCGGACGGAATGGATGCTAAACAGTAACTTGCTCAGAAAGCTCGACATGCAGGACCTGATGGTGTTTATCGCCGTCTACGACCAGAGCAGTGTTACCGAGGTGTCAGAAACGCTGTTTGTCAGCCAGTCCACCGTGAGTTACAGCCTGAAGAAATTGCGCACCAGTTTCGAGGATGAGCTGTTTATCAACACACGGGCGGGTATGCGTCCTACGTACAAGGCCACCACCATGTACGGCCATGTGCAGAAAATCCTCGAAAGCATCAACCTCTGCCACGCCGGTGGCCAAGCCTTCGACCCCACCCAGAAGGCCGTGACGTTCAACGTGTGCGCACCGGAATACTTCGAACAGTTGATCCTGCCGCGCCTGTTGAAAAACTTCGACCAGGCCGACCTGCCGGTCATCGTCAATGTGCAGAAGCTGGAAACCGATATCCCCGCCGACGACCTGCGCGAAGGCCGATTGGACCTGGTGATCTGCTTCGGTCCGCACTTTCATCGCGCCCACAAGGATTTCAAGACCCAGATGCTGCTGGAGGACGACCTGGTATGCGTCTTCGATAAACGCTCGGCGCCCCGGGAGCCGGCGTTCAGCCTGCAATCCTTCGTGGAACGGCGCCACGTGTTCCCCACACCGTGGACCTCCGACACCAACATGATCGACGGCTGGCTGGCGCGCCAGGCGCACAAGCGCCAGGTGATCGCCCGGGCCAACAGCTATGGTGCGGCACTGAAAATGATCACCGGCACCGACTTTGTCGTCACCCTGCCGCGCCGCGTGCAAAAACTGTTGGCGCCAGCCTCGGCATTCGGCCATTGCGAGGCGCCCAACGGGTTGCCAGGGTTTACCTTGGATATGCAGTGGAATGAAACCAGTGAACAGGACAGCGCCAATACCTGGTTTCGCGAGCAGGTGGTGAAGGTGTGCGCGGATCAGGGGTTGTTATAACCCCCTGTGGAGAGGGAGTTTGCTCCCTCGCCACCGAGGATTGCGCGTCAGCCGATGGCGACTTTGCTGTAGGAATCGCGATCCATATCCACCAGCAGGACACTGAGTTGAACCTGCACATCCGCCGGCCAGTCGCTCTGATCCTGCAACGCTGCCAACAGGCTCTGCGACAACTCCTGCTTGACCTGCGGCGACCGCCCACTGAGCAGCGACAGCTTCACCGCGATAAAACCGCGTGGGCTGAGGGAAGTGCCGACCTGAAAGCTCTCGACTTTCACCGCGCGGCTTTTGATGTCGAACTCGGAACCGAACTGCCCGGACGCCATCAGCACGTTATTGAGCCGCAACAGGGTTTTCTCGACGGCGAGATTCGTCAGGTTGGCGGTGTATTCCAGGTGCAGATGCGGCATGGGTGGCTCCGAATTATGAGTAGGAAGATTCGTAGATATACCACGGAAAGAGCCTCAGGCCTTGGTCCCGAGGCCTCGATCACTCATGAATGCTTCCAGCCGCGAGCGCACCCAGCGCTCAGCCGGGTCGGTATCCACATGGCTGAGCCAGACCATGGATAAATCCAACGTCGGTGTCTCGAACGGAAACGGCTCACAGAACAGGTTGCCCGACACCGCCATGGCTTCAGCGGTGTAGTCCGGCAGGCTGGCAATCAGGTCCGTGCCGGCCAGCAAGGCGGGCAATGCGCTGTATTGCGGCACCGACAGCACCACATGGCGCTTGCGCCCGATTTCCGCCAACCACTCATCGGCAAACCCCGCTACGTTGGCGGTGTGGGACACCAGCACATGGGGGCGTGAGCAATATTCATCGAGGGTCAACGGTGTGTCGGACGCGTCGGCGCGCAACAGCCGTGGGCGGATATGGCGCAGCAGCTTGCGCTTGGCATTGGCCGGCAGGCCGCGGGTTTGGGTGATACCTACGGTGATATCGCCGGACGCCAACAGATCGGGAATCCGCCAATAGTCGACATGCTGCACCACGAACACCACCTGCGGCGCCTCCTGGCGCAGCGCACGCAGCAACGGCGGCAGCAGGCCGAACTCAACATCATCGGACAAGCCGATGCGAAAGGTCATGGTGCTGATGGACGGGTCAAAATCGTGAGTCAGGCTCAGGGCCGACGACAATGAGTCCAGGGCTGGTGACAAATGCTGAATGATTTCTTCGGCCCGCGCGGTGGGCTCCATGCGGTGGCCGACGCGAATAAACAGCGGGTCATTGAACAAGGTACGCAAACGGTTGAGGGCCGAGCTGATGGTCGGCTGGCCGAGAAACAGCTTCTCGGCCACCCGTGTCACATTGCGCTCCAGCATCAGTGCTTCGAAGACCACCATCAGGTTGATGTCGGCCTTGCGTAATTCATTGCGATTCATCGGCGCCTGCCCCTTCCCCAAGACAAGCCGCAGTTTAGAAAGCCCTGGGGGCTGCGTCTATGTGCACACTGTTCATCCACTGGCTTTGGGGCTATAAATCAGCTCTTTAAGGTTTCAGGAACACCATCGTGCTGTTCATTCTCGCCTTGGCCATCGTCGTGGCCGGGTTCTGCCTCTGGGTCATCCGCTTTGTCGCCCACCCCACTGCCCGCACCTTGTTGCGGGTGTTTGTCGGCCTGTGCCTGGCGGCGGTGGGGGCGTACCTGGTGCTGGCGTGGGGGTTTCCTATTTCGTTGCTGGTTTCATAACCCCCTGCGGGGTGGGCGCTTGTTCCTGGCCCTGGCGCAAACGCAGGGCCGCCAACGCGGCGATCACCAGCACCACGGCGATCACTTTGAGGCCATTCATCGCATTGCCCGTGCTCATCTCGATTGCGCCCATCACCGAAGGCCCGACGAACCCGCCCAACAGCCCACACGCGTTGACGAAACCCAGCCCGCCTGCCAGCGCCACGCCCTTGAGGCGTGACGCCGGGTACAGAAACACAATCGACTGCACCACAAAGAACATCACCGCCGACAGGCAAAAGCCCAACAGGCTGAACACCGGCCCCGACACCGAAGCGATACCCAACCCCAACGCCATGGTCAGCAAGCCGGTGACCAGCAATCGTCGGCAACGCCCCGGCGTGGTCGCAAAACGCGGGATCAACACGGCGCCGAGTGCCGCCGCAATCCACGGCAACGAGGTCAGGAGGCCGACGCTCATGGTGCTCAGCTCGCCGTATTTGCTGATGATGCTCGGCAGGAAAAAGATCACGGTGTAGACGGTGATCTGGTGGCAAAAGTACACAAAGATCGCCAGCAGGATTTGCGGGGTCAGCCAGTTTTTCAACGAGTGGCCGCCCTCCCCTGCACCTTCCTCGGTCTCCCGGGCAATGCGCTGTTCGATCCCGCGTGCTTCTTCGGCCGACAACCACGGCGCCTTGCTCGGGCGATCCGGCAACCTGCGCCACACCACCCAGGCAAAGGCCACGGCCGGTAAGCCTTCGAGCAAGAACATCCATTGCCAGCCGTGCCAGCCCAGCAGGCCATCCATGCGCATCAAAGCCGCGCCCACCGGGCCACCGATGATGTTGGCAAAGCACACGCCGAGCAGGAAGTAACCGGTGGCTCGCGCGCGTTGTTCACGGTTGAACCAGTAGGTCAGGTACAGCATCACACCGGGAAACAGCCCCGCTTCGGCGATGCCCAGCAGCAGGCGCAGCGCGTAGAACGAGGTCTCGCCCTGCACAAAGGCCATGGCCGCCGAGATCAGGCCCCAGGTCACCATGATGCGGGCGATCCAGAAGCGTGCGCCGACCTTGTGCATGATCAGGTTGCTGGGGATCTCCGACAGCGCATACGTCAGGAAAAACAAACCCGCGCCCAGCCCATACGCAGCGGCGGAAATGCCCAGGTCGACGTCCAGATGATGCTTGGCCAGGGCAATGTTGGTGCGGTCCAGAAAGCTCAGGATGTAGGCGATGATCAGCAAGGGCATCAGCTTGGCGAACATCAGTTTGTTCAACGCCTGCGGCTCGCGGGCGTGGGTGGCGGTAGTCATCGGCAATTCCTCTTGGCGCCCCGCCAGCCAGGCTGGGGGGCGCATCGGTGTTGTTCTAGGAGTCGAGTTGCACAACCAACGCCTGCGGGCGATGGGAAAACAGTTGCAGCAATGCGCCACCCAGGGCGCAGCCGGCCATCACGAAGAAACACACGGTGTAGCCATGCAGTGTGGTCCAGCCGCCGCCCATGGCGATCAGGCTGCCCATCAGCACCGGCGCCAGGCCGCCACCGATAAACATCGCGGTGGTGATGATGCCGTTGGCCGTGGACGTCGCCGAAGGCTCGGCCGAGTCGCAGGCCACCGCGTAGTAGATCGGCCACACCGCATTCGCCACCAGGCCGAACAGCAGTTGCACCACCACGATCAAGGTCAGGGTATTGGCGAAGTAGAACGCGCCGACACTCGCCGCCATCCACACCCCGCAGATGATCAAGGTGGTACGCCGGCCGATGATGTCCGACAGCGACGGCCACACCAGTTGCCCGAGAATGCCGGTGAGGGTGAACACCACGCTCATCCCCGCCGACTCCGCCAGCGACAACCCGGCGATGTTGTAGAGGTAGGCCGGCAGCACGATATTCACGCCCATGTACACCACTTGCGTGAGCATCGTGTTGCCCGCCGTGAGCGCGATATTGCGGTTGCGCAGCGTGGCGATAAAGGTGCGCCAGGCTTCGCCCTTCACCGAGCTGGCCGGGGCGTTGTCCGGTGGGGTCATGCCCTTGGCGGCGATGTCGACGTACAACGCGGTAATGCGTTCGGCGGTGGAATAACGCGCCCAGAAAATCATCAGCGGCAGCGCCACCACAAAGGCGAAGAAGAACACGTAGCGCCAGTTGTCCTCACCAAACACGGTGATCACAAAACTGGCGACGATGCCGCTGAGCATCGCGCCGATCGGGTAACCGGTGTGGTGCGCGCCCAGGGCAAACCCGCGACGTTCCACCGGCCACCATTCGGCGGTGTTGCTCACGCCCACCGGCTCGCCCCAGCCCGCGCCCAGGTTGACGCCGACACGCAAGGCGATAAAGGTCGCGAGGTTGCCGCTCAACGCCTTGAAGCCGGACAGAAACGAAATCGCCGTGTAGCCCAGTACCAGCGGCACTTGGAAGCGCGCGCGTTTCCAGCCGCCACCGTAGCGGTCGCTCCACATCGAGCCGGGAATATCCAGCACGGCAAGGGCCAGCATGACCACCGTGGCCACGGTGCCCCATTGGTCAGCGGACAAATCGAAATGCTTGGAGATGGTCGGCCCCAGGCGCAACACGATCTCGCGGTCGTAGGCGTTAAGAATCCAGATCATCCAGCAGACCAGCAGCGACACCCAGGAATGCCGGTGAATATTGCGCAGCGACGCTTTTTTTAAAGTTGCCATGGGCCTCTCCAGGCGCGCGAGGGCGCGCACTGACACAAGGTTGCGAAGGAAGGTGCCTTGTCAAACAAACGCGCTAGCTGGCGAAACGTCGCTCGGCTATTCCTTGCACGCCCAACCCGGTAATGGCGAACAGCGCGCCCCGCTGCTGGCCGTCGGCCGGAAAACGCGGGAGCGGCGGCTTGGCCATCGAGGTCACGAACAGGGTGTCGAGGTTCGGCCCGCCGAAAGTCAGGCTGGTGACCTTTTTTACCGGCATTTGAATGATGCGATCGACCTGGCCGTCGGGGCTGTAGCGCACCAATTTGCCGGCGTAGACCAGCGCCTGCCACAGGCAGCCTTCGGCATCCACGGTGCAGCCGTCGGCCGCGCCACCGCTGGAGGTGTCGACCTTGGCGAACACGCGGCGGTTGCTCACATTGCCGCTGGCCAGGTCGTAGTCGTAGGCCCAGATCTCACCGGACCAGGTGTCGCAAAAGTACAGGGTTTGTCCCGACGGGCTCCAGCACGGGCCATTCGAGACGATGATGCCTTCGTCCAGGGTGTGCAGGCTGAGGTCGGCGTCCAGGCGATACAGCTTGGCGCTGGCGCTGTCTTCCAGGGTGTCCATCGAGCCGAAGACAAAGCGACCCTGGCGGTCGACCTTGCCGTCATTGAGGCGGTTGTTCCGCAGGTGCGGTTCCGGGTCCTCGATCAGGTCCAACTCGCCAGTGGCCAGGTCCAGGTTGTGCACGCCATTTTGCAGCGCGACGATGGCCGACTCACCGCTGTCGCGCAGGGCCATGGAGCCGATTTTCTGGCCCACGTCCCAGGCGCGCAGTTCGCGGCCGTCATCGGTGCAGCGCAGCACCCGGCCATCGGCACTGTCGATCCAGTACAGCCGTTGTTGTTCGACGTCCCATACCGGGCCTTCGCCCAATGTGGTCTTGACGTCTACCAGCACTTCGATACGCATGGTGTTATCCCCTTATTGTTGTTGTGCGGGATGCGGGCCGCGCCATGACGCGACCTCTGATATCGTCAGAAATTGACTTGGTCACGCCCCTTGAGCCCGAGGATTTCCCGCGCTTCATCAGGCGTGGCGACCCGATGGCCGAGGGCTTCGATCACCGTGCGAATGCGCCGTACCTGGTCGGCATTCGACGCCGCCAGCTTGCCCGGACCGTCCCACAGCGAATCCTCCAGGCCAACGCGCGCATTGCTGCCCATGGACAGGCCCATGGTCGCCAGCGGAATCTGCCCACGCCCGGCGCCGAGAATCGACCACACGTAGTCGTCACCAAACAGGCGGTCGGCGGTGCGACGCATGTGCGCTAAATCTTCCGGATGCCCGCCGATGCCGCCGCGCAGGCCGAACACCGACTGGATAAACAGCGGCGGCTTGAGCAAGCCGCGCTCCAGGAAGTGTGCGGCGGTGTACAGGTGGCCGATGTCGTAGCATTCGATTTCAAAACGGGTGCGGTTCTCGGCGCAGGAATTGAGGATGTGGGCAATGTCGCGGAAGGTATTGCGAAAAATCCGATCGTCGCTCTCTTCCAGGTACGGGCGCTCCCAATCGTGCTTGAACTCGGTAAAGCGGTTGAGCATTTCGTACAGGCCGAAATTCATCGAGCCCATATTCAGCGAAGCCAGCTCCGGCTTGAACTGCATCACCGGCTGCAGCCGCTCTTCCACACCCATGGTCGGTGCGCCGCCGGTAGTGATGTTGATCACCACATCACTGGCAGCCTTGATGTGCGGCAGGAATTCGGCGAACAGTGCCGGGTCCTGGCTGGGGCGGCCGTCAATCGGGTCACGGGCATGCAAGTGGACGATGGCCGCGCCGGCCTCGGCCGCACCGATGGCGGCGTCGGCGATTTCCTGGGCGGTGATCGGCAAATGCGGCGACATCGACGGCGTATGAATCGCACCGGTGACGGCGCAGGTGATGATCACGGGGCGTTTTTTGGACATGACGATTCTCCGACTTTTATTCTTATGAAAAAAATCCTGGGTCCAGCGCTGTGTGTTCTTCCGTGGCTTACAGGTACTCGACGTTACCGTCGACACTGATCGCCTGGCCGGTCACGTTGTGGGCGGCGGGCGAACAGAGGAACAACGCCATGGCCGCGACGTCTTCGGCGGTGACCATGCGTTTGAGGGAAATCTTGTTGAGGTATTCCTGGCGCATCTCGGCCTCGGGCACGCCGACCTGTTCGGCACGGGCGCGAATCACGCCGTCCATGCGCGGGCCTTCAACGATGCCGGGCAGCAAGGCATTCACGCGGATATCGCTTGCGCCGAGTTCCGCCGCCAGGGATTTCATCAGGCCGACAATTGCCCATTTGGTCGCCGCGTAGGGCGTACGCCAGGCGTAGCCGAGACGCCCCGCCACCGAGGCGATATGCAGCAGATGAGCGTGGGACGATTCCTTGAGCATCGGCACCGCGTAGTGGGCAAAGCGGTATTGCGCAGTCAGGTTGATATCGATGGTGGCTTGCCACTCGGCGTCGCTGATCGCGTCGATACCGCCGGTAGGCCCAGCGATCCCGGCATTGTTGACCAGCACATCAAGGCCGCCGAAATGCTCGCGCTGCACCTTGAACACGGCCTCGATCTGCGCGGCATCACTGACGTCGGCACGGGTGGCGACGGTGCCCGGGTATTTATCGCGAAACGCGGCCAGGGCCGGCTCGCTCACATCACACACATGCACCTGGGCGCCGGCTTCCAGATACGCCGCCGCCAGCACTTCACCAATGCCGGCAGCCCCGCCGGAAATCAACACACGTAACCCAGGATAGGGCTGCAGCCGCTGTAGGACACTCATGCACGTTTACCTCCTGATGCAGACGACCGCGAACGGTCGCTCTTGACGAGCAGGCGCGCCAGGGAATCGGCGGCCTGCATGATGTCATCGGTCACCGCTGCACGGGCACCGGCGCCATCACGGGCGGCCAGGGCTTCGACGATCCGCGTATGCGCCTCCATCGAGCGTTGCAGGTGAGCTTTATCCGGGGCGACCAGCGCGAAGCACGGGCCCATGTGCAGCCAGAAATTCTCCACGGCCGCCATGGTCAACTCGGCTTGGGCCACCGCGTAGATACGTCGGTGGAAGGCGAAGTTGGTCCACAAGTAGCGGGACACGTCGACTTCATCGGCCGCGTGCTGCATCTGCCGGCACAGCTCGGTGATTTCGTCGAGGTCGGCCTTTTGCAGGCGCAGCACGGCTTTTTCCGCCAGCAAGCCTTCAAGGGCGACCCGCGCATCGCGAATTTCGCGCAGGCGATCGACCGTCATCAGGCGTACCCGCAGACGGGAGGTTTCGGTGACTTCAAAGGCGTTTTCGGCGCTGAGGCGTTGCAGCGCTTCACGCACCGGCATGGGGCTGGAACCGAGGGCTTCGGCGAGGCCGCGAATGGTGAGTTTCTGGCCGGGCTGGAAACGGCCACTCATCAGGGCTTCGCGGATCTGGCGATAGACCTGATCTTGCAAAGTATCGCGGGACACCTGGCGGAGGGTGGGCAGGAGGATCGGACCATCGGTCATGAGGCAAAACCTGTGTTGTGGTTCTTATGGCCTCAGTATGTGATCACAAATCAAATATGTCAAATAGTTTCCTATTTTCAGGCGTGCCTAAAAAATGTGGGAGCGGGCTTGCGCGCGAAAGCGCTGTATCAGTCCACACATCAGTTGACTGTTACAGCGCATTCGCGCGCAAGCCCGCTCCCACATTTGGATCGTGTTTGTCCTGATAGTCAGGGTTTCAGCGGACGCTCCTGATCCCGTTCGGACAGCTCCGTGCCGTCATCGGGATGCTTCCAGGTTTGCGGCTTTTCTTGCTCCTGCCGCCGGGGTTGCTCGCGCGCAGGCTCATCTCGGCGTTTTTGTTGGTCAGCCATCGCCATCTCCCATCCGTAAGAATTGGTCACCTCTTGAGCATAGAACAGCCAATGGGTTTTCGACTAAGTGGCCGATTGATAGCCAAAACACATCAATCTATCCAAATTTGTCACTTATCATTTCTAAATGTGTCAGCCACTATTCCAGGTCTTAAGCGAAACAAGCACTTTAAAAAGAACGCTGGAGACACAAAACCATGACTAGCCCTACCCGGCCCGACTCTGCCCGTTCGAAAGTTGGTGCGGTATTCCGCGTTACTTCGGGCAACTTCCTCGAACAGTTCGACTTCTTTCTGTTCGGTTTCTACGCCACCTATATCGCTGCCGCATTCTTCCCCGCCGCTAATGAGTTTGCGTCATTAATGATGACCTTCGCCGTGTTTGGCGCAGGCTTCCTGATGCGACCGCTGGGCGCAATCATTCTGGGTGCCTATATCGACGACGTGGGTCGCCGCAAAGGACTGATCGTCACCTTGTCGATCATGGCCAGCGGCACCCTGCTGATCGTGCTGGTGCCCGGTTATCACACCATTGGCCTCTGGGCGCCGCTGCTGGTGCTGTTGGGCCGCTTACTGCAAGGCTTCTCGGCCGGTGCGGAACTGGGCGGCGTGTCGGTTTACCTGTCGGAAATGGCCACCCCGGGCCGCAAAGGCTTCTACACCAGCTGGCAGTCGGGCAGCCAACAGATCTCCATCGTGGTCGCCGCCGCACTGGGCTATGGCTTGAACGTGTGGATGGAGCCTGCCGTAGTTGCCGATTGGGGCTGGCGCATCCCGTTCGCCATCGGCTGCGTCATCATCCCGTTTATCTTTGTACTGCGTCGCAACCTGCAGGAAACCGAAGAGTTCGCCAACCGCAAGCATCGCCCGACCATGCGCGAAGTGCTGGCGACCCTAGTGAAGAATTGGACCGTCGTGATCGGCGGCATGCTGATGGTGGCCATGACCACCACCGCGTTCTACCTGATCACCGTGTACGCACCGACCTTCGGCAAGACCGTACTGCAACTGAGCACCTCCGACGCCTTGCTGGTGACCTTGCTGGTGGCCGTGTCGAACTTTGTCTGGCTGCCGATCGGCGGCACCTTGAGTGACCGCTTCGGCCGCAAACCGGTACTGATCGCTATGACTGCGCTGACCGTTCTTACGGCTTATCCAGCGCTGTCCTACGTGGTAAACGCACCGAGCTTCGCCCATATGCTCGAAACCCTGCTGTGGTTCTCCTTCCTCTACGGCATGTACAACGGCGCGATGATCCCGGCCCTGACTGAAATCATGCCGGTGGAAGTGCGTGTGGCGGGCTTCTCCCTGGCCTACAGCCTGGCGACCGCGATCTTCGGTGGTTTCACCCCGGCGATCTCCACCTGGTTCATCCATATCACCGAAGACAAGGCCTCGCCGGCCTACTGGATGATGTTTGCCGCCGTGTGCGCGCTGTGCTCGACCCTGGCGCTGTATCGCCGCGCCAACACCCGTGGGCAGGTGATGCAGGGGGCCGCGTGATGAAGCCCCTGTTCAAGACCCTGACGGCACTGGCCCTCGGCGCCCTGGCGCTGACGGCCCAGGCCGAACAGCTCAAGGTGATGACGTCCGGTGGCTTCACCGCCGCGTATAAGTTGCTGGGCCCGCAATACGCCCAGCACAGCGGCGACAGCCTCGACACGATCCTCGGCCCGTCGATGGGCAAGGCGCCGGAAGCGATCCCCAACCGCCTGGCCCGTGGCGAACATGCCGATGTGGTGATCATGGTCGGCTACGCCCTGGATGATTTGATCAAACAGGGCAAGGTCGACCCCGCGTCCCGCGTGGAACTGGCGGACTCGCGCATCGGCCTGGTGGTGAAGGCCGGCGCGGCTAAACCTGCGATCGGCACCGACGCCGAACTCAAGGCGGTGCTGCAAAAGGCCAAGTCCGTGGCGTATTCCGATAGCGCCAGTGGCGTGTATGTCGAGAAAGAGTTGTTCAAGAAACTCGGCATGCCCGCCAAGGGCACCATGATCGAACGCATCCCGGTGGCCGAGCAGGTCGCCAAGGGTGACTACGAGGTGGGCTTGCAACAAGTCGCAGAATTGTTGCCGGTGCCAGGCGTGACTTACGTAGGCAAGATCCCGGAAGACGTGCAGTCCGTGACGCGCTTTGCCGCGGGCATTCCGATCAACGCCGAGCACCCGACACAGGCCAAGGCGCTGCTGCAGTACCTGGCCTCGCCCGAGGCGCAAGCGGTGGTGCAATCCACTGGCCTGGACTCGGTGTCACGCTGACCGGAACGGCATCTCCCGCACCAACCGCTCCAACTCCAGCGCCGCTGGCGGCAAGGTCCGCCCGCGGCGTTTGATCAAGCCCACATTGCGCATCACCTGCGGCTCCACCAACGGCACACTCACCAGAATCGGGTGTTCCAGGGCCGGCATGGCGATCGACGGCACCATCGCCACCCCCAACCCCGCCTCCACCAAGCCGATCATCGTGGTCACGTGGTGCGTCTCGCAGATACTCGGTTTTTTCACCCGCACGCCACGCAAGGCCTGGTCCAATAGGAAGCGATTGCCTGAGGTTTTGTCCACGGTAATGTAGTCGTGCTCATAGGCCTCGGCCCACGTCACACTCTCGCGCGCCGCCAACGGATGATCACGCCGGCACGCGAGCACGTAGCGCTCCTGCAACAGCAACTCGAACTCCACCTCATCGGCCAGGCTGCCGCTGAAACTCACGCCGAAATCCGCCTCGCCACTTTCCACCGCGTTGCACACCTCACCGGCACTGGCATCCAATACCCGCAGGCGAATTTTCGGATAGAGCTTGTGGAATTCGGAGATCACGTGGGGCATGAAGTAATACGCAGTAGACGGCACACAGGCGATGGTCACGTTGCCCATGCGCGTGGAGGCGACGTTGCTGATACCCATCAGGGCAACGTCGAGGTCGTCGAGCATGCGCTCGACCTGCGGCAGGAACGCACGGCCGACCATGGTCAGGCTGACGCGCCGCGTGGTGCGCTCGAACAGCTTCACATCAAGGGCGGACTCCAGCTTTTCGATACGCCGGCTGAGGGCCGGTTGCGAGATACGAATGGCCTCGGCGGCGCCGCGAAAACTGCCCTTGTCTACCACGGCGCGGAAGGCTTGGAGGTCGTTGAGGTCGAAGTTGATGATCACGGGAAGCAGCCAGGATGGTCGAGGTGGAGGGCATTATCGTACGCGAGCGAGTGAGGCGCCATGCACGCTGATAGCAGATTGGCGTAATACCCTTGCTACAAATATGAAGTCATACATATCAGTGGCTTATTTGCCGACTGGCGCCACGCATCCGGTAATTAGGGTCAATACTTCGAGCCTGACCGCATCCCGCTGGTCTTACTGGAGAGACGCCTGCCATGCAAACCTGCCACTTCTGGATAGACGACGAGACACTGCAGATCAGCATCGATCAGTTGCTTCTTGCATCCCGCCAATGGTCGAGTAGGATTGAATCCTACTCATCGTCGGCGGACTTCGAAATGCGCTCAACCCAGCAAATGAGCATTACCTTGCCAATCGAGATGGCCGCATGGGTCAAAGCCAAGGTCGCCGCCGGTGAGTACGCCACTGAGAGCGAAGTGATACGTGACGGCCTGAGGGCCCTGCTGGCACGTGATCGGGCGATGGATGACTGGCTGCGGGACGAGGTGATGCCAGTGGCAGCGTCCCTTGAAATCGACCCTGGCCGGGCGTTATCCGCCGAGCAGGTTCGCGAACACATGGCGGCTAAACGCCAACGTAAAGGCACTGAGCCACGGTGAGTCGTTCGGTAGCTTTTTCACCTGAAGCGCTGGCACACCTTGACGCCCTTGAAGACTACATCAGCGACACCGGCTCCCCACTGGTCGCTGCAGGTTTTATCGACAACATCATCAGCTATTGCGAAAGCCTTGCCCTGTTCCCCTTGCGCGGCAGCTGCCGTGACGATCTGCTGGCTGGCCTGCGCATCACCCACTATCGACGCACCACCGTCATCGCGTTCAGGGTGGGTCCTGATTCCGAGAGAGTGTCGATCCTGGGCGTGTTTTATGGCGGGCGCGATTACACGACAGGGCTACAGGGCGACGGAAAACAGCCTCGACAATTAGAGTGATCAATGACCAACACCGATGGAAAAAAGAACAGCAGCGGCCCGCACTATCGAGCGCTGAAACCGGGGCTATGGAGCATCGGCCTGCTGTGCGTCGCCACCCTTGGCTTCTTCGCCTGGCAAAGCTACTACCCCGTCAGCGCGGCCACCGGCTGGAGCGTCCAGGTGCTGCACCGTGATGTCCCCAAAGCAGCCTCGCTGATGCCACTGGCGGACGGCTCGTTGATGGTCAGCCAGGAACTCGACAAGGCCAAAGGCAGCATCGTGCGCATCCACCTCGACGGCACACGTGAGGTGGTGGTGGGCAACCTGTCGAAACCCGACGGCATGTTTGCCACCCGTGGCGGTTGGGTATTCAGCCAGGAGTCCACCGGTTTGCCCGTGAGTTTTTTCAAGGACGGCGTCGTTAGCGAACTGTTCAAAGGCGAAAGCGTGCAAGGATTGTGGGATGACGGTGAGTACCTGTACGCCATCGAAGACCGAAAGCCCGCAGGGCGCCTGCTGCGCTATCGCTGGAGCGACCAGTCCCTGAGCGTGCTGCGCGACCAGCTCCAGGAAGGCGAGTCCATCGTGCGCTGCACCGATGGGCGCATGCTCTATACCGAGAAACAAAAAGGTGTGGTGCGTGAACTGACCGACGATGGCAGCGACCCGGTGGTGTTGAGCAAGCTCAACCAACCGACGTTCTTGATGTGCGATGAGCGCGGGTTGTGGATCAATGAAGACGCAACCCATCGTGCGCGGCTGTTGCTGATTGATAAGCAGGGGCGCCAGCAGACCATCCTTTCATTTCTCAAAGCGCCGCAATCCATTGTACCGACGGGCCATGGCACCTATCTGCTGGCCGAAGGCGGGAGGGATCGGGTGCTGGAGTTGTCGCCGCCGGATGCACGCATTGCCGTGCATGATGACGCTTCTAAAAAGTAATGACCGGCGCCACTCGCCCCTGAGACTCCATACACACGGTGAAATCGGCCTTTGGAGAAAACGAAATCAATAGCACCGCTTGCATAAGTCCCACGGCGGGACTAGGATCCTTCATGAGAATTATCGCAATCAGCCAACTCAAGACCTTTTGGCGCAAGCACCCGGATTCGGAACAATCGTTACTGGCCTGGATAGACGAGGCGAAAAATACCAATTGGTCGACGCCGGCGGATATCAAGGAACAGTACCGTAATGCCAGCGTTCTCAAGAGCCGAAGAGTCGTCTTCAACATAAAAGGTAATGACTACCGGCTCGTGATCGCCGTGGCGTACCGCTACGGAGCTATCTATATCAAGTTCGTCGGCACACATAAGCAGTACGACGCGATTGACGCCGATACCGTTGAAACGGAGTAACTCATGAACATCCGCCCTATCCATACGGCACAGGACTACAAGGACGCACTGAAGTCGGTTTCCTCGCTGTTTGACAACGAACCAGATCCCGGCACCCCTGAAGGTGATTACTTTGACGTGATGATCACCCTGATCGAAGCCTATGAGGCGAAACATTTCCCAGTGGATCTGCCCAACCCGGTTGACGCCATCCGTTTTCGAATGGAACAGTCTGGTTTATCCGCAGCCGATCTGATTCCTGCCATTGGCCGTCAGAATCGGGTTTATGAAGTGCTGAATGGGAAGCGAGCGCTGACATTGCCGATGATCTGGAGGCTGCATGAGATGTTTGGAATACCAGCAGAAAGCCTGATCAAACCAGTAAAACCCTGCTGACCCGTTTCAACACCAACGCCCGAACCGGTGCGCCACAAACTCACATTCGCGGCACGCATTGCACTACAGCTGAAACCGCGCCACCGCTTCGTTGAGCGCAACCGCCAACCGCGTCAGCTCCTGGCTGGAGCCGTTGATCTGCCCCGCGCCGGAAGACGACTGCGCCGACAGGTCACGGATATTGACGATGTTGCGGTCGACTTCCTTGGCCACCTGGGCCTGCTCCTCGGCGGCGCTGGCGATCACCAGGTTGCGCTGGTGGATCTGGTCGATGGATTGGGTGATCTGGCTCAACGCGCCGCCGGCGCCTTCGGCCAGGGTCAAGGTCTCGGTGGCACGTTGAGTGCTCGACTGCATTGACGTCAACGCATCGTTGGAACCGGTGCGCATGGCGGTGACCATCTGGTCAATCTCCAGGGTCGATTGCTGGGTGCGATGGGCCAGCGCGCGCACCTCGTCTGCCACCACCGCGAAACCACGCCCGGACTCACCGGCACGTGCAGCCTCAATGGCGGCATTGAGTGCCAGCAGGTTGGTCTGCTCGGCGATGGAGCGAATCACGTCGAGCACCTTGCCGATGTCCCGCGACTGCTCGGCCAGGTTCTGCACCAGGGTCGAGGTTTCGCCGATATTGCCGCTCAATGCCTGAATCGCGCTGACCGTTTCACCGACACGATGCTGGCCTTCGCGCGCGGTTTCATTGGAGAGGCGCGTGGACTCGGAAGTCGAGACGGCATTGCGCGCCACTTCCTCGGCGGCCGAGGTCATTTCGTTGACCGCTGTCGCTGCCTGTTCGATTTCGGCAGTCTGCTGTTGCAGGCTGCGGCTGCTTTGATCGGTAATGCCGTTGAGGTCAGTGGCGGACGCCGCCATTTGCGCCGCTGACTGACGGATCAGTTGCAGGGTGCTGCGCAGGCTGCCTTGCATGGATTGCAGCGCCACCAGCAGGCGGGTCACCTCGTCGTTGCCGCTGACTTCCACGGTCTGGGTCAGGTCGCCCCGGGCGACGTTTTCCGCAGCGCGCATCGCTTGCCCCAGCGGGCCGACAATACTGCGAGTGAGCAACCAGGCCAGGGCCACCGTACTCAAGCCCGCCAGGATCACGAAACCAAACACCATGGTGCGCGATTGGCCGTACTGCGCCTCGGCGGTCTGGCCCTGCTGGTTGATCTGGGTGTTGTAGTAGTCGGCGAGTGCGTTGAGCTGGGCGCCGGAGCCATCGACCACGGTTTTCATGTCCACCAGCAGCAACTTGTTCAGTTCGGCGCCCTGCTGCTTATCGGCAAGGATGAACGACTGGGCCAGCCCCTGTTGGTACTGGCGCAGCGACACCTGGAATTGGTCATAGAGCGCGCGCACTTCGGGGGTGTCGATGACCTTGTCGAGGTCAGCCAGCCGTTTTGCCAGGTCCTGGCTGCGCGTGTCCATCTGGCTGCGGTACTGCGGGATGCTTGCGGGGTTGGGGTCCAGCGCCATGCGCAAAGAGATCGTGCGAATGCGCAGCATGATTTCACGAATGTCGGCCACCAGGCGCATCTTGGGTACCAGCCCGCTTTCAACCTGCACCGCACTCGCACGAATGCTCGCCATGTTCGACAGCGCAAAAAAACCCAACAGGGCTACCAGCAAAGCAATCAAGGCAAAACCCAGACCCGCACGGCGGGCGATGGACAGGCTGCGAAGGGACATTTAGGGGGGCACTCTTATTAGGGATACGACATCGTATGAGAGCATTTCGGCCGCACCGATAAGGACTTTAGGGCGCCCTGCCCTAATAGACAAAAAGCCTGCCGGGCATTCAGCTCGACAGGCTTTTTCGGTTGCATGCAGCCGTTGACACGGCACTGCGTTGATCTTGCGATCAATAGGTTACTGGCACGTCCCACCCTTGTGATGCGACCCCGTTCCGCCAACCGGATGAGTGCCTTTCGGGCAACCCATTGCAAACATCGGGCTCACGGCCAGCACTATGAGCAACACCACCCCGGACAACCTCTTCATAACATCCTCCGTGACCATCACGACGCGTGATGGCACAAAGATATCACGCTTCGAGAAAGTCAGCAGTTTTCACCAATGGATGTTACGAAGACATCAACGTGCTCTGGGCGCTGCTGGCCATACTCTGCAAAGCCTCGAATGGGTTTCTACCGATCAGCATGAAAGCATGGGACGGGTTGGCCCAATACACCACGTTCAGCCCTCGACGCTGTTCGGTGGCGA
This sequence comes from Pseudomonas sp. S09G 359, assembly GCF_002843605.1. Lineage (NCBI taxonomy): Bacteria > Pseudomonadati > Pseudomonadota > Gammaproteobacteria > Pseudomonadales > Pseudomonadaceae > Pseudomonas > Pseudomonas sp. S09G 359. The sequence goes on along the minus strand of NZ_CP025263.1, from coordinate 1,679,195 downwards.
TGGGTTGCGCGCCCTTTTTGCCGGCCGTAATGCACAGCGCCAAGGGACCGTGTCGCGGGTCCAGATAGGTCAACTGGCCGATCAATACGCCGTCATAGTCAAGGATCTGCGCCCGCCGGAACTCGGCGCCAGGCAGATTGACGGACGCCGGGGACAACGCCAGGCCCAATTGAGCGCCCACCGAGTTGAGCTGGGCGATGTGTGAGGCGGGATCAGCGCTGAGGTGCTCCAGGGTCTGAGGCGTATACAAGGCCATGTATTCGGCGACCGAGGCACGCCAGCCTTGGCCGGATTCGGCATGGGTCCAGCTCATGAACAAACGGTCGGCGGCCACGCCAGCCACGGCAAAACCGGCCGCCATCGCGAGGAAACGACGACGGCTCAGAGGGGCGACTTGCGTCGGCGGCAAGGCGTTGAGCATGGCGTGCAGACGCTCGGCGGGGGCTTGCGCCAACAGCGAATCGAAGGCGGCCTTAAAGGGCAAGTCGGCGCACTGCAACGCCTCTATGCGCGAGGCCAGCACCGGGTCATTGCACACCTGATCAGCGATCAACCGACGCTGTGCGTCATCCAATTCGCCATCCAGGTAGGCCACCAACAGCTCATCGGACGGTACGTTCGTGTCAGTCATCGCCGTTCTCCGCTGGCTTTATCCGGCTGGGCGCTTGAGGGTCGGGCCTCGGCAAGTTTCATGCGTGCCGCCGCCAATCGACTCATTACGGTACCCAGCGGAATCTGCAGTACCTCGGCAATCTCCTTGTATGAAAGGCCTTCTACATACGCCAGAAAAACCGTTTCGCGCTGCGCTTCAGGCAACCCGTTTACCCGCTTGATCACTTGTGCGGCCAAGACCTGCTCCTGAGCCTGACGCTCGCCATCGAACGACAGCTCCTGCTCCGCGTCGACAAACCCCTGCCCTTGGCGTACCCGCTGTGCGCGCAGTTCGTTGAGCCAGATTGAATGCATGATCGCCAACAACCAGCGGTCGAACCGCGTACCGGCCGCAAACTGCCCGGCACGCTCCAGCGCCCGCACACAGGTGGCCTGTACCAGGTCCTCGGCCAGGTGCTTTTGTCGCGATAACACCAAGCCGTATCGCCATAAACGTGGCAACAACAGGCCCAACTCACGCCGAAACTCAGCCTCTGGGATAATGGCTGCCCCCTGGGAATTCACGCACCGGCTTCACGCTTGCGGCGCGGCGGCAATGGCTTCGGCCAAGTCTTCGTACTCTTCGCAGGTGGTGCTGCACAAGGCTTTGATCTTCAGCAGTTGTTCTTGCGCCAGGTCGACGCGCCCCTTGATCACATACGCTTCGCCGAGGTACTCGCGAACTTGGGCGTAGTTGGGGTCGAGGGCCACCGATTTGAGGTAATAGCCGATGCCCTCATCGGTACGCCCGAGCTTGCGCGTGGCGTAGCCGCGGTAGTTGAGCGCCTTGGCGGTGTTTGGATTTTGCAAGGTGTCGAGCAAGGCCAGGGCCTCGTCGTAGCGCCCATCTTTGGCCAGGCGGTAGGCGTAATCGGTGCGATCGGCGTCAGACGTGGCCTTGCTGGTTTGCAGGACGCACTTGCCGGTCTTGGTGTCCCAAACCTGGCCTTTGGGGCAATTAGGTTTGGGCGGCGCCGATTCATCACCGGAGGCCTGGGCGTTCCCTGCGAGCAAAGCGGCGGCCAGGCAAGCGCCGTAAAAGAGCGCGCTGCGGTAACCAATGGCATGTTCGTGGCGATTGTTCATGGTTGTCTTGCTCCGTAACAATAGGCGGGTACAGCAGCAAACATCATTTTTGAAACGCATTGCGCGGGCCGGGCAGCATGCGGCGCAGCGTGCCGTCGCCCTTCACATAGTGGTGCCAGAGCGCGGCAGCGGCATGCAGCCCCGCCAGCACGATAATCGCCCACGCCACCTTGTCATGCAGGCCGCCCAGGGTGCCGCGCCACGCGTGATCAATCACCAGCGGCGCCGGAATAGGCAACAGCCCGAAAAAGTTGAACGGTTCGCCTTGAGCCCAGCGAAACAAAAAGCCCAAAACGATCTGCGCCAGCAACAACAGGTACAGGCAACCATGCGCCATTTTTGCCAACCGGTTAAGCGCCGGGTGATTGCCGGCTGCCAGGCGACTGCCGCCGAACAGGCGCCAGCAAATCCTCACCGCAATCAACACCGCCATGGCGATGCCGAGGGAGATATGCACCGACTGCAAACCCTTGCGCAGCGGCGTGCCCTTCTCCAGATTTTCCCAGATATGCGCACTGGCAAACATGAAGATCACCACGGCGGCAGTTAGCCAATGGAAGAGGCGGGTCAGGCGGTCGTAACGATCGGAGGGCGTATTCATCGGTGTTCCCTGGGTGGTCTGTAGGGTGAACACCGCAACCCAGGAAATTATTCGGTACAGCGCGAACAATTTATACCGAGCCGCCGACGCCCATAAACGAAAAAGCCCCGTAACGCACTCAGCGACGGGGCTTCTTTTATGTGGCCCTACAGAGGGCGCAGATGCCGCTCAGTGCTAGCGCTCCTTGTTGGCCTGAGAGAGCACCGAGGCGGCCAGGGACTTGGTGTCCTCACTGTACTTACCGCTCTGAAGCGCCTTCCCCGCCTTCTCTTCCATCTGTGCGCCGGTTTGCTTATCGGTACCGCTTTGCGCCAGCGCTGAAGCAGCGAGGCTTTTGGCAATGGCCGAAGCATTGGGATTGCTGAGCGTTTCGGCTGCCAACGTGGCCAGCTTGTCGGAGGTCTTTTTCGTATTCGTGCTCATGGTGCATTTCCTTTGCAGTTTGAGGATGAGTACGCGACTGAAAAATCATCGCCAGCGAAAGATAAGGCGTTGGGCACAGGGTCGCAACGCGCTGGGTGTAGGGTGCGTTTGGCAAACATGTAAGAAATGCGTATTTGCTTTGTAGTAACGGTGAGAGCGAGGCGAACCGGTCTAAAAACAGCAGAAACGAAAAAGCCCCGTAGCTTATTCAGCTACGGGGCTTTTTCTATGTAATGGCGGAGAGATAGGGATTCGAACCCTAGGTACCGGTGAAGGTACAACGGATTTCGAATCCGTCCCATTCGGCCACTCTGGCATCTCTCCAACGGCGCGCATCATAACAGTGTGTTTCACGGAAGCAAACCCCAAACGCGATTTTTTTCCGTGCTATCAGATGCTTGCGTCGATTAAAGCGGTACGCCAAGACGATTGGCGACTTCTTCGTAGGCTTCGATAACGTCACCGAGGCCCTGGCGGAAGCGGTCTTTGTCCATCTTCTTCTTGGTGTCCTTGTCCCACAGGCGGCAGCCGTCCGGGCTGAATTCGTCGCCCAGGACGATGGAGCCGTCGTGGAACACACCAAATTCCAGCTTGAAGTCCACCAGCAGCAGGCCGGCGTCGTCGAACAGCTTGCTCAGCACGTCGTTGACCTTGAGGGACAACTCCTTCATGCGCGCCAGTTGCTCAGCAGTGCCCCAACCGAACGCCACCACGTGGGATTCGTTGATGAACGGGTCGCCCTTGGCGTCGTCTTTCAGGAACAGCTCGAAGGTGTACGGGTTGAGCTTGAGGCCCTCTTCCACACCCAGGCGCTTGACCAGGCTGCCGGCAGCGTAGTTACGCACGACGCATTCGACCGGGATCATGTCCAGCTTCTTCACCAGGCACTCGTTGTCGCCCAGCAGTTTGTCGAATTGGGTCGGAATGCCGGCCTCTTCGAGTTTCTGCATGATGAAGGCGTTGAACTTGTTGTTCACCATGCCTTTACGATCAAGTTGTTCGATGCGCTTGCCGTCGAACGCCGAGGTGTCGTTGCGAAACAGCAGGATCAGGCGGTTGGCGTCGTCGGTCTTGTAAACCGACTTGGCTTTGCCGCGGTAGAGTTCTTCACGTTTTTCCATGATGGGCTCCGCTTTGAGTGAGGTGGGCTAGGCGATGTGTCGCCAGTCGAGCCCTGAATCTTGATCGGCCAGTTGCAGCCAGTCCGGGTCGCACCCGAGGGTGTCGACAAAACATTGCCGGGCAAGCGTCGGCAGGTTGTTCTTGCTGCTGAGGTGGGCCAGGACCAGGTGTTGCAGGTCTTGCCAGCCCAACTCATACACCAGGTACGCCGCCTGGTGGTTGTTCAAATGCCCCAGTTCGCCGCCTACCCGTTGCTTGAGAAAGTACGGGTAATGGCCACGAGCCAACAGGTCTCGGCAGTGGTTGGACTCGATCATCAACGCATCGAGGTTCCGGTAACCGTCCAGCACCTTGGCGCAGTAGGAGCCCAGGTCGGTGAGCACGCCGAAACGTCGCTCACCGCCACTGAATACATACTGCGTCGGTTCCTGAGCGTCGTGAGCGACCGCAATCACATCAATGCTCAAGGCACCGATTTGCAGTTGCTCGCCACCAGCCAGGAAACCTGCGGGTTCAATAGGTTTACGCATCCCGCGCAAGGTACCGCGACTCAAGTACACCGGAAGATTGTAGCGCCGAGACAGCAAACCCACGCCATGCACGTGATCGGCATGTTCGTGGGTCACCAGAATCGCGCTCAGCTGCGCGGGGTGAACCCCCAGGCGCAGCAGGCGCCGCTCGGTTTCCCGTAACGAGAAACCACAATCTACCAGCACGTACGTGTCCTCGTGGGCGACCAGCGTGCCGTTCCCTTGGCTACCGCTACCGAGAACAGCAAAACGCATCGGATCAGCCCAGGTTGTCCTGAATCACGCCCAGTACTTTGCGCGCTGTTTCAGCTGGCGCAACGGTATTGATGTTCTTCTCGACGGTGACTTGCACGCTTTCGCCAACCTTGCTCAAACGAACCTGGTAACGCTCGGCGCGGGTCTCGATTTCTTCCTTGGTCGGCGTGCTGCCGAACAATTTACCGAAGAAACCAGGCTCTTCATCTTTGCGCTCGGCCTTTTCAGCCACGTTGATGTAGTACAGGCCCAGGCTGCGGTTGATGTCTTCAACACGCCAAGGGCCTTGTTCCAACGCGCGACCGACGCTGGCCCAGGCACGGTCCAGGTCTTCACCGAGGTTCAGCACCACGTTGCCGCTGCCGTCTTCGGTAAGGCTGACACGGCTCGGGGTGTCGTAATCACGTGCAGCGAGCAGGGATACGGAACCGCCCTTCTCGGAGATACGGCTCATGCTGGCCAGCATCTCGTCAACCAATGCCGAGTCGACGCCGGTGTTGACCGAGCGGTTGGTGAAATCGACATTGGCCGTGCTGCCGGCAGGACGCTCGGCGCTGACCACATAGACTTCACTGGTATTGCGCTGCACGCCTGGCTCAATGCGCACACGCACGCGGGCTTCGCTGTCGGCGGCGACACCGCCGGCCTGCAGGCGCTTGGCCATGGTGGCGGACAGTTCGCTGCCCTGCTGCCATGCAGTGGTGAACTCACCGGTCTGCGGGCGCTGCTCTTCAATGCGGAAACCGTTGTCCTGGAAGAACTGCACGGCCACCGGCCAAACTTCGGCAGGTGGGCGCTGAGCCACGATCCAGCGGGAATCACCGCTCTTCTGCAGGCTGTAGTCGCTGGCATCGGCCACGGCCGAGATCGGCTGTGGACGCGGCACGACGTACTCACCCTTGGTGGTGTCGTCGGCTACGTTGCGCGGAATCGGCAGCAACGGGTCGAGGCGCTTGGCCACGTTGACGCCCGGCGGCAGTTCCATCGGTTTGGTGGGTTGTGCTTCCAGGTAATCGCTACCGCGGTCACGGAAGTAACCTTCCGGGCCCCAGATCCAACCGCAGCCACTGGTGCTGGAGATAATCAAGGCAAGTGCGGAAAGTCCGGCCAATCGCTTCATGCGTAGTGCTTCCTCAATTAAACCAGGACGCCGGACTGGCGCAGGGCCTGTCGCAGCGGTTCGTGACAGGCTTCGCTGAGGCGGGTGAGCGGCAGACGGATACCGTCCGGCATCAGGCCCATCTCAAACAGCGCCCATTTCACGGGGATAGGGTTGGATTCGATAAACAGTGTCTTGTTGAGCGGCATCAGCTTCTCGTGGATCGCGCGAGCGGTCACGGCGTCACCGGCGATGGCGGCGGCGCACATGTCGCTCATGGCACGCGGGGCCACGTTGGCGGTTACGGAGATGTTGCCCTTGCCACCCAGCAGGATCAGCTCTACGGCGGTGGCGTCGTCACCGGAATACAGCAGGAAATCGCTGCTCACGCCGGCCAGGATGTCCTTGGCGCGCTGCAGGTCGCCCGTGGCTTCCTTGATACCGATGATGTTCGGCACGGTGGACAGGCGGATTACGGTCGCGGCCTGCATGTCGCACGCGGTGCGGCCAGGTACGTTGTAGAGGATCTGCGGGATGTCGACAGCTTCGGCGATGGTCTTGAAGTGCTGGTACAAGCCTTCCTGGGTCGGCTTGTTGTAGTACGGGGTCACCAGCAGGCAGGCATCGGCGCCGGCCTTCTTGGCGTTTTTGGTCAACTCGATCGCTTCACGTGTCGAGTTGGCGCCTGTACCGGCGATCACGGCGATACGGCCCGCGACGCGCTTGACCACGAATTCGATGACCTGGATGTGTTCTTCCACATCGAGGGTGGCCGATTCACCGGTGGTGCCGACCGCCACGATGGCGTTGGTGCCTTCTTGCAGGTGGAAGTCCACCAGTTTGCCCAGGCTGTCCCAGTCGAGATGACCTTGTGCATCCATGGGTGTGACCAGTGCCACCATACTGCCCGCAATCATGCAACCGCTCCTGCCGGAAAAAGAGAGCCGTAATGGTACTGGCGCCAAGATGCTTGTACAAGCGAAGTACCGCGTGAGGACGCGTTCTGGCACAACTAAACGACGGGCAATGCCATCATTGGGCCAAAGCAGCGGTTGCAACAGGGTGAAATCAAGCCGTTCACGCAATGAAAACGCCACCTCCTATCCCTTGGCGACGCTTTTCGCTACCCTTCATCCTTTGATCGATACAGCCCTCACCGTATCGACCGCTCATCGTTTTAGGAAGGCTGCATGTCCACCCCCACAGTTCGCGAACAATTCCTTGTTATCAGTGCCCTCGGCGCCAACCCCATGGAGCTGACCAACGTCCTGTGCCGCGCCAGCCATGAAAACCGCTGCGCCGTCGTGACCTCCCGCCTTACCCGGCATGGCGAGTGCAGTGCACTGGTGCTGCAGATCTCCGGAACCTGGGACGCCCTGGCGCGCCTGGAAACCGGCCTGCCGGGCCTGGCCAAGAAGCACGATTTCACCGTAAACGTGGTGCGCAGCGCCGCGCTGGAGAATCGCCCCCAGGCCCTGCCTTATGTGGCGTATGTCAGCTCGGCCTACCGCTCGGACATCGTCAATGAGCTGTGCCAGTTCTTTATCGACCATAACGTCGAGCTGGAGAACCTGACCTGCGATACCTACCAGGCCCCGCAAACCGGCGGCACCATGCTCAACGCCACGTTCACCGTGACCTTGCCGGCCGGCGTGCAGATCAGCTGGTTGCGTGACCAGTTCCTCGACTTTGCCGATGCCCTGAACCTCGACGCACTGATCGAGCCTTGGCGCCCACAGAACCCAATGTAAGGAAGTACCCATGGCGGTTGTCATCGACAAACCCGTAGCCGATTTCGAAGCCCAGGCCACCAGCGGCCAGACCTTCAGCCTCGCGGCCCTCAAGGGCAAGCAGGTGGTGATCTACTTCTATCCGAAGGACAGCACGCCGGGCTGCACCACTGAAGGCCAGGGCTTTCGTGACCAGTACGCAGCCTTCAAGGCCGCCGACACCGAGGTGTTTGGCGTGTCGCGCGACAGCGTGAAGTCCCACGAGAACTTCAAGGGCAAGCAGGAATTCCCCTTCGAGCTGATCAGCGACAAGGACGAAGCGGTTTGCCAGCTGTTTGATGTGATCAAGCTTAAGAAGCTATACGGCAAGGAATACCTGGGTGTGGATCGCAGCACCTTCCTGATCGACAAAGATGGCGTGCTGCGCCAGGAATGGCGCGGCGTGAAAGTGCCAGGGCATGTGGATGCCGTTCTGGCAGCAGCTCAGGCGCTGAACAAGGCCTGAATTCGCCCCGAAGCGAGCTTGCAGCGTGCTTGTTTTGAGCTTGTTGCGGGCTTGCTTTGAGCTTTTTGTGGCGAGCGAGCTTGCTCTCGCTGGGCTGCGCAGCGGCCCCAAAAAAAGACGGAGCGCTTCGCACTCCAACGGAAGCAAGCTCCCTCCCCACCTATAACCGCCGCTACAACAACGGCGCCACCACCGGCTCTTGCCGTGGCCACGCATCCAGCACCGCCTTGAACAGCGTTGCCAGGGGAATCGCAAAAAACACGCCCCAGAACCCCCACAGCCCACCAAACAACAACACCGCGCAGATAATCGCCACCGGGTGCAGGTTGACCGCCTCCGAGAACAGCAGCGGCACCAGCACGTTGCCATCCAGGGTCTGGATAATCCCGTACACCGCCATCAGGTAGATGAATTGGTCGCTCCAGCCCCACTGGAACAGCGCGATCAACATCACCGGCACCGTCACCACCACGGCGCCAACATAGGGCACCACCACCGACACACCCACCAACAACGCCAGCAAGGCCGCGTAGTTCAGGTCCAGGGCAATAAAGGCGATGTAGGTAACGCCCCCGCAGATAATGATCTCGATGACCTTGCCGCGGATGTAGTTGGCGATCTGCCGGTTCATTTCTTCCGCCACCCGGGTAATCAGTGCCCGCTCACGAGGCAGGTAGCCGCGCACCCAGCGACCGATCATGGCGCGGTCTTTGAGGAAGAAAAACACCAGGATCGGCACCAGCACCAGGTAGATCATGATGTTGACCAGCAGCGGCAGACTGGACAGGGAAAAAGTCAGCGCCCACTGCCCGAATTTTCCGATCTCGCCACGCGCCACCTCGATGGCCTGCAACACTTGCTCATCCGACACCAGGTGCGGGTAGCGCTCGGGCAACAGCAGCAACAGCGATTGCCACTTGGCGAGCATGCCGGGCAACTCGTTGAACAGGGTGATCAGTTGGTGCCACAGCAACGGCAACACCACCACGATAAACACCACCAGCAGCCCCATGAACAAGGCGAACACCAGCCCCACCGCCGCCGCACCCGGCAAACGCAAACGCTCCAGGGTGGTGACCAGGCCCTGCATCAGGTAAGCCAGCACCATCCCCGCCAAGACCGGCGCCAGCATGCCACCCAAGGTGAGTACGGCGGTAAAGGCCAGGAATAGCAGGACCGCCAGCACCACGGCTTCTTCATCGGAGAAGTAGCGCTGAATCCAGTCTCGTAACACTTTGAACATCAATCAACCTCGGGTGGTGGGGGCAAACGGTTCAGGCCTTGCGCAACCAGTAACGGTACACACCGGCGGCGTCTTCTTCATGCAATAAGGTATGCCCCGCCAACTTGGCGAAGGTGCGGAAATCACGCTGGGAGCCCGCGTCAGTGGCGATAACCTTGAGTACCGCACCACTGGCCAATTGATTGAGTTCCAGCTTGGCCTTGAGCAGGGGCAACGGGCAATTGAGGCCGCTGGCATCGAGTTCGGCATCAAAGGCTACAGCGTCGGTCATGGCTTTACTCCGGGCACGCATTCGGGTTGCTTAGAATATCTGGTCCGAAGCTCAGTGTCCGGCTACAGTAAGCTCTTTGTCGAAAGGCTCTGTGCATGACTTTTTTGCGCCCCACCCTGCTGACGCTGGCTTGCCTGCTGGCCTCCCCGGGCTTCGCCGACGACCTGCCGTCACTTGGCGACGCCAGTTCTGCCATTGTCTCGCCACAACAGGAATACCAGTTGGGTCGCGCGTGGCTGGCCTACCTGCGCGGCCAGGTCTCGCAACTCAACGACCCTCAGCTCAAGGATTATGTCGAAACCAGCGTGTACAAGCTGGTGGAGACCAGCCAGGTGAATGACCGGCGCCTGGAGTTCATCCTGATCAATAGCCCGCAACTCAACGCCTTTGCCGCACCCGGTGGGATTGTCGGGGTCAACGGCGGCCTGTTCCTCAATGCCCAGACCGAAGGTGAATACGCCTCGGTGCTGGCGCATGAATTGGCGCACTTGTCCCAACGCCATTTCGCCCGTGGTGTTGAAGCGCAGCAGCGCATGCAACTGCCGATGATGGCCGCGCTGCTGGGTGGCATCATTGCCGCCGCCGCAGGTGCAGGCGATGCGGGGATTGCCGCGATTGCCGGCACCCAGGCCGCCGCAATCCAGGAACAACGGCGCTTCTCCCGTCAGAATGAACAAGAGGCCGACCGCATCGGCATCCTAAACCTGGAAAAAGCCGGTTACGACCCGCGCTCCATGCCGACGATGTTCGAACGCCTGATGCGCCAGTACCGCTTCGACGCCAAGCCGCCGGAATTCTTGCTGACGCACCCGGTTACCGAATCGCGCATCGCCGACACCCGCAACCGCGCCGAACAAGCCAAACCCGGCGGCAAGGAAGACAGCCTGCGCTATCAACTGATCCGCGCGCGGGTGCAGCTGCAATACGAAGACACACCCGGCCTCGCCGCCAAGCGCTTCCAGGCCCAACTGGACGAGAACCCGAAGAACGATGTGGCGCGTTATGGTTTGGCCATCGCCCAGATCAAAGGCTCCCAATTCAAGCAGGCTCGAGACAACCTCGCCCCCCTGCTGGCCAAGGCGCCCAACGACATCACTTACAACCTGGCACTGATCCAGCTGGACATCGATAACAACAAGCTGCCGGATGCGCAGCAGCGCACTGATCGGATGTTGACCCAATATCCCGGCAACTACCCGCTGAACCAGGTAAGAGTCGATCTTCTGCTTAAACAGAACCGTACCGCCGACGCGGAAAAAGCCTTGGACGGCCTGCTCAAGTCGCGCCCGGACGATCCTGACGTGTGGTACCAGGTCGCCGAGACGCGCGGCCTGTCGGGCAACATCATTGGCTTGCACCAAGCCCGTGCCGAATACTTTGCATTGGTGGGCGACTTCCAGCAGGCCATCCAGCAACTGGACTTCGCCAAGCGTCGCGCAGGCAGCAACTTCCCGTTGTCATCACGCATCGATGCTCGCCAGCGTGAGCTGATCGAACAGGAACGCCTGGTAAAAGGGATGATGAGCTAAACCTGTCACCCACAAAAAAGCCCCGCCCTCGTATAACGAAGGCGGGGCTTTTTTATGCGGCTGGCGGGTTACTCAGCCAGCTTGAACGTAATGAAGCTGGCACGCCCCTGACGCAGTACGCGCATCGACACCGAACGGTTCTTCGGCAGCGCCTTGGCGATGTCGGTGAACTGCTTGGTGGTGTCAATCGCCTGGTTGTTCAGGTGGGTAATCACATCACCTGGCTGCAGGCCGATCAGGGAGGCAGGACCGTCCTGCACTTCCTTGATCACAACACCGCTTTTGAGGTCGAAGCTCTTCTTCTGCTCATCAGTCAGCTCCGCTACAGCAATGCCCAGGCGGTTGCTGCTGCGCTCGGCACCTGGCTTCGCGTTACCCAGGGCGTCCAGGGTTGCGCCTTCTTCTGGGATTGCGCCCACGGTCAACTCAACGTTCTGGCGCTTGCCTTCACGTATCACTTCCAGCTTGGCTTTGCTGCCCGCCTTAAGCGCGCCCACCAGGTGTGGCAGGTCGGCCGACATAACGATCGGCTGGCCGTTCATGCTCAGGATCACGTCGCCAACCTGCAAGCCACCTTTGGCCGCCGGGCCGTCGTCCTGGATCTGCGCGACCAAGGCACCGGCCGGCTTGTCGAGGCCGAAGGATTCAGCCAGGTCCTTGTTGACTTCCTGGATCACCACGCCCAACCAACCACGGCTGACCTTGCCACCGCTTTTCAGCTGGTTGGAAACGTCCATGGCGACATCGATCGGGATTGCGAAGGACACGCCCATGAAACCACCGGAGCGCGTGTAGATCTGCGAGTTGATCCCCACCACTTCGCCTGCCAGGTTGAACAGCGGGCCGCCGGAGTTACCCGGGTTGATCGGCACATCGGTCTGGATGAACGGCACGTAGTTTTCGTTTGGCAGGCTGCGGCCGATGGCGCTGACGATACCTTGGGTCACAGTGTGGTCAAAACCAAACGGCGAGCCGATGGCGACTACCCACTGCCCGGCTTTCAGGTCCTGGGATTTACCCAGTTTGAGCACGGGCAGGTCTTTGCCTTCGATCTTCAGCAAGGCCACGTCGGAACGCGGATCAGTGCCCACCAACTTGGCTTTGAGCTCACTGCGGTCTGCCAGGCGCACGAGGATCTCGTCGGCGTCGGCAATCACGTGGTTGTTGGTAAGGATGTAGCCATCCGGGGAAATGATGAAGCCCGAGCCCAGGGACTGTGCTTCACGCTGACCACCACCGCCACGCGGGGCGCGTTGTTGCGGCATGCCGCGCTCGAAGAACTCGCGCAGCATCGGCGGCAGGCCTTCGAGGTCCGGCATCTGCTGGTTGGAGACTTTACGGTCCGGCAGCTTCTGCGTGGTACTGATGTTCACCACGGCAGGCGAGGCCTGCTCCACCAATTGGGTGAAGTCAGGCAACTCGGCCGCTTGCGCAGGCAAGGCCTGGCCCAGCACCAACACCGTGGCGACTATGGATAGGTAAGACTTCAAACGTGGTATCGACATACAGCTCCCGTTACGACGAGCAGGGTTGAGCGACAGGGTTCAAGAAACGCCGAAAACTGCGACCGACATCTTTGTTCCGCGAACAAAACAAGGCCAGAGCCGACAAGCCCTGACCTATAAAAAACATGAGAGATTTTTGCAAGTGAAAATGCTGATCCAGACATTTCATGCTCTCGGCAGCCAACCTGGCATGGGTACACACTGAGAGATCAGGATGAACATAGGATTAACGGCTCAAGGCTGGCTAACCGGCTTTTTTTCACCACGCACCGACAGCGCGATGCGCTCGGCGGTACCGATGGGGATTTCACCCACCACCGTCACCATCATTTCACCGTCGACCGTATTCAGGCGACGGGACACGGCAACCGTTGGGCCCAACTGCGTGCGGGTCTCCGTAACGCTTACGTCGCTGATCGGCTCCAGGAACACAGAGAAACGCGCCAGCCCGTCTTCATACATCAGGCTGTCTACCGTGGCTTTGGTCTGGGTGTCTTTGCGGGCACTGGTGTTGGTCAGCTGAAAGCCTGGCGGCAGCCATTCCAGGTGCCAAGTCTCGGTAGCGGCGACCGCTGGCGCAGTGCTGTTAACCACGGCAATAGGTGTGCATTCAGTGCTGGGCTGCAAATCGCGGTCGCTGGGTGCGGTCGACGTATCCAGCCGCGTGAACTGGAAACGCTCCAGCAACTGCCCCTGCTCATTAATCAACAGAGACTTGAGCGGCAGCGCGGTATCACGGTCCAGGTGCAGCTCAAAACCGTAACGATATTGGTCACGCGGCGTGATCGACACAATCACCGCATTCCGACCGGCCACGCGAGATTTGCCGATAACGGCCAGTTCGTAGAATTGATTGAGTTTTTGCGGATCGAGCGCACGTGAAGGTGCATCACGTGAGTTGCCAATGCCGGCGACAAGGGTGCCGCTGACGCATTGAGTACGACCATCCAGCCGCACAACTTCCTGGGCAGAACCATCGAGCTGCAAAAGCCGCTCACGGACCTGACCATTCTGGACACGGTGCCAGATGTCATGGGTGGAAAAACTGCCGTTACGCTCGTAGACGAACGTACCTTGAAAGCTTTGCTGTTGCTCTGCACGCCCAAGTCGAGTCAGCCAGTCTTGGGCTTCATCGGCATGGGCGGGGAGTGCAAACCAACTACTGAGCAAAAGCGTAAGGAGCGGTATGGCGCGCATAGGGCCCCTTAGCGGTTCAGCGGTTTTCCAGGCTTGCTGCGCGAGCGTATGGCAGAGCGCTTTCAGTGCCTTTCAGGGCCGATTCCTGTGCGTGTTGGCGCAGGTAGCCTGGAAGACGCTGGTCCTGCCAGCCGGATTGCCCTTGCAACACACCGTTGGCCATTGGGCCGGTGGTGTCGGAGCTTTCCTTGTAGCCGGCCAGTACGGCTGGGCCTTTGACTTGCGGACCGGCCATGACCGGTTGCTGAGTCTGTTGGGCCAACTCGGCGCCAGCGATCTCGTCCTGGTTGTACAGGCGAACACCGGCCAGCACGGCAACAGTCACCGAGGCAGCGACTGCCAGGCGACCCAGGCTACGCCATGGACCACGAGCAGCTTTTGCCGGAACGGCTTCATCAGCCAGCGCAGCAGAAACAGCCGCAGCAATATCCAGACGAGGGATTAGAAGATCCTTGTGCATCACCGCCCGAGCGACTTGGTAACGAGACCAGGTATCACGGGTTTCGGCATCATCAAATGCATTGAGCACTCGACGAAGTTCCAGTTCATCCGCTTCGTTATCCATCACTGCGGACAGCGATTCCTGCAGGGCATCACGACTCATGGCGGTTCCTCTCTTGGCTGTCGCCGCTGTCTTTAGTTTTCCTGCAACAACGGTTGCAAGGCTTTATCGATGGCTTCCCGGGCCCGGAAAATCCGTGACCTTACAGTCCCCACCGGACACTGCATGACGCTCGCAATGTCTTCGTAACTCAGACCATCGAATTCACGTAAAGTTAACGCCGTACGTAAATCTTCTGGCAGTTGCTGAATTGTGCGATGAACGGTTCCTTCGATCTCGTCGCGCAGCAATGCACGCTCCGGCGACTCGAGATCTTTGAGGCCGTGATCACCATCGTAAAATTCCGCATCTTCTGAACTAACATCACTATCCGGTGGGCGGCGCCCGCGAGACACCAGATAGTTCTTCGCCGTGTTAATGGCGATGCGATATAGCCACGTATAAAACGCACTATCACCGCGGAAATTGCCCAGTGCACGGTACGCCTTGATAAAGGCTTCCTGTGCAACGTCCTGCGCTTCATGGGTGTCGTGCACAAACCGCACGATCAACCCGAGAATTTTGTGCTGGTATTTCAGCACTAGCAGATCAAAAGCTCGCTTGTCGCCGCGTTGAACGCGCTCGACCAGCTGCTGATCCTCTTCCTGGGTTAGCATGAACACTCCTCGTTGTACTTGAAGGAGGCTTGCATAACTAAACGATCAGGCTTGCAAACATAGACTCGGACTTTTCGCAAAAGTTCTCCCCCTCCAAGCAAGTTTCCGGCATGCACTGATTTGGCACACACGAAAAACGCAGCACGGGCAACGCCGACTGCGCGAATAATCTTGTCGCCGGTTTTCTGACGCGTCCAATGCTCCCGACGGGCCAATAAACTCAACGTTTTCCCAGCTTTCGGGCAACCTGCTATTGAGTCGGGGCTTATGCAAAAAGTTCCCTTTCCAATAACCAGGCGATTTAGCCCAAGCCGTGCACCGTAATCTCACATTGCCACGAATGCCTGGCTATTGTGCCGCTCCCCCCCTCTATATACTAGTGGGCCGTGTGACCCTTTGATTCGCCGATCCAGGCGTCCTGTTTGCGCCAGCCCTTTGGATCGCTTTTTGCGGAATCCCTCAAATGAGCCAACAGTTCCAACACGATGTCCTGGTGATCGGTAGCGGCGCGGCCGGCTTGAGCCTTGCGCTGACCCTCCCCAGCCACCTGCGTATTGCCGTACTGAGCAAAGGCGACCTGGCCAACGGCTCGACATTCTGGGCCCAGGGCGGTGTCGCCGCCGTGTTGGACGACACCGACACGGTGCAGTCCCACGTCGAAGACACCCTCAACGCCGGCGGTGGCCTGTGCAATGAAGACGCAGTGCGCTTCACCGTCGAACATAGCCGCGAGGCGATCCAATGGCTGATCGACCAGGGCGTGCCCTTCACCCGCGACGACCATGCGGGCAGTGATGACGGCGGCTTCGAGTTTCACCTCACGCGCGAAGGCGGCCACAGCCACCGCCGCATCATCCACGCCGCCGATGCCACCGGCGCCGCCATCTTCAAGACCTTGCTCGAGCAGGCCCGCCAACGCCCCAATATCGAACTGCTGGAGCAACGCGTCGCCGTCGACCTGATCACCGAAAAACGCCTGGGGCTGCCCGGCGAACGCTGCCTGGGCGCGTATGTGCTCAACCGTGGCAGCGGCGAAGTCGACACCTACGGCGCGCGCTTCACCATTCTGGCGTCCGGCGGCGCAGCCAAGGTCTACCTGTATACCAGCAACCCCGACGGCGCCTGTGGCGACGGCATCGCGATGGCCTGGCGTTCGGGCTGCCGGGTGGCCAACCTGGAATTCAACCAGTTCCACCCCACGTGCCTGTATCACCCCCAGGCCAAGAGTTTCCTGGTCACCGAGGCCCTGCGCGGCGAAGGTGCCCACCTGAAACTGCCTAACGGCGAACGCTTCATGCAGCGCTTCGACCCGCGCGCCGAGCTGGCCCCACGGGATATCGTCGCCCGCGCCATCGACCACGAAATGAAGCGTTTGGGCATCGACTGCGTTTACTTGGATATCAGCCACAAGCCCGAAGCCTTCATCAAAAGCCACTTCCCGACCGTCTACGAACGCTGCCTGGCCTTCAACATCGACATCACCAAAGGCCCCATCCCCGTAGTGCCGGCCGCGCACTACACCTGCGGCGGCGTGATGGTCGACCAGCACGGGCGTACCGATGTACCCGGCCTGTATGCGATTGGCGAAACCAGCTTCACCGGCCTGCACGGCGCCAACCGCATGGCCAGCAACTCGCTGCTCGAATGCTTCGTCTACGCCCGCTCGGCGGCGGCGGATATTCTCGAGCAACTGCCGCACATCCCGGTGCCAGCCGCCCTGCCCCGCTGGGACGCGAGCCAGGTAACCGATTCGGACGAAGACGTGATCATCGCCCACAACTGGGACGAGCTGCGGCGCTTCATGTGGGACTACGTGGGGATCGTGCGCACCAACAAGCGCCTGGCACGCGCGCAACACCGGGTGCGCTTGCTGCTGGATGAGATCGATGAGTTCTACAGCAACTATAAGGTCAGCCGCGACCTGATCGAATTGCGCAACCTGGCCCAGGTGGCGGAGCTGATGATCCGCTCGGCCATGGAACGCAAGGAAAGCCGAGGCCTGCATTACACCCTCGACTACCCGCAGATGCTGCCCGAGGCCCGTGACACTATTCTGGTGCCAACCACCTACGGCGGCTGAACTTGAGGCGTACCCGCAGGCGCCGATGCACATTGGCCGCCTGCGAATCCTTGGGCACACAGATCGAACGCGTCAACCATTCGCCCGGCAGCCGATAACGCAGTACCACAATCAGCGGCAATGCCAGGCTGTCGCGGCGTAATTGCACGCTGTGCCAACCCCGCGCATGACTGAACAACTGCCAGCCGTCCTCATCGCGGCGCAGGCCGCGAATCGACGAACGATGGGTCAGCAAGACATGGCGCGGCAGCACCCAGGCGGCATGCGCCAGGCTTACCAGCATTGCAAGGGAAGCAAACGGCAGATCAAGGTTCAGCAGCGCCGCCAACGCGAACAGCTGGGCAGCGAGGTACGCCGCCAGCAACAGCCGCGAGGCCTGCCAGCGGCATTCGAAGCGATTACTTGGGCTGGACACGATCCAGGATCATCCGAACCATGCGCTGCAGCTCCGGGTCTTCCGACTCGGCCCGCTCCATGAACCAGCCGAACATGTCCTGGTCTTCGCATTCCAGCAAGCGCACATAAAGGTCGCGATCCACCTGATTGAGGGTGGCGTAAACCTCTTTGACGAACGGTACCAACAACACGTCCAGCTCAAGCATGCCACGACGGCTGTGCCAATAGAGGCGATTGAGTTCTACATTTTCGACCATGGAGCGCTCCTCAAATAGCGCGCAAGTATACAGGCCCGGCGGCACCGGAACAGTCGGCTTTGGTCGACCCATACTGAAACTATCCATTTACCGGGCGCCCCTCTATGATGCACCCATGACTTTTTGACCTGCGATGACCCATGGCCGACTCTGCTTTCTTCTGCCCCCTGTCCCACGAAGGCGTTCTCGCCGTCCGCGGCGCCGACGCTGCCAAATTCCTGCAGGGCCAACTGACCTGCAACCTCAATTACCTGAGTGATACCCAGGCCAGCCTCGGCGCGCGCTGCACACAGAAAGGCCGCATGCAGTCGAGCTTTCGCATCCTGTTGCAAGGTGACGGCGTACTGCTGGCCATGGCCACCGAGCTGCTCGAACCGCAGCTGGCCGACCTGAAGAAATACGCGGTGTTTTCCAAGTCCAAACTCACCGACGAAAGCGCTGCCTGGGTGCGTTTCGGCGTGATCAATGGCGACCAGGCCCTCAGCGGCCTTGGCCTTGAGCTGCCGGCCGAGACGGATAGCGTCGCGCGTCATGAGCAATTAGTTGCCATTCGTGTCTCGCCGAGCCGCGCCGAACTCTGGGCGCCTGCCGAGCAAGGCGAAAACCTGCGCAGCCAACTGGCCGCGCACCTGCAAGAAACCGATCTGAATCAATGGCTGCTGGGGCAGATTCGCGCCGGCATTGGCCAGGTCATGCCGCAGACCCGCGAGCTGTTCATCCCGCAGATGCTCAACCTGCAAGCCGTGGGCGGCGTAAGCTTCAAGAAAGGCTGCTACACCGGCCAGGAAATCGTCGCGCGCATGCAGTACCTGGGCAAACTCAAGCGGCGTTTGTACCGTTTGAGCCTCAACTCGGCTGAAATGCCCGAGCCAGGAACCCCGCTGTTTTCCCCCAGCCACAACAGCTCGATCGGCGAAGTGGTGATTGCAGCAAAAGCTGACCAAACCGTTGAACTTCTGGCTGTATTACAAGCCGAAGCAGCCGATAGTGGCGATGTGCACATCGGCACGCTGGAAGGCCCCGGTCTGCAACTGCTTGACCTGCCATACACCCTCGACCGCGATCGAGAGATCCAGCGTTAGTCGCCGTACCCTTTTGCAACACCCTAGAGATCATGAATGAACAAGCTGGCGGAAAAAGTCCAACAGGCTTTGATTAAGGCCATCGACAACGATGACCTGGTTCTGCCGACATTGCCGGAAGTGGCCCTGAAAATTCGTCAGGCCGCGGAAAACCCGGATATCAGCATCAGCCATTTGAGCAAAGTGATCGGTCGCGATACCGCGCTGTCGGCGCGCCTGATCAAAGTTGTGAACAGCCCGTTGTTGCGCGCCACCCAGGAAGTTACCGACCTGCACACCGCCATCACGCGGCTGGGCACCAACTACAGCAGCAACCTGGCCATTGGCCTGGTGATGGAACAGATTTTCCACGCCCGTTCCGACGCCGTCGAACAGAAAATGCGTGACGTGTGGCGTCGCAGCCTGGAAGTGGCCGGCGTCAGTTACGCCTTGTGCCGCAGCCATAGCCAACTCAAGCCGGACCAGGCGGCCCTCGGCGGCCTGGTGCACCAGATTGGCGTGCTGCCGATCCTGACCTACGCCGAAGACCACTACGAGCTGCTCTCAGACCCGGTCAGCCTCGACCACGTGATCGACAGCATCCACCCTTTGCTGGGCACCAAGCTGCTCAGCGGCTGGGACTTCCCGGAAATGCTGGCGAAATTGCCTGGGCAATACCTGGACCTGGAGCGCGACTCGGCCAGCCTGGACTACATCGATCTGGTGCAGATTGCCGTGCTGTACTGCCATCACGGCACCGACCACCCGCTGGCAAAAGTGGACGTTACCAGCGTACCGGCGATGAAAAAGCTGCGGGTCGACCCCTACAGCGAGAAGCTGCGCGCCGAGCTGGAAGATGCGCGCGCAATGTTCGATTGATCACCCGGCGATAAAACTCACCCGCACCTTCAGCCCCGCCTGCGCGCCATCATGCAGGCTGATCTGCGCCAGATGCGCGCGGCAGATTTCACCGACGATCGCCAACCCTAGCCCTGAACCCATGCCTTGCTGGCTGCGCCGGTAGAAGCGCTCGAACACCCTATCCCGCTCATCCAGCGGGATGCCCGGGCCATCATCTTCGACTTCCAGCACCGCCGGCGCCGTCACCCGCAGAATCACATTGCCGCCCGGCGGCGTATGCGCCAGGGCGTTGTCCACAAGGTTGCTCAACAACTCGTTGAGCAACGTCGGCTCACCGCGCAGCCACACCGGCTCATCGGCCTCCAGTGCCAGCGCCACACCGCGTGCATGCGCCAGCGGCGCCATGGCCATGCCCAACTCACGGGCCAGCTGGCTGAGGTCGAGCAACTGGGCGCCGCCTTCGGCAATCGCCCGGGCACCGTTTTCGATACGGGCCAGGGACAACAATTGATTGGCCAAGTGTGTCAGGCGGTCGGTGCCTTGGGCGGCGGTTTCCAGGGTGCTGCGCCAGGTGGCCGGGTCCTCTGCGCGCAAGCCCAGTTCCAGGCGCGCCTTGAGTGCCGCCAGCGGCGTGCGCAACTCATGGGCGGCGTCGGCAATGAACTGCGCCTGGCGCTCGAACTGGCCGCGCAGCCGTTCGGTAAAGTGGTTGAGGGAACGCACCAGTGGGCCGAATTCATGCTGCACTTCCACCAACGGCAAGGGCCGCAAGTCGTCGGGCTGGCGCTCTTCCACCGCCGTGCGCAGGCGCTCCAACGGGCGTAACGCCGCACTGACGGCAAACCACACCAGCAACAACGCGCCGATCGCCAGCATGCCCAGGCGCAGCAAGGTGTCGGCCATCAGGCTACGGGCCATGCTCACCCGCGCTTCATCGGTTTCCGCCACGCGAATTTCCGCCATGCCGTTCATGTTCGGTTCGGAAACAGCCTTGAGCAGGCTCACCACCCGCACGGGCTGGCCCTGGTAAACAGCATCATAAAAGCGCGCCAGCGCCGGGTAGTCATCGGTGCGCGGCGTACCGGGAGGCGGCCCGGGAAGGTTTTCGTAACCAGAGATCAGTTTCTGGTCAATGTCGTTGACCTGGTAATAAATGCGCCCGGCGCTGTCGTAAGCGAAAGTGTCCAGGGCCACGTACGGCACGTTGGCACTGAGGGTGCCGTCCACCTGGGTCAAACCGGCGGCGATCGTGCGCGCCGAGGCCAGCAGCGTGCGGTCGTAGGCTGTATCGGCCGCCTCGCGGCCATTCCAATAAGCGCTCATGCCGCTGGCAAGCATGAGTAATACCAGCAACACCGCCAGGTTCCACAGCAGGCGCCAGCGCAGGCTGCTGGGCTTATGCATCGCGGGCTTCCAACAGGTAGCCGAGGCCACGGAAGGTCACGATAGCGATGGGTTGGCCGTCAAGCTTCTTGCGCAGGCGGTGCACGTAGATTTCGATGGCATCCGGGCTGGCTTCCTCATCCAGGCCGAACACCTGGGACGCCAGTTGCTCCTTGCTCATCACCCGCCCCGGACGTGCAATCAGCGCTTCGAGTACCGCCTGCTCACGGGAGGTCAATGTCATCAGCTCGCCGCCCACGGTGAAACGGCGAGTGTCGAGGTCATACACCAACACACCGCAGGCCTGCTGGCGCTCGCCGCCCAACACACTGCGGCGTAGCAGGGCCTTGACCCGCGCCTCCAGCTCCGTCAGCTCAAAGGGCTTGGCCAGGTAGTCGTCGGCGCCCAGGTTCAGGCCGTGCACGCGGTCTTTCACGTCGCTGCGCGCGGTCAGCATCAACACCGGCAGATTTTTCCCACGGGCCCGCAGCCGCGCCAGTACCTCGAAACCGTCCATGCGCGGCAGCCCCACATCAAGGATCGCCGCCGCGTATTCCTCACTGCTCAAGGCCAGGTCCGCGGCGACGCCATCGTGCAACACGTCGACGGTCAAACCCGTGCTCTTGAGCGCCTGGGCGACACTTTCGGCGAGTTGCAGATGGTCTTCAACCAGGAGGACACGCATGGATTTCTACCTCATTCAGGGGTGGTCGACGCCACACTTTGGCGGGCAGTTTACAGGCGCCGCTTGCCCTGTGAAGCCCGAAAACATTGAAAGGCAACTGAAAGGTTAGTGAAAGCTTCGCCCTTTAGCATCCGGCTACGGTGGTCTATGCCCACCGAGCTACCCGATCCGTAGCGCCCGAAAAACGCCTCGATGCGTTTTCGCCAAAATAAGAACAATAACGGAGTGCACAACGATGCTGTCGACACAGCCCCAGGCTTGCCCGCCTGTTCGTTTTTCCCGCCTTGCCCACACCACCCTAGCCAGTGCCGCTGCCCTTGCCGGCTTTTCGCCGCTCAGCCAGGCTGCCTTCTTCGAAGACAGTAGCGCGACCCTGGAAACCCGCAACATGTACTTCAACCGCGACTTTCGCGACGGCACCAGCGCGCAACAATCCAAGCGGGACGAATGGGCCCAGGGCTTCATGCTCAACCTGCAATCGGGCTACACCGACGGCACCGTCGGTTTTGGCGTGGATGCGCTGGGCATGCTCGGCGTCAAGCTCGACTCCAGCCCAGACCGCACCGGCACTGGCCTGCTGCCCACCCATGACGACGGCCGCGCCGCCGACGAGTACTCCAAGCTGGGCCTGACCGGCAAAGTAAAAATCTCCGCCACGGAGCTTAAGATCGGTGCATTGATCCCCGAACTGCCCACCCTCAAGCCGAATGACGGACGCATTCTGCCGCAAACTTTCGAAGGCGGTTTGTTGAGTTCCAAGGAGTTCAAGAACCTGGTGTTTACCGGCGGCCGCCTGAACAAGGCCAAGGACCGCGACGACACCAATTACGAAGACATCGGCCTCAACAACCGCAACAGCCGCTTCGTCGCGGGCGCCACTGGCAAGCATTTCGACTTCGGCGGCGTGGACTACAAGTTCGCTGACAAAATCACCGGCAGCTATCACTTTGCCCAACTCGATGATGTGTACCGCCAACACTTCCTCGGCCTGGTCGCCTCGCGCCCGATGGGCCCCGGCACCTTCGGCGCCGACCTGCGGCTGGCCATCAGCGATGACACCGGCAGCGCCCGTGGCGGCGACATCGACAACAAATCGCTCAACGGCCTGTTCAGCTATGCCCTCAATGGCCATAAGCTCAGCGCCGGTTACCAGCACATGTCCGGCGACAGCGCCTTTCCCTACGTGGATGGCAGCGACCCGTACCTGATCAACTTCGTACAGATCAACGACTTCGCCGGCGCCGAAGAACGCTCCTGGCAGGCGCGCTACGACTACGACTTCGCCAAACTGGGGATTCCCGGCCTGAGTTTCATGAGCCGCTACATGTCAGGTGACAACATCAAGCTTAGAAACGGCGAGACCGGCAAGGAGTGGGAACGCAACACGGAGATCCGCTACGTCGTACAAAGCGGCACGTTCAAGGATGTAGGCCTGCGCCTGCGTAACGCCACCTACCGCTCCAACTATTCAGCCCGTGATGCAGATGAAGTGCGCGTGCTGGTGAGCTACAGCATTGCCCTTTGGTAACACCTAATAACAACAAACACGGAGATAACCATGACCTATTCACTGCGTAAATTGGCCCTCGCCGCCGGCTGCATGCTGTTCGCCGGCCAACTGCTGGCCGCCGACGAGCCCAAGCGCCCGGAATGCATCGCCCCGGCCTCCCCCGGCGGTGGTTTTGACCTGACCTGCAAACTGGCGCAAAGCGCGCTGGTCAACGAAAAGCTGCTGAGCAAGCCCATGCGCGTGACCTACATGCCCGGCGGCGTCGGCGCGGTGGCCTACAACGCGGTGGTCGCCCAGCGTCCAGCCGACGCCGGCACGCTGGTGGCCTGGTCCAGCGGTTCACTGCTGAACCTGGCCCAAGGCAAGTTCGGTCGCTTCGATGAAAGCGCCGTGCGTTGGCTGGCGGCTGTCGGCACCAGCTACGGGGCTATCGCAGTGAAAGCCGATTCGCCCTACAAAACCCTCGACGATCTGGTCAAAGCCTTGAAGAGAGATCCAGGCAGCGTGGTCATCGGTTCCGGCGGCACCGTCGGCAGCCAGGACTGGATGCAAACCGCACTGATCGCCAAGGCCGCCGGGATCAACCCGCGCGAGCTGCGTTACGTAGCCCTCGAAGGCGGCGGCGAAATCGCCACCGCCCTGCTCGGCGGCCACATCCAGGTGGGCAGCACCGACATCTCCGACTCCATGCCGCACATCCTCAGCGGTGACATGCGCCTGCTGGCAGTGTTCTCCGAGCAGCGCCTGGACGAGCCGGAAATGAAGAATATTCCGACCGCCAAAGAGCAAGGCTACGACATCGTCTGGCCGGTAGTGCGTGGCTTCTACCTCGGGCCAAAAGTCAGCGATGCCGACTACGCCTGGTGGAAAGAGGCTTTCGACAAACTGCTTGCCTCCGACGAGTTCGCCAAGCTGCGTGACCAGCGCGAGCTGTTCCCGTTCGCCATGACCGGCCCGGAGCTGGACACCTACGTGAAGAAACAGGTGGCTGACTACAAAGTGCTGGCCAAAGAGTTTGGCCTGATCCAGTAATCGCCCCTCTTCTTGCTCGGCCACGCCTTGCTTACCGCGGGCGTGGCCCAGGAGTTCCGCATGCTCTTACAACGCGTTTTCGCCGCCGTGCTGCTGCTGGCCTGCGCCGGCCTGGCACTGATGGCCTGGCCTTACCAGGCATCATTTTCCTACGAGCCCGTGGGCCCTCGGGCTTACCCGCTGCTGATGCTCGGGCTGATGAGCCTGGCACTGATCTACATGCTGTTTCGCCCACAACCGACCAAGCACACCGAAGAAGAACCCGCACTGGACCGCGAAACCCTGATCAAGATCGGCATCTGTGTCGGCCTGTTGATCGTGTTCGCCGGCACCTTCGAACCGCTGGGTTTCATCCTCAGCAGCATGCTGATCGGCATCCCCATGGCGCGCCTGTATGGCGGCCGCTGGGTGCCCAGCGTGGTGATCGTCAGCCTGATGGCCATCGGTCTTTATCTGCTGTTCGATAAAGCCATGGATGTTCCGCTGCCCCTCGGCCTGCTCGACGTTCTGGAGAACTGATATGGATACTTTCGGCTATTTGGGCCAGGGCTTCGGCGTTGCGCTGTCCCCTTACAACCTGGTGACCGCGCTCTGCGGCACTCTGATCGGCACCGTGGTCGGCCTGTTGCCGGGCCTGGGCCCGATCAACGGCGTGGCGCTGTTGATCCCCATCGCATTCGCCCTCGGCCTGCCGCCGGAGTCTGCGTTGATCCTGCTGGCAGCCGTCTACCTGGGCTGCGAATACGGCGGCCGTATCAGCTCGATCCTGCTGAACATCCCCGGCGAAGCCTCCACCGTGATGACCACCCTCGACGGCTACCCAATGGCCCGCAAAGGCCTGGCCGGTGTGGCGTTATCGCTGTCGGCGTGGAGTTCGTTCATCGGCGCGTTTATCGCCACCTGCGGCATGGTGCTGTTTGCGCCGCTGCTGGCCAAATGGGCGATTGCCTTCGGCCCGGCGGAATATTTCGTACTGATGGTGTTCGCGATCGTCTGTCTCGGCGGCATGGCCGGTGACAAACCGTTGAAAACCTTTGTGGCGGCCCTGATCGGCCTGTTCCTTTCGGCGGTGGGCATCGACGCCAACAGCGGCGTGTACCGGTTTACCGGCGACAACATCCACCTCACCGACGGCATCCAGTTTGTGGTGTTGGTGCTGGGCCTGTTCTCCATCAGCGAGATCCTCCTGCTGCTGGAAAAAACCCACCGTGGCCAGGAAGCGGTCAAAGCCACCGGGCGGATGATGTTCAACCTGAAGGAAGCTTCTGCGGTATTCGTAGTGAATATCCGCTGCGGCCTGCTCGGTTTCATCATGGGCGTGTTGCCCGGTGCCGGTGCAACCTTGGCGTCGGCCGTGGCCTACATGACCGAGAAACGCCTGGCCGGTGCCAGCGGTAAATTCGGCCAGGGCGACATGCGCGGCCTGGCCGCGCCGGAAACCGCGATCGGTGCATCCGCCTGCGGCGCCCTGGTACCGATGCTGACCCTCGGCGTACCCGGTTCGGGCACCACGGCGGTGATGATCGGCGCACTGTCGCTGTACAACATCACCCCTGGCCCGCTGTTGTTCCAGCAGCAGCCGGACATTGTCTGGGGCCTGATCGCCTCGTTGTTTATCGCCAACATCATGCTGGTGATCCTTAACATCCCGATGATCCGCATCTTCACACGCATCCTCGCCGTGCCGAACTGGGCGCTGGTGCCGGTGATCGCCATCATCACCGCGATTGGTGTGTACGCGGTTCACGCCACCACCTTCGACCTGTTCCTGATGGTCGGTATCGGTATCTTCGGCTACATCCTGCGCAAGCTGGACTTCCCGCTGTCGCCGGTGCTGCTGGGCTTTATCCTCGGCGGCTTGATGGAACAGAACCTGCGTCGTGCGCTGTCGATTTCCAACGGCGCGCTGGACATCCTCTGGTCGAGCCCGATCACCTTTGGTGTATGGGTGCTGACCGCCTTGATGCTGATGTTCCCGCTGGTGCGCATCTACCGTAAACGGGCCCTGCAGCGTCGTGCCGTGGCCGATGTCTGAGGTCACCTTTAAACATTGGTGGGGAACACCGCTGGTCGGCCTGGCCGGCGGTTACCTGGCCAGCCTCGTCGGCTGGCCATTGCCGTACATGGTCGGCTCGTTGCTGGCGATTATCCTGGTGCGCTGCCTCACGCCGTGGCAATTGGCGGAGATTCCCGGCGGGCGCAAATGCGGCCAATGGGTGGTGGGTATCGGCATCGGCCTGCACTTCACCCCGGTGGTGATCGAGCAGGTAATGAGCCACTTCGGCTTGATCTTTTTCGGTGCGCTGATCACTAGCCTTTCGAGCATTGTCGGCGTGTGGTTGATGCGCCGCAGCGGCGAAGACCGCGCCACCGCGTTTTTCTCCAGCATGCCGGGCGGGTCCGGGGAGATGGTCAATCTCGGCGCACGCAATGGCGCCGTGCTTAGCCGTGTTGCGGCAGGCCAGAGTCTACGTGTGCTGGTGGTGGTGCTGTGTGTGCCCGCGATCTTCAAGTATTTGCTCGAAGGCGGCACACCGCAGTTTCATCCGGCGCCGGTGAGTTGGGTGTGGCTGGCGCTGCTGTTTCCCCTTGGCGCGCTGGTGGCCTGGGGCTGGCAGCGTTTACGGCAGCCGAACCCATGGCTGTTCGGGCCGTTGTTGGTAAGTGCCACCGCCAGCGTGGTGTGGGACCTGCACATCGGCCTGCCCGATGGCGGCAGCCAGATCGGCCAATGGCTGATTGGCAGCGGCTTGGGTTGCCACTTCAACCGTCAGTTCTTTCGCCGCGCACCGTCGTTCATGGGCCGCACCTTGGTGGGCACGGCGCTGACCATGGCCTTGGCGACATTGGCGGCGGTGGGGTTAAGCGCCTTGACCCAGCTGGACCTACGCTCGCTGACCCTAGGCATGATGCCCGGCGGGATTGCCGAGATGAGCCTCACGGCCGAAACCCTGCAACTGTCGGTGCCGTTGGTGACGGCGATGCAGGTGATGCGCTTGTTGTTTGTACTGTTTCTGGCGGAACCGATGTTTCGGTATTGGAACCGCCAACCGTAGTTTACCTAACCGGAGTGGCCCACCCTGGGCCACTACCGTCTGTCGGCACTGTCAATTCTCACAGCTAGTCCCTTTCCTGCCCGAAGCGTTCAATCGGTAGTGCGGCACTCATCCGCTCTCACCCCGAACTCAACCGCAACAGGCAAACAGGAATACGCTCATGGCTCACTCACCCGATCTCCCAGACGACAGCCCCACCGCTCAAGCTCCTGCGTGGCGCCCTTCAGGCTTCACCCTGCCGCAACCGGACGGGCAGTCATTGACGCCTCAAGCCTTCGAGAATGTGCCCTTTGCTGATCTGCCGCTGTACATCCCTAACCTCAGCAACCCGATCGTCGGGTTTGACGGCGGTTTGAACCGGGCGGCGTTAGTGGTCAGCCCCCTCGGGGTGTTGTGCATCCTGCCAGCGTATCTGGGCCAGGCAGAGAACGATTTTATCGAGTTATTTCTCGACGGTAATCGCGTCGACTTCCACACCGTCGACAAGGAGGAAGCCGACAACGGCAGGCCAATCAACCTGTATGTAGAAAGCTCGCGGTTTGTCCGAGAGGCGGGCAACCCATTGCAAGCCGTGGTCACTCGATTCAGCGGCGGCTCCGACCAAACCCTGCTGTTCAATATCTATGTCGATGTCGAAATTCCAGGCGGGCGCAATCCGGTAGACAGCTCCTCGGAAAACGAAAACCTGCCCAAGCCGGTATTTCCTCAGGACATCATCGACTTTGGCGTCGACGAAGAGGCGGCCCGCAATGGCGTGCCGGTGATCATCGGCTACTACCCCCGCAACCCTGTGCTGCCCGCGGTCCATGCCCGAAAGGCCTACGACCTGATTCGCCTAAGCATTGGCGGGGTCATCCTCGAACACCGCGTAACCGAACTGGAGGCCGCCGGCCAAGCCCCCATCACCCTCACGATCTTGGCCGATACCTGGGCCGAAGTGGGCAGCGGCGTGCATGTCTGCGAGTGGAACGTGATCGACGAGGTGGGCAATTGGTCCGATGGCTACTCGCCCGCCCAGTTGCTGGAGGTACGGCTCGATGATGGTGCCGAACCGCTGCTGCCGACGGCCTATATTCTTGAATCCGTGGAGCGCCCAGGCAACAGCGACCTGCTTGATGTCGACGCCCTCAACGGTGACGACGCCACCATCGGCGTGGATGTGACCCGCCTGGGCTATGTACTGGGCGATATCATCCGCGCCAGGATCGTTGGGCGCACGGTCGACGGTGTAACCATCAGCTACGTGTATGACCACCCCATCGACTCGACCACCCGCCCACAGAACATCCCCTGGCCGAATGCCGATATCTTGCCGCTGATCGGTGGGCGTATTCTGCTGACCTATCAACGGATTCGAAGCGGCGAGCTGCCACGCAATTCCGAGGGCAACCGGGCAGAGTTAATCGGCACCCCGGTAGAGGCTGAGCTGGAGGCACCGCAAGTGCCAACTGCCCCAGGCAATGAACTGCCCGCAACCACCAACCCGGTGCCCGTGGTGGTCAAGACCTATACCGGCCAAAATGAAAATGACCTGGTGACTCTGATTCTGGAAGGCGCCTACGCCAATGGTCGCCCCTACTATAAGGAGCAAGATCAGCGCGCCGGCACCAACGACCAGGATGTGATCATCGAGGTGCTCAATGGCCCCAACGGTGATATCCGCCAACTGGAAGGTGGCTGGCTGCGGCTGTATTACAAAATCAACAATGCTCAGGAACGGCCGCCTTCTCGCTCGCGGACCCTGCAGGTTGTCGGGCAAGTGGCCAGCCTGCCAGCGCCGGTAAGCGAACAAGTCGTGCCACCGGATTATGTCTTCGATCCGGATATTGAAACAGGCAACTTAAGCATCAGGGTCCTGTCCAACCCCGCGTTTACGGAGGGCAGTACGGTGTACCTGCACTTCGAGGGCAGCGCCGCCGGGGGCAGTGCACCGCCCATCGAGTTTCCGATCGATAACAACTGGGTCGGAAGAAACCTGCCCTTCACCATCCCTCGTGCCTTTGTCATCGCCAACCTCAACGGCTCAGCGCGTACGTACTACAGGCTGGAAAAGACCGGAGAAGCACCCCGGACCTCCGACGAGCTGGTGTTCCGGGTAGGCCCGGCCCTGAGCCTGCCAGTACCCGAAGTGCTGGAAGGAACGCCGATCAATCCTACAGAGACCCGCCTCAACCCCTTGCGTGTACTGCCGCCGAACCCGGAAGTGGTGACCGTTCGCGTACGCTATGTGCCGATGCTGCCAGCGGACGACATCAAGGTGCGAATCGTCGGCAAACCAGGAGTTGGCGCGCCGGATATTCCCGCGCAGCCGGCGATCCCCTTGCCTGGTAATGACTTTGTGGACATCACGGTGCCCAATGCCTTTGTCGGTGCCTACCTTGGGCAAGAGTGTTCCGTGTACTACGACGTTATTCGCGCCGGCAAGGACGAACCGTCCGATACGCTGACCCTGCGAGTAGAGGCGTTGGCGGCACAGGAATGGGATTTGGTCAGTATTCCAGAGGCCATTGGAGGGGAGATTGATACCAGCAAAGCTAACACGGTGAGTATTAACGGCTGGCCGTTTATGCAGGCTGGTCAGCTGTTGTATATTTCCCTGCGATCCCCAGCAGGTCTGTTCCCGCTCCTTAACAGAGCAGTGACGAGCGCAGAGGCCGTGGCCAAGCGTGTGAGTGTGCCGATCCCGGCAGAGTATCTGGGTACATTGACCCCTGGCAGCCTTGTACAAGTGGAAGCATCTGTATCTCTGGATGGCAGCGGCAATTTGGATACTGCACAGCCCTTTACAGTTCCAATTTATCGAGTAAGTGTGCACTTTGAAGATTTAACAACATTCGAAAAGAACTCCCGGAATGGTTGGGTAGTTGGCCCAGCTGCAAGACCCGGAGACGTGTATGTTAGCACCGCTGACTATGGAGGAAGATGGCTGGTAAACACCACTACCGGATCGGAAAATATAGGGATAGTCCTGCAAAAAACGTTTACCGCGCTCATACCAGGGAAGTCTTATACTTTCAGTATTGACGCCGGAAACACCCGCGTAACTGTTCCCTTCAACCCTATATTATCTCTTAGCACCGACACTGGTGATATGAGCACACCGACGGAGCTGATTACTGCTGGCCCTTACAAGCTGTCGCTGGATTTTACAGCCTATTCGTCCACAACACAGGTAAGAATAAACAGCCATGTCCGCTCAGGCAATGGGAATGATTACTATGTTGACAATTTGAAAGTAACTTCACGGTAGCCCGACGCTGGTAACTGAGACACATCTATTAAATTTTATGTTGTCTTAAATCCACAAAAATGCCCCGTATCTTTCGATACGGGGCATTTACCTAAATACAGAAACCCTGGGATTCAATTCAGCGCTACTGCACAACATCCCACCCAAACCAACCCTTAAAAATCGTAACGCACCCCCACGTTAACCCCCCATGGCTGGTCAATATTACGGCCCTTACTGTGCTCAACATCAGCATGCAGTTTCCAGCTCTCGGACACCGACATTGCCACACCCGCACCCACCTCAACCCGCGTGCCCGACAGGTCATTGTTGAACTTGTTGTCGTTCACAAACACGTGGTTACTCTGGTTGAACTCATGGGCAACCGCGGTGCGCAGATACGGTTGCAGGATGCTGCCGCTGTCGAGTTGAATGTTGCGCCCGGCCGTCACACCGGCCTTGCCCACCACTGAGGCGGTGCGATCGCCCTTGGCCTGCAGGCCGTTGTCCAGCTCATAACTTTGGCTTTGAATGATGACCGCCGCCAACTGCCCGTAAGGCTCAACGAAAAAGCCATCGTCCAAGGTGATATGGCGACCGAATTCACCCGAGGCACCCACCGCATTCTGATCAAAATTGCCCTTGGCTTTCCTGCCATCACTCATGGCGACGTTCGACTCGCTGTGCAAGCGGTTAAGCTTGAGCACACCATCAAAGTAGAAACCGCTCTCGGCATCCAGCCAGGAGGCATAACCGCCCACATAGTAGCTCTTGATCGTTGCGCTGCTACCACGCGTCAAGTCCAGGTCCGAGGTGCTGTGACCGGCCATAAAACCCGCCAGCCACTGGCCATCGCCACCGGCAACAGGTGCGTCGGCACCCAGGGTAAAGCCGCTCTGGGTCTGGTTGTATTCCACGCCCGTGTTGTTGTTGGACACTTCATACTTGTTGCCATAGGCACGGGTCCATAACCCCGATGACTTGCCATCACTGAGGCGCAACTCGCCCATACGCGTACGCAGGTTGCTCATTTCACCATACAGCACGCTCGGCGCGGCGTTGGCCAACGCCAATACGGACCCGGTGCTCGGGCTGATGACCTTGGTGCTCGGATCCAGCAGCCAATCCTGATTGCTGTTTTCGCTGATCAGGCTGTAGGAATAGGTGCCCACATCCACACGGTCGCCCAGCAGGCTGAAGGTCGCGCCGCCGTCTGCGGTATGCACCACGTGCAAGCGATCATCAGACAACGGGTCGGCTCCGCTGCTGGCGATCAGCAATTTATGCGCGCCGGAAGAAGTCCCGGTTACGTTCAGGAAGTCGCCGGTCATCGTCGAGAAATCCGCCGTCATCATGAAGGTGCCGTTACCCGACAGGTTCTCTACATCCAACTGGTAAAACACACCGGGGTCACCGAACTTGATGTAGCCATTATTCATCGACAGATCGCCCACCTGTTGGTTATCAACCATGACCCAAGTGGCATTGCTGTTGATCGACAGCGTGTTGACGTTTTCCAGGCGCCCGGTCAACACCGAGCCATTGTTCAGCCCGACACTGGCGTTACCACCGGAATTGATCACGTCGCCGCGCATCGATGCGCCGTCCAGACTCAGGTCCAGCTCGCTATCCAGACCGACCTGAATATTGCCGACCAACGCACTGTTGTTGACGCGCATGTTGGCGTCGCCGCCGTTGATCAGCTCCAGCATATTGCCGTTGCCACCGACCAGGGTGGAGCCGTTGTTCACATCGATTTCAGCGGTAATCAGCCGGTCAACCAGGATCGCCGCGCCGCTGCCGCCCTCTACATGCGAGCCTTCCAGTACCAGCGTCGGGGAAATGCCCGTGGCCACGCTATCACGCACCATCCTCACGCCGTTGGTGGCACCGTTGATGGTGCTGTTGACGGCTGTCGCGTTGCCGCCCACCAAACGCAGGCCTTCCTCGCTGTCGCCGATCACCGTAGAGCTATTGAGTATCAAATTACTGTAAGCCGAGACCGCCGCACCATAGGTGGCGCCCTGGATCAGGCTGCTGTTGACGACGGCCAGGGAACCGCTGGTGTCTAGCGGGCTGCGGGCCACGTCCAGAGCCCCCCGGGTGGTGCTGGTGACGGAAGAGTTGGAAATCGTCGCGTTACTTCCGATCAACGAAATAGCCGGGTTAATGAGTTCAGTCGATCTGACGTGAGCGCTATCCATATTCAGCGTAGAACCAATGGCGCGGATGTCACGCGCATTAGCACCGTCCACCAAGTTCAGTGTACCGCCATTTATCAAGGCATAATTAGTGACCACTGTAGTGCGGTCCGCCGTTACAACCGGGCGGCCAGTCTCGCCGGTGCCATCGACAATGGTCAGTGCGAATGCAGGATCAACCAGCAGACAAAACGGCGCGACCGCCAGCAACTTGATACAGGAGGTTAACTTGGAGTAGTGAAAGCCTGGTGCGGGGATGAGTGTCATGTACTACCTCTACTGAGAGAAATATCCAGTTAGAACCCGGAACCTGTATCGAATAGGCTGCCGTTTCCTACGAGGGCAAAGACTAGAGAGCACAATGGAATTTTTATGTAGGACTAATCCTCAGTGCTCGGGTAAAAAGTCCCCTATTTGAAGGGGACTTTTGGACTACTCCGATCGGAAAATTCCGCGCAATGGGTTAAACCAGCGAACCGCCCAAAGTAATGGGGACACAGTGCCCCACGGAGGAGCCGCTACGCACACTCCAGATTACATGGACTGGGTCGGAAGTACCTCGCATCGGTATCGGCGAGGGGCGAAAAAGGGTCCAAGTCACCTCGACCCATCCCACGTTCTTAGTTAAATCAATAGCGTCCCCATAAAAATAAGGCAGCATAAAGTTATGGGTAAAACCGTTGGCCACTTCTTCCGGTCCAATCGGGATAGGATCGGTGTTCACTTCACTGTCGATCACAGCGGGTGGAGTTGGACTAGGATTAGGACCGGTATAGGCATAGTTCACCGCGGTGATAGTCACGAGGTCGCCTTCCTTGAGTAAAAGCGGGTCGAACACTCTGATGGGCACTCCCAACCACGGTGTCTCCGGGCAATCGATCCGCCCAAAGATGTTCAGACGGGCAAATTCCGGATCGCTCAACTTACCCAAGGCAAAGGCCTCTACCCGAACAGTCTGCGGCTGCGATTGTTTATAGTTAACCGCATTACTCACTCGGTACCAGCAGGGGATATCACCATTACCGTAGGCTTCTACCTCGTCGACAGGAATCATCAGGTCCACCACAGTGGTGTCGCTATCAGTCGACTGCACCGTATAGGTGGCCACAAGAGTGCCCGTACCTGTACCGTAATACAGATCGATGACTTCATCAGTGGCATGACCAGCATACATTAGAAAAGTGGCATGAATTTCGCCAGCCAGGTCGAGCGCAACCAAGCTGTTCGGCACTGCCGAATCGCCAATCACTTCCGGCAGCACCAGGGTGATATCAATGGGACCAGGGCCGACGATAGGCCCCCCCGGCACGGTCAAATCGACGTTCACAGTGGTAGGGGGGGAAGGATAGCTTTCGATACCACGCTCCACAGCAAGCAAGACCGTCCCGGGGTAGAACTCTCCGCCAGCTGCGATATCCTCGTATTGCGGGAAGAGGTTCATGGGCATCGTCGGCGAGGTACCCAGGCGCTGATGGTAGAAGCGTCTCCCCGCCCAAGTGGCGGCCAAGAAATCGTCGGGCAAATGGTTGGTGATACTATCTACTCTCACCACTACACCGTCACGTGCCTCTTGCCTATCCACTGTCGGCCCCTGCACAACCACTGGTGCGCTAACTGCGGGCGCGGGGTTAAAAGTCACCGGAAGGTTGCGCCCTATCGAGAGATCGGTATCGTTACCCGCCCGGTCGATGTACTGATATCTCAGCAGGAAAGAGCCCTCGCCAAAACCTAGGATCTCAGCAGTGGTGTACGTAACAAGAGTCGGCCCAGGGACCAATGCCGCCCCTTCCTTGCCATCAGAGTCATTTACACCATAAAAAACCTTGTACCTATCACCACCCCTTGCATCAGAGGGCCGTGGCAAGGTGAAGGTCACCCCGCCGTTTGCTGCCAAGTACTCCGGTGTCACACCGTTGGAAGGCAAATCGACAGGCAGCAAAAGTGCGCTGGGGGTGAACTCGTTGTTCGGGTCGTGGGTGTCGACAAATATAGAAGTCGGGTCCGAAAAGGCCTGATCAATCGCCCCATGGAGCCTCACTGAATACTTGAAGATCTTCCTACCGTGGACTCTGAGGCTAGGCGTATTCACCGTAATGTCCTGGCTACCAACAACAGGGCCAGGAACGCTTGTTAAAGAGACGGGGATATCATCAATATACATAATCAACTCATCAGATTCCCCCAGAAACGGGGTCGCATTTGGCCAGAGTGGAATCGTGACCGGCAGCCCGTTTATCTGCTGATCAGCGCTCACCAGATTGTTTTGATCAGGATCAGCTGCATCATCGGGTAGTGTATGAATGATGGGAGGTAAAGCCGGTGCTGGCTGGACTTGCGTGGCACCAGCGGCTTTTTGCGTGTCGGCTGGGCGGCCTTTCGGCTGACGTGAGTACTTTGTCATGACCATAAACTCCTTGCAGTGGCGACGAGCTCCAGGACAGGCATGACGTCCCAGAACAGTGATTAACGATTAACCTCCACTCGCCAGTGCTGGGGGACCACTACTCGGCTGTCTAACAATGACGACAGGTTCATTTAACAAGCTTTCGCCCGATGGCGTAACTGTGAAACTTGACAGGTTGCAAAATACAAAAAATGCGCGTCAGTACTATTGGTTCACAGGCAGGTAAGGCGGTAAAGATGCCCGCCCCCCGCAGCGGAAGGGCATTGCGCCCTTCCGCCGTTTGCTGGGCTGCACCCGCGTTTCAGTCATCCGCAACGCACGGCGGTAAATTGGGCCGAATCAGCGAGATAGCGACCAACACCCTTTCGGAATCACCCATCCCCCCGCCTGCCGGCTTGACTACCTGGTATTGCACTACCCCAGAACCGTTGCGCGGATCGGTTTGCCCAGCAGGCGGCGTAACCAGCCCCGGCAACCTTATGTAGGGGGTAAATGGCACCCGGAATACATAGCCGTTCTCAGCCTCACTCTGCGTGAGGGTATGGCTCAACGTCAGCTCCGTACCCACAATAAGGCCGCTGTCGGCACCGTTGGTATTTCGATAACTGGCCCAGAACATCCGCACTTCATCGCCCCCGTCCAGGCGGCTGCGATCTCCGGGAATCCTGACCCTGACCCCGCCGTCCCAAGGCCGCAAATCGCAGTTGATAAAACCTGACCCTGGCCCGGGCCCGTAATGCACATCAGGAAATTCAGGCGGCAGCAAGCCGATGATCTTCACAATATTGACCGTCACCCGCGTCTCTATCGAGCGCTGGCGATTGACCCCGTTAAACGTCCAGTAGAAGGTGGGCACAGGGCTGCCCGGCGTTGACTCGATCAGCGCCCAGGGCACAAAAAACTCGATTTCGTCACCCGCGCGATCCCCGGGTTGTACGGTATAGGTGTCGGCAAGCACACCCGGGTCGCCCCACCTCAACTCCAACACTTGATCGACCACAGGGTTGTTGTAAAGCGGCAGTACCACACGGGCGGGCTGGTTCTGATCATCGATGGTCAGAAGGTTATCGCCGTTCACACCCTTGACCGTAACCTGATCCAGCAAACGGTTGATCGGGTTCGGGTTAGCCGGGCTCACGGGGCCGGCGACGGTCAGGTCCACAGGTACAAAACGCGGGTCTGAATCAATCGCCGGGCTCGAGCCCCGCTGCCAGGTGTAGTAAGCCCTGATCACAGCCGGAATGAATTCGGCGCCACCACGGGCCAGGGTTAGATAGTCGATGTTGACGCGGATTGGCCAGGTTTGCCCTGTCGTGAGGGTGATCGAGGCAAGTGGGATCAGGTTCCAGAACGGCTGCAGCACGTCACCGTCGGCCCAGCCGACCATTTCCAATATATTCATATAGACGCCACCTGGCGCGCGGGCGTCTTCGAGGTCGATCCGGCCGTTCACCAACTGCGGCATGTCTACAGGCGGCAGAATTGATGGTGTGGGGGTGAGATCAATCAGCAAGTTCGCAGTGATCGACCGTGGGCCCTCGTTACCGCCGCGGTCGGTCAAGTAATAGTGGGCATCGTAATTGCCGTTTGGATGGGCGCGCAGTGCAGCGCCTTCGAAGACCAACTCGATCGGCGCGCCAGCCTTATGTGATGCATCGATGGTGAGCGTGGCGACCTTATTCACCAAACGATTGCGCAGCAGTCGTCTATCGCGAAACGGCAGCAACAACAAGTAACCGTCAACACGGTCCTCGAGACGAATATCGGGCCAGGGCTGGACCTCGGCCACCACCCTGTCTCCGTGGCTGGCCAGGTATGCGTCAGTCACTCCGTCGCGCACTATTTCTGCAGGAAAAATCAGCGGCGTACCGCGCTGGCCCTGATTCGGAGCCTCTTTATCGAGATTGATCAGAATCGGAGCGGACGGCTCGACAGTGCTCCCCAGCACCAATTCGACCTCATAGCGCAGCAGGTGCAAACCGGGCACGCTGAGTTTGATCTGGGGTATATAGCCTGTGACCGGCAAGTCTGAAGCACCATAAGGTGCGGTGATCATCTGGGTATCGGAGGGGGTCAATTCGTTATCCCAGTAAAAGTATACGTAGGTGGTCTCCCCCGGGAACAGGCCGCCGACACCGCCCCACAACACCGTCACGTCGACCGGTAAATCTGCCGCCTGGGCCGAGCGCGGGATGGTGTACGCTGACTCGTCACTCAGCAGCGGCAACGCATAAGGTGGCGGTACCTCAGGCGGAGCCAGAGCCCTCAGGTTAGTTTGGCCAGCACCTTCTGCGGGCGTGGCCGATGGTCTTTTGTTGAACATTTCCACTCTCCTTAACAAGCGATCATTGCCGGCCGTGGACCACCGAAGGGTGCTCACCCACGTGACGAGGCCAGGCAACTAGTTAAGGGGTAAAAACGCCCGATGGATACTGTCAGAATTAACAGGTAGGGCTGTACTGCATGCGCTGCCAGCGAGGGATGGCGGAGGATAAAAGCCCGCCCCGGCAGTGTGTTCAGGCGGCCGAGGCGGTTTTGCACCACAGGGAAAATGTCAGACCGACGGTAGCGCCCAATTAATCGGCGTCTCGCCACTTTGCTGCAAAAACTTGTTGGTACGGCTGAAATGCCCGCAACCCAGGAACCCGCGATACGCCGACAACGGCGAAGGATGCACCGACGTCAGCACCAGGTGCTTGGTGGCATCAATCAGCTTCTGCTTGCCCTGCGCATGGGCGCCCCACAGCAAAAACACCAGGTGCGGCTGATGCTCGCTGACCACTTCGATAATCCGATCGGTAAAGAACTGCCAGCCCTTGCCAGCGTGGGCATTGGCGTTGGCGCGTTCCACGGTCATCGTGGTGTTGAGCATCAGCACGCCCTGGTCGGCCCAGCTTTGCAGGTAGCCGTGGTTGGGGATGTCGATGTTCAAGTCGCGCTTGAGCTCTTTATAGATATTGACCAGCGACGGCGGCGCCGGCACGCCCGGTTGTACCGAGAAGCACAGGCCATGGGCCTGGCCGGGGCCGTGGTAGGGGTCCTGGCCGAGGATCACCACCTTGACCTTGTCCAACGGCGTTGAATTGAGCGCATTGAAAATCAGCGGGCCAGGCGGGTAGATCTCCTTGCCGGCGGCATGCTCCTGGCGCAGGAACTCGCGCAATTGGGTCATGTAGGGCTGCTCGAACTCATCCCGCAGGGCGTGTTTCCAGCTGGGTTCGAGTTTGATACGGTCGCCTTCGGTCATAGTTGAACTGTCTTGTAGAAATGAATGAGGCGAACCCTAGGAAAGCCCACCCCGCTTGTCAATTGATCTAACACAGCATCGGCACTTTCCTATGAACCGATCATACTGATCCTTCACTTTCTCGATTGAGGTCATGATGAACCTGCACTTCGAAGAGCTGACCGGCAGCGACGGTGCCCGCATCGGCATCGCCAGCCTGGACGCTGAAAAGTCCCTCAATGCCCTCTCCTTACCGATGATCCTGGCCCTGGGCGAGCGCCTGGACGCCTGGGCCAAAGACCCCAACATCGTCTGCGTGCTGCTGCGTGGCAACGGGCCCAAGGCGTTTTGCGCCGGTGGCGAGGTGCGCAGCCTGGCCATGGCCTGCCGCGAACAACCCGGTGTGGTGCCCGCCCTGGCCGCAGAGTTTTTTGCCGCGGAATATCGCCTCGACTATCGCCTGCACACCTACCCCAAACCACTGATCTGCTGGGGCCATGGCTATGTGCTGGGTGGCGGCATGGGCCTGCTGCAAAGCGCAGCGGTGCGTATCGTCACGCCGAGCAGCCGGTTGGCCATGCCCGAAATCAGCATCGGCCTGTACCCGGATGTGGGCGCCAGTTGGTTCCTGTCGCGCCTGCCGGGCAAGCTGGGGTTGTTCCTCGGCCTCACCGGCGCCCACATCAACGGGCGGGATGCGTTGGACCTGGGCCTGGCCGATCGTTTCCTGCGTGACGATCAACAGGACGAACTGCTCGATGGCCTGCTGCAGTTGAACTGGCAGGAACAAACCCCGATGCAACTCAACAGCCTGCTCAAGGCGCTGGCCCAGGAAGCCGTCGACCAGCAACCCGAAGCCCAATGGCTACCACGCCGTGCGCAGATCGACGCGTGGCTGGACGTGGCGGATGCACGCAGTGCCTGGCGCGCCTTGAGCCCCTTGCGCGACCACGCCGACCCGCTGTTGAGCCGCGCCGGCAAGACCCTGAGCGAAGGCTGCCCGCTGACCGCGCACCTGGTGTGGGAACAGCTCCAGCGCGCGCGCCACTTGTCCCTGGCCCAGGTGTTTCAGATGGAATACACCCTGAGCCTCAATTGCTGCCGGCATCCGGAGTTCAGCGAAGGGGTGCGTGCGCGGTTGATCGACAAGGACCAGACACCCCACTGGCATTGGCCGGACATCAATACGGTGCCGGAGGCGGTGGTGCAGGCGCACTTCCACAAGGCCTGGGAGGGCCGCCATCCATTGGCGGATTTATCTGATTACTAATTAGTTTTCGCCCACAAAAAACGGCGCTTCCTGCGCCGTTTGCATTCAAGGCATGTTACCGGTGACCACCGCGGCCGCCGCCATGGTCTCCACCACGACCATGCCCGCCATTGCGTCCACCTCCATGGTCACCCCAACCTTGGTTCGGGTAGGGCCGGTAACCCGCCCTTGGCCCCGAAGGGTAGTAGCGCGGAGCCGGCTGGTAGTACCTCGGCGCCGAGTAGTAGCGCGGTGCGGGGGCGTAATAGCGCGGAGCCGGTGCGTAATAACGTGGCGCCGAGTAGTACGTGCCCCCGCCGTAGT
Source organism: Pseudomonas sp. S09G 359 (assembly GCF_002843605.1). Classification (NCBI taxonomy): domain Bacteria; kingdom Pseudomonadati; phylum Pseudomonadota; class Gammaproteobacteria; order Pseudomonadales; family Pseudomonadaceae; genus Pseudomonas; species Pseudomonas sp. S09G 359. Next base: position 1,639,276 of record NZ_CP025263.1, on the reverse strand, counting down.
AGTACGCCGGCGCCGGCGCGGTGTAGACCTCGGATCGATAGTAGCTCTGGCCTCCATCGTAGTAGGGCACACAGGCAGAAAGGGTTAGACCGAGTAAAGCGCTGAGCAGCAGTCGTCGATACATGGCGGCCTCCTGGACCGCGGAAGAGCACCTCCAGCGACGCGGGAGGGCGGCACCCAGCTTGCGCCGGATGACACAGTATCGGACATCAAAAAGCGCATCTGGTGCGTTTTGGTAACAACTTGATACATCAACGTAGCCGCGCTGATACGCCCTTGCGGGTTGCACGCTGGCATAGCATTTCACTATCGAGTTACTTTATCGATTCAGTAAATTTATCTGGCTCGGAACCTTGGCGATTGCGATGATGTCACTATGACATCGCACAAAGCCAGGGAGGCTCTAGCGTACGTCCCCCGCTAATATCGCCGGATTCGAGCCATGAAAATTTCAACCAAGCTGCTGCTTTCATTTTTACTCTGCGCGCTGGTCACCCTCGGGGTTGGCCTGCTGGGCATCAAAAGCGTCGTGCGGCTTTCCAGCGCATTGGAACTCACCTTCTCCAACAACCTGGTTTCGGTCAGCAACACCGCCGCCACCCTCAATGGCCTGGTCGCCCACAACCGTGGTCTGTACCGCTTGCTGGATGCCAGCAAGGGTGACGTCTCGGCCCAGGACCGCGACCGCGTAAGCCAAGACATCGCCAACGAACTCAAACGCAGCCAGAGCGCCTACGCCACCTACCGCGCCACGCCGCTGGAAGACGACGAACGGGCAGCCGGCGACAAGCTCGACCAGATCTGGCCCAACTACATCGGCAACTCCGAACGCATCATCGCAATGATGAACGGCGGCCAACTCGAACAGGCGCGCGCGCAGCTCAACAGCACCAACAATGAGCTGTTCCGCCAGGCCCGCGAGCTGATCCGCGTGATGATCGACTCCAACAACCGCCAGATCCAGGAAGGCGCCGTCGCCGCCGACGACCTGCGCAGCAGCGCGTTGACCTGGATGATCAGCGGCATTGTGCTGGCCTTCATCATTGCCCTCATCATTGGCGTGCTGATCACCCGCCTGATCACCCGCCCCATCGCCCAAGCGGTCGAGAGTGCCCAACGCATTGCCAAGGGCGACCTGACCCAAGCCATCGTCACCGACCGCACCGACGAAGCCGGGCACTTGCTGATGGCCCTGGCCGACATGCAGGGCGGCCTGAAAAGCACCCTGGTGGAAATCGCCAATGCCGCCGACCAACTCGCCTCGGCCGCCGAAGAACTCAGCGCAGTTACCGACGAAAGCAGCCGTGGCCTGACCCGCCAGAACGACGAAATCCAACAAGCCGCGACTGCCGTCAACCAGATGACCGCGGCGGTGGATGAAGTGGCCAGCAACGCCGTATCGACCTCCGAAGCTTCACGCCAGGCCACCACCGAAGCCGAAGACGGCCGCCAGCAGGTGGAACAGGCGGTGTCCGGCATGCGTTCGATGGTCGGCGAAATCAACGACTCGACCCAATCGGTCGCCGACCTGGCCGGCCAGGTGCGCGAGATCGGCAAGGTGATCGATGTGATCCGCGGCATCGCCGACCAGACCAACCTGCTGGCCCTCAACGCCGCCATCGAGGCCGCCCGTGCAGGTGAGCAAGGCCGCGGGTTTGCAGTGGTGGCCGATGAAGTACGCGCGCTGGCCCATCGCACCCAGACGTCCACGGTCGACATCGAAAAAATGATCGGCGAAGTACAGGTCGGCGCCGATGACGCCGTGGCCGCCATGAACAAAAGCCTCACTTGGGCCAACAACACTCAGACCCTGGCGCAAAGCGCCGGCGAAGCACTGGAACGCATCACCGCCAGCGTGGCGAAGATCAACGAGCGCAACCTGGTGATTGCCTCGGCCTCCGAAGAACAGGCCCAGGTGGCCCGCGAAGTGGATCGCAACCTGCTCAACATCCAGGACCTGTCCACCCAGACCGCCGCCGGCGCGCACCAGACCAACGCTTCCAGCCAGGACCTGTCGCGCCTGGCCACGTCGTTCAACGTGCTGGTCAGCAAGTTCCAGTTGTAACCGCCTCATTGCAGTGCGCCGGCGCACCCGCTTGGCGCACATCTACTGCCCTTCCCTGCCATGCCCGGCCGTAAACCGGGCCTCTGGCCCAGTTGGCACGACTCTCGCTTTGCCTCTCCCCGTGCAGGATTCATTACAGGTTCGCGGCACCACAATTTGCAATGGCCGACTAGGGTTCCGGCTCGCGAAAAGCGAGTGGCTGGTCCGAGAGTCGGCGACCTCCAGTTGAGGTTACACGGCGGGATAAAAGCCCGGGAGACAGCCACCGTTTACGGTGCCGCGTTGCTCCTGCTCGCCCACGTTCAACTGGAGAAGCCCTATGCCTTCCATCCGTTTACCCGCCCTGCTCGCCGCCGCGTTCGCCGCCGTGCTGAGCTTCCAGACCCAGGCCGCCCCTAAAGAGCACTTCAGTGTGTGCTGGACCATTTACGCCGGCTGGATGCCGTGGGAGTACGCCGGCAGCCAAGGCATCCTCGACAAGTGGGCCAAGAAGTACGGCATCACCATCGACATGGTGCAGCTCAATGACTACGTCGAATCCATCAACCAATACACCGCCGGCCAGTTCGACGGCTGCACCATGACCAACATGGATGCCCTGACCATCCCCGCCGCCGGTGGCGTGGACAGCACTGCGCTGGTGGTCAGCGACTTCTCCAACGGCAACGATGGCGTGGTCATCAAAGGCACCGGCAAGACCGTGGCCGACCTCAAGGGCATGAACGTCAACCTGGTCGAACTCTCGGTGTCCCACTACCTGCTGGCCCGCGCGCTGGAGTCCGCCGACCTCAGCGAAAAAGACCTCAAGGTGGTCAACACCTCCGATGCCGACATCGCCGCCGCCTTCAACACCGACCAGGTGCAGGCCGTCACCACCTGGAACCCGATGCTCTCGGAGATCAAGGCCAAGCCCGGCGTCACCGAAGTGTTCGATTCGAGCAAAGTGCCCGGCGAGATCATGGACATGATGGTGGTCAACACCCAGACCCTCAAGGACAACCCCAAGCTGGGCAAAGCGCTTACCGGCGCCTGGTTCGAAGTGGTTGCCTTGATGAACGCCAAGGGCGCCGCCAGCACCGAGGCCCTGGAACATATGGCCAAGGCCTCCGGCACCGACCTCAAGGGCTTCCAGTCGCAACTGGACACCACCAAGCTGTTCGCCACGCCCCAGGAAGCCCTGGCCTTCGCCACCAGCGCGCAGTTGCCGGCCACCATGCGCAAGGTCGCCGAGTTCTCGTTTGAACACGGCCTGCTGGGCGAAGGTGCCAAGGACACCAGCGCCGTGGGCATGAGCTTCGCCAATGGCGTGACCAGCGGCGACACCGCCAACCTCAAGCTGCATTTCGACCCCAGCTACGTGCAGATGGCCGCCGACGGCAAGCTGTAAGAGGACCTGGCCATGCGCCTGATCAACCGTCACCCGGAACGCTCCAGCCGCCTGCTGTTGGTGCTGCTGCCGTTCGCGTTGCTGCTGTTCGCCTACTTCGTGGGCTCGGCCGAGCGCCTGGCAGACAACCCCAACGACAAGCTGCTGCCCAGCGCCATGCAAATGGGCGACGCCGTAAAGCGCCTGGCGTTCAGCGCCGACAGCCGTACCGGTGAATTCGTGCTGTGGCAAGACAGCGCGTCGAGCCTGCGCCGCCTGGCCATCGGCCTCGGTATCAGCGCCCTCGCCGGCCTGTGCCTGGGGATTGCCGCCGGCACACTGCCGCTGTTTGGCGCGCCGTTGTCACCGCTGCTGACGGTGCTGTCGATGGTGCCGCCGCTGGCGATCCTGCCGATTCTGTTCATCGTGTTCGGCCTTGGGGAATTGTCCAAGGTGATGCTGATCGTCATCGGCATCACCCCGGCCCTGGCGCGCGACCTGGAGCAGCGCGCACGGGAAATCCCGGTCGAGTTGCTGGTAAAGGCGCAGACCCTCGGTGCCTCCACCTGGACCCTGGTGTTGCGCGTGGTACTCCCGCAATTGCTGCCGCGCCTGCTGATCTCCCTGCGGCTGATGCTGGGCTCGGCGTGGTTGTTTTTGATTGCCGCCGAAGCCATCGCCTCCACCGACGGCCTGGGCTACCGGATTTTCCTGGTACGCCGCTACCTGGCGATGGACGTGATTGTGCCTTACGTGGTGTGGATCACGCTGCTCGCCTGGCTGATGGACTGGGGCCTCAAGGCCCTGACCCGACGTGCGTTCCCTTGGTACGAAGGAGCGCGGGCATGAGTTTTATCAGCGTCAATAATGTGTGGCAGCGCTATGGCGACCAAGTGGTGCTGGAGGGCCTCAACCTGCAGGTGGCCGAGGGTGAATTCTGCACGCTGGTGGGCACCTCCGGGTGTGGCAAGTCGACCTTCCTGCGCCTGTTGCTGGGCCAGGAAACCGCGAGCAAAGGCACGATCCTGCTCGACGGCCAACCGCTGGCCGCCGAGCCGGATGCCAGCCGTGGCGTGGTGTTCCAGCGCTACTCGGTATTCGCGCATTTGAGCGTGCTGGATAACGTCGTCCTCGGCCTTGAGCTGCCGCGCTCACGCCTGCTCGGCCGACTGTTTGGCCAGGCCAAAAAGGACGCCCGTGAACAGGCCGCCGCGTTGCTGCACAAAGTCGGCCTCGGCCATGCCCTTGGCAAGTACCCCGCGCAGCTCTCCGGCGGTATGCAACAGCGCCTGGCCATCGCCCAGGCCTTGATCATGCAGCCCCGCGTGTTGCTGCTGGATGAACCCTTCGGCGCCCTCGACCCGGGCATTCGCAAAGACATGCACCAGTTGCTGCTGGAGCTGTGGCGCGAAACCCGCCTGACGGTGTTCATGGTCACCCACGACCTGAGCGAAGGCTTCAGCCTCGGTACACGCCTGCTGGTATTCGACAAGGTTCGCGTCGACCCCCACGCCCCCGGTGCCTATGGCGCCCGCATTACCTACGACATCCCTTTGAACAGCGAGCGCCGCAAAGCGCTCGCCGCCGAACTTGGAGCCACTTCCAAATGACCGATTCCAGCCAACTGTTCCCGCCCTTCGCCGAAGAAATGCTGCCCGGCGGCGGCCACCGTTCGTTCGTGCTCAAGCGCGGCCAACTGCTGCGCCTCACCGACATCCGTGGCGGTGCGAATGTCAGCCTGACCCTGCTCAACGCCAACGAAAAAACCGAGCGCCTGAACCTGCCCGACAGCCTCAAATGCCAACACACCGCCAAGCTCACCCGTGGCCACTGCCTGTACTCGGACATGGGCCGCGTGCTGGCCGCGATCAGCGCCGACACCTGCGGCTGGAGTGACAGCATCGGCGGCGTGCTGTGCGCCGCCGAGGTCGCCGAAAAATACGGCCAGGGCCGCTATCAGGAACTGCGCAACGGCTTCTACCGCAACGGCACCGACAACCTGCTGGTGGAATTGGGCAAGTGGGGCCTGGGCCTGTCCGACCTGCTGATGACTCTCAACCTGTTCAGCCGAGCCAACGTCGATAACGACGGTGGTCTGCACTTTGTGCCCGGCAATTCCAAGGCCGGCGACTACATCGAACTCTACGCGCCGATGGACACCCTGGTGGTGCTCACCGCCCTGCAACACCCGATGGACCCCAACCCCGAGTACGCGCCGCAGCCGCTGAAACTCAGCTGGATGAACGCCGACAAAAGCGTCGCCGAACACTGCCGCACCTCGCGCCCGGAAAACGAGCGCGGCTTTATCAACACCGACCGTCTGTTCGCCTGAGGAGCTGCCATGTCTATCGCAACCAAACAACCGGACGCGGCCGTGTACCGCGCCACCATCCCCGCCGGCGAGCCGTGGCTGATGGAGGTCAAGGCCGGCCAGACCCTGCGCATCCTCGACCTGGAGGGCAACCAGGCGGTGGATACGCTGTTCTACAGCGCTGAGAACCCCAAGGAACGTTACGACGTGCAGCGCACTCTGCGCCGGCAGAACCGCGTGTACCTGGGCACCGGCAGCGTGCTGTATTCCAACCTCGGCCGGCCGCTGCTGACCATCGTCGACGACACCTGCGGCAACCACGACACCCTCGGCGGCGCCTGCGCCCAAGAGAGCAACACCGTGCGCTACGCCCTGGAAAAACGCTACATGCACAGCTGCCGCGACAACTACCTGCGCGCCTGTGCCCACGACGGCCGGCTGGGTAAAAGCGACATCGGGCCGAACATCAATTTCTTCATGAATGTACCGGTCACGGCCGACGGCGGGCTGACCTTCGAAGACGGCATCAGCGCCCCCGGCAAATACGTCGAACTGCGCGCGGAAATGGACGTGATCGTGTTGATCTCCAACTGCCCGCAGTTGAACAACCCGTGTAATGGCTACAACCCCACTCCGGCGGAGGTGTTGGTATGGAACTGAAAATGAAGCGGTTGCGTGAGTGGTTGTTCGCCCTGTGCCAGTCCCGCGCCGGGCAGTGCCTGCGAAAACGATGAAGATCAAATGTGGGAGGGGGCTTGCCCCCGATGGCGGCGGGTCAGTTACACATATTTTTACTGAACCACCGCTATCGGGGGCAAGCCCCCTCCCACAAGGGATCTCCATCAACTCCCGAGACTTGCGCCATGGACGACCCTGGCGTGTACCTCACTTTGCGGGACGACCCGCAGGGTTTTGCCATGTTTGAAAAACTGCTCATCGCCAACCGTGGCGCCATCGCCTGTCGCATCCTGCGTACCCTGCGCGAGCTTCAGGTCAAGGGCATCGCCGTGTACGCCGAAGCCGATGCCGCCAGCCTGCATATCCAACAAGCCGACGAGGCCTATAGCCTGGGGGAAGGCGCGGCGGCCGGTACTTACCTGGCAGTGGAAAAAATCCTCGCCATCGCCAAGGCCTGTGGCGCCAAGGCGATCCACCCCGGCTACGGCTTCCTGTCGGAAAACGCGGCCTTTGCCGAAGCCTGTGAAAACGCCGGTATCGCTTTTGTCGGGCCAACGCCTGAGCAGCTGCGCGTATTCGGCCTAAAGCACACCGCGCGGGCGTTGGCCAAGAGCCATCAGATCCCCTTGCTGGAAGGCACCGAGCTGCTCGACGGCCTCGATGCCGCCCTGCTCGCCGCCGACCGTGTGGGCTACCCGGTGATGCTCAAAAGCACCGCCGGCGGTGGCGGTATCGGCATGCGTGTGTGCCGCAACGCGGTGGAGTTAAGTGAGAGTTTCGAGGCGGTCAAGCGCCTGGGGCAGAACAACTTCAGTGATGCCGGTGTGTTTATCGAGAAATACATCGAGCATGCGCGTCACCTGGAAGTGCAGGTGTTCGGCGATGGCGCGGGAGCAGTCATCGCCCTCGGTGTGCGCGACTGTTCCGTACAGCGGCGCAACCAGAAAGTCCTCGAAGAAACCCCCGCGCCAAACCTGCCCGACGGCATGGCCGAGGCCCTGTGCGCGGCGGCGATCACCCTGGCCAAGGCGGTGAATTATCGCAGCGCCGGCACCGTGGAATTTATCTTCGACAGCACCGACGGCCGCTTCTATTTCCTCGAAGTGAACACGCGCCTGCAAGTGGAACACGGCGTGACCGAACAAGTGTGGGGCGTGGACCTGGTGCGCTGGATGGTGCAACTGGCAGCGGGGGAAATGCCACCGTTGCACAGCCTGGATTTGAAACCCCAGGGCCATGCGATTCAGGCCCGGTTGTATGCGGAGGATCCCGGCCGGGATTTCCAGCCCAGCCCTGGGCTGTTGACCCGCGTGGACTTCCCCCGCGCCGACGGCCTGCGCATCGACACCTGGGTGGAGGCCGGTTGTGAGATCCCACCGTACTTCGACCCGATGATCGCCAAGCTCATCACATGGGCGCCAACCCGCGAACAGGCGCGCCTGGATCTGCATCATGCCTTGAGTGGCAGCCAGCTCTACGGCGTGGAAACCAACCGCGATTACCTGCGCCAGATCCTCCTCGCGGCCCCTTTCGCCAGTGGCCGGCCGTGGACGCGTTGCCTGGAAGACCTGGTCTACGTCGCCGAGACGTTCGAAGTGCTCAGCGCCGGTACGCAAACCAGTGTGCAGGACTACCCCGGCCGCCTGGGTTACTGGGCCGTGGGTGTGCCGCCGTCGGGGCCGATGGACAGCCGCGCGCTGCGATTGGGCAATCGCCTGCTGGGCAATAACGAGGGTGCCGCCGCGCTGGAAATCACCATGAGTGGTCCACTGCTGCGCTTCAATTGTGCGGCGGTGGTCGCGGTGACCGGTGCACAGATCCCACTGCTGTTGAATGACCAGCCGGTGCCGATGAACACGGCGCTGCTAATCCCTGCCGGGGCCACATTGAGCCTGGGCACAATCGCGGGGGCAGGCGCACGCAGCTACCTTTGCCTGCGTGGCGGGCTGCAAGTGCCGGATTATCTGGGGAGCAAAAGTACCTTCACCCTCGGCCAGTTCGGTGGCCATGGTGGGCGGGCTTTGCGCGCCGGTGATGTGTTGCATTTGTTGCCCCTGGAAGACATGCGCGCAGGACAAGCAATGGTCGCCGAAGCGCTGGCGCAGACCCGCACCCTGCGCGTGATCTACGGTCCCCATGGCGCGCCGGAATACTTCAAGCCCGAGTACATCGACACCTTTTTCGCCACGCAGTGGGAAGTGCACTTCAACTCCAGCCGCACCGGCGTGCGGCTGATCGGGCCCAAGCCCGTGTGGGCGCGCACCGACGGCGGTGAAGCCGGGCTGCACCCGTCGAACATCCACGACAACCCCTATGCCATCGGCGCGGTGGATTTTACCGGGGATATGCCGGTGATCCTTGGCCCGGACGGGCCAAGCCTGGGCGGGTTCGTGTGCCCGGTCACAGTGATCGAGGCGGACCTGTGGCAGTTGGGGCAGCTCAAGGCCGGGGACAAACTCCGCTTCGAACCCATCGACCTCAAAACCGCCCGCGACCTGGCCCTGAAATGGGATCAAGTGGGGGAGCCGGGCTTGCCCGCGATGCAGGCGACGCGGTCCGACAGCCAGACCGAGGTGAGGCCATCGCGGGAGAGCCCACTCCCACATTTGACCGCGTCGCCTGTGGTATTGGACATCGGCCACGCCGACACCCGCCTGGTCGCGCGCCTCGCCGGCGACACCCACCTGCTGCTGGAAATCGGCGCCCCCGAGCTGGACCTGGTGCTGCGCTTTCGTGGCCACGCCCTGATGCAAGCCCTCGAAACCCGCGCGCTGCATGGGGTAATCGACCTGACCCCGGGCATCCGCTCGCTGCAGATCCACTACCAACCCGAGCAACTGCCCCTGGCCGACCTGCTGGCGCTGATCACCGACGACTGGGCCGCCGTGTGCGCCCGGCAAAACCTGCAAGTGCCGTCGCGCATTGTGCACTTGCCGCTGTCCTGGGATGACCCGGCGTGCCAGCTGGCCATCGACAAATACATGACCACCGTGCGCAAGGACGCGCCCTGGTGCCCGAGCAACCTGGAGTTCATTCGCCGTATCAACGACCTGGCCAACCTCGACGCAGTGCGCCACACGGTGTTCGATGCCAGCTACCTGGTGATGGGCCTGGGCGACGTCTACCTCGGCGCCCCGGTGGCCACGCCGCTGGACCCGCGCCATCGCCTGGTCACCACCAAATACAACCCGGCCCGCACCTGGACCGCCGAAAACTCGGTGGGCATTGGTGGCGCCTACCTCTGCGTGTATGGCATGGAAGGACCCGGCGGCTATCAATTCGTGGGGCGCACCTTGCAGATGTGGAACCGCTATCGGGACGTCGCCGCGTTTGAGGGCAAGCCGTGGTTGCTGCGCTTCTTCGACCAGATCCGGTTCTACCCGGTGAGCAGCGACGAGCTGCTGCAGATTCGTCGGGACTTCCCTCTGGGGCGCTTCGAACTGAACATCGAAGACAGCGTGCTGAACCTGGCGGACTACCAGGCCTTTCTGGCGCGGGAAGCCTCAGGCATCAACGCCTTCCGCGAGCACCAGCAGCACGCCTTCAACGCCGAGCGCGAACGCTGGATCGCCAGCGGCCAAGCGCACTTCGACAGCGAAGAGCTGGCGGCGCCACTGGGCGCAGACACGCCGCTGCAGGCCAACGAGTACAGCATCGACAGCCATATCGCCGGCAACCTCTGGCAGGTCCAGGTGGCCGCCGGTGAACGCGTGGCGGCGGGCGATGTGCTGGTGATTCTGGAGTCGATGAAAATGGAAATCCCAGTGCTGGCACCCTTTGCCGGCGTGGTGCGCGAGATTCCCGTGCAGCCGGGAAGCGGCATCGGCGCCGGGCAGCGGGTTGTGGTGCTGGAACGGGACTGACCGGCGCTGTATCGTGCAGGGACTTCCAAGGCCCTGCACGACCCATGACCACACCCACCCTTTGCCCTGCCTGCGGCGCCCGCAACGACTGCACCCTGGCCGACCCACGCACCGCAGGCCAGGCCTGCTGGTGCTACAGCGTCACCATCGACCCGGCGGTGCTTGAAGCGCTGCCGGATGCGCTGCGCAACAAGGCCTGCCTGTGCCCGCGTTGCGCCCAGGTGGACGAACAGTTGCGTAACCGCGATGCGCGTTGATCGTTTCCTCAGCAACCTGCCGCGTTTCAACCGTCAGCAAGTTCGCATGTTGTTGGTTGAGCGCCGGGTGACGGTCGACGGCGTGGCGGTCAGCGACCCGCACCATGAGGTGCGTGAGTTCAGCCGTGTATGCGTAGACGGTGACGTGCTGCAAGCCGGCAAACCGGCGCGGTATTTCATGCTGCACAAACCCCAGGGTTGCGTGAGCGCCACCTCGGACCCGCAACACCCGACCGTGCTGGACTTGCTGGATGAGCCGGATAAAGGCGAGCTGCATATCGCCGGCCGCCTGGATTTCAACACCACCGGGCTGATGCTGATCACCAACGATGGCCAGTGGTCGCGGCGCCTGACGCAACCGACCACCAAACTGCCCAAGGTCTATCGCGTGGAGACCGAACAGGAGATCGGCCCCGAGTACGCGGCGACCTTTGCCACGGGCCTGTATTTCGCGTTTGAAGACCTGACCACCCAACCGGCCGAGCTGCAACTGCTGGGCCCGCGCCTGGCGCGCTTGAGCATCATCGAAGGCCGCTATCACCAGGTGAAGCGCATGTTCGGGCACTTCAACAATAAGGTGCTCGGCTTGCACCGCGAACGCATGGGGCCGCTTGAGTTGGATTTGACGCTGGCGCCGGGTGAATACCGGGCACTGACCTACAACGAAATCCAACAGGTCTGACGACCGTTCGGCCGGTGATGGCAAAAACCCATTTCTGTCCCTTGCGACATCCCCAGTCTGTGCTTGAATCAAGCTCACCAGTTTAAATATGACTGGCGAGTCGCCTATAACCTCCAAGAAACACTTTGCCCCGCCCGCGCCTTATCCACGGGTCCTCCAGGCAAATTGCCCGCCATAACAACACCCGTCGGCCAGCCGTCATCGGACCGACATGGGCCTTCATCTTTCAGGCGTATGCCTACCTGTCACAAAGCTCGTGCAGAGTGATCTGCGCGCCCTACCCGCTTGCCAGGAGTCTTACGACATGAGGCCAGAAATCGCTGTGTTGGATATACAGGGTCAGTATCGGGTTTACACGGAGTTCTATCGCGCGGACGCTGCGGACAAGACCATCATCCTGGTCAATGGCTCCATGGCCACCACGGCCTCCTTCGCCCAGACCGTGAAAAGCCTGTACCCGCAATTCAACGTGGTTTTGTACGACCAGCCCTACGCCGGTCGCTCCAAAATCCATAACCGTCATGAGCAGATGCTCACGAAGGAAGTCGAAGGCCAGATCCTTCTGGAACTGATCGACCACTTCGCCGCCGAGCACGTGCTGTCATTTTCCTGGGGCGGCGCAGCCACCCTGGTCGCCCTGGCCCACCGCCCCCGCCGCGTGGAAAAGGCCGTGATCAGCTCGTTCTCCCCGGTGATCAACGCGCCGATGCGCGACTACCTCGAACGCGGCGTCGACTACCTCGGCAACCTCGACCGGGACCGCGTCGGCCACCTGGTCAACAGCACTATCGGCAAACACCTGCCGTCGCTGTTCAAGCGTTTCAACTACAAACACGTGAGCAGCCTGGCCGAGCACGAATACGGGCAGATGCACTTTCACATCAGCCAAGTGCTCAACAGCGACCGGCTGTGCTACCTCAAGGCCGCGCGCCAGATCGACGTGCCAGTGCTGTTCCTTAACGGCGAATGGGACGAATACACCAGCGCCCAGGATGCCCGGCAGTTCGGCCAATACGTGCCCAACAGCAGCTTCAGCACCATCCAGGCGACCGGGCATTTTCTGGATATGGAACACAAGGCGGCATGCCGGGACAGCAAAGAGGCAGTGGTGGGCTTTCTGAAACCGCAGCGCCAGGCCAGCCGATTGCGTTATCACCAAGGCCAGACACAGCATGCGTTTGCGATTTGAACCGCAGGCTTACTGTGGCGAGCAAGCTTGCTTGCGCTGGGGTGCGAAGCAGCCCCACTCATTCAGGAGCGCTTAGCACTCCAGCGCGAGCAAGCTCCCTCGCCAGACCTGCACATTTTTAGAAGAAAAACTTCAAATCCCGGCGAACATCTGGTACAAAGTCAGCCGCTCTGAGCGGGTATAGTTTAATGGTAGAACAGTAGCTTCCCAAGCTTCCGACGAGGGTTCGATTCCCTCTACCCGCTCCACTCAAATTTTGCTCCTGCGTCAGCTTGGTCGTGACGGGGGATGCATAAAAAAACCGGTCCTTGATGGCCGGTTTTTTTATGCGCGGGATTCAGGAAAAGCCTGCTAAAGCGCCCCACTTCAAATAATGAAGCGACCAAAAACCTGTACAAATTAATTTTTCTGTACAAGTATCAAGCTTCGAGCGGTGGCGTGTCGCCTCGCCCAATCGAAGAGCCAGGCCATGATCCGTCTACTGGTTTCACTGTTACTGGCATTGAGCTTGGCCAGTTGCAGCAATGTGCAGGTCGAGCACTACGCCGACCAGCAACCGCAGTTGGACCTCAAGCGCTTCTTCAGCAAGCCTGTGAAAGCCTGGGGCATCTTCCAGAAACGCTCGGGCGAGGTCGCCAAGCGCTTTGAGGTGACGATTGCCAGCCGGCAAGCAGGCGACGCGTTGATCCTCGACGAACGCTTCCTGTACAGCGACGGCACGCGCCAGCAACGCGTATGGACGCTGACGCCGGACGGCCCGGGACGCTGGCGCGGGCGGGCTGGGGATGTGGTGGGCGAGGCAATCGGCGAAGTGGCGGGGAATGCGCTGCGTTGGCGCTACCGACTCAACCTGCCGGTGGATGGCTCGGTGTACGAAGTCAGTTTTGACGACTGGATGTACCTGATGGATGAGGACACGATGATCAATCGTTCGAGCATGTCCAAGTTCGGCGTGGAGTGGGGCCAGGTCACGCTGTTCTTTCGTCGCCAATGAACGAGCCAAAGCGAGGTGATGCATGAATCTGCAAACGCTGACTGAGCTGGCCGAAAAAGGCGAGGTACGTGAACTGGAGTTGCTGTCGCTGGAAGGCGGTTTCTACCTGGCGCGCATCAACCTGGGCCACGGCCAGAAGACGCTGATGAATGATGCTGGCAAGCCATTGCGCATCGGCTCCACTACCCATCTGCGCGACCTGTTGCAGCGGGTGCCGCCGTTTCCCTGCGTGCTGGTGCAGCACTGCGTCCACGATGAAATGTGCGGCGTGCGAGAAGGGCCTATCGGTGCGTTACGCATTCCGTTTTCGTTGACGTCGAGCCTGTAAGGGGCTGTATATTTTGGTAGCGTCGCAAGATTAAAAAGCCACTCTCAGGCCTCGCCTTCGACTGCAAGATCTAGCAATAGGAAAACCCTTAAAAGCGTTTGAAACCGACGCGTGCTCGCAGCATTCTCCCCCACCTTGCTGTCAGTCATCCCTATTGCTAATCCGTATCCATGTGGATACAGTAAGTCTGTGTGAGGCCCTGTGAGCTATTCGATTCAGCAAACGCAAACCTTCACTCAATGGCATTCAGCCATACGCGACCTGCGAGCAAAGATCGCAGTGGGTCGACGTATTGAAAGAGCCAGCATGGGCAACCTGGGGGATTTCAAAACGCTCGGCGAAGGCATTTCAGAAATGCGGATAGATGTCGGCTTGGGTTACCGGGTTTACTTCACCCTACGCGGCAGAAAGATCGTCTTATTGCTGGCAGGCGGCGACAAATCCTCGCAAGACGCCGATATCCGACGAGCAAGAAAATTAGCAAAGGAGATCTGATCATGGTTCAAACATTAACCACATTTGACATGGCCGAGTTGCTCGACAGTGACGAGGCCATCAGCGAATACCTTTCTCAGGTTTTGGCCGACGGCGACAATGAGGAGTTTCTCCGGGCGCTCGGTTATGTGGCCAAAGCCCGAGGGATGACAAAGCTCGCCACCGATACAGGCATGGGCCGTGAAAGTCTTTACAAGGCATTTTCTCCGGGTGCAAAGCCTCGTTTTGAAACAGTGCTCAAGGTACTTCACTCCCTCGGCATTGATCTATTTGCCCGGGCAGGTCATGTCGCGAACCAGTCAATTATCTAAGCGTGCAACTCCGCTCCACCACCCACGCCAACGGCAACGTCACCAACAACACCCCCGCCAACACCATCATCGCCACCGGCACGCCCAGCGCATCTCCCACCCCACCAAACACCACCGGTGCCAACGCGCCGCCGCCAATCGTGCCGGTGTAGAACAGCGCAAACGCCTGCTCGCGCTTGCCCGCTCCAGCCAGGTCCGGCACGGCGCCGTACAGCACCGAGGAGGTGCCATTCAGCGCCAAACCCAACACCGGCAGCATCACCATCAACCCGGTGAGGGGCAGGTACACCGCCGCGACGATCAGCAGTGCGGTGCTGGTTTCGGTGATCCAGACGGTTTTCATCATGCCGATGCGAGCACCCAGGTAGCCGCAGAGCAGTTTGCCGAATGCGCCGCCGATAAACAGCAGGGTCAAGGCCAGGCCGATGCCGGCAGTACCCGCGCCTTTGGCCTGGAGCAAAAAGGGCAGGAAGGTGAGGAAGCCCATGCGCACCGCACTGTCGAGGGTGCCGGTAAGAATCAGGGCGCGCAGGCCGGTGGCGGAGCCGTTTCCACTGCGGGGCTTGGCCTTTTTTGTCAAAGCGGATTCAGATGATTGCGTAGGAATTAACCACCACAGCAGCCCCGCCGCTGCCAGGCCGAGCAGCCCCAGCAGCGTGGCGCTGGCCCGCCAGCTGATCACGCTGAGCAGCAGTCCGACCAGGCCGGGAATCAGGGTTTTGCCGATGTCGCCCGAGAAGTTGTATTGGGACAACGCCTGCTTGACCCCACCTCCGTCCTCATAGGCATCGGTGATCATCGAGGACGCCAGCGGGTGTTGGGTGCTGGCGCCTAGGCCGCCGAGCAGCAGTGCTATCAGCAACAGGCTCAGCCCGGTCGCCTGCCCCACCAACAGGTACGCAACACCGGCCAGCGCAGTACCGCCGACCAGCATCGGCGTGCGGCCCCAACGCCGGGCGGCGCGGCTGGCCAGCAGTTGGAACACGGCCATCATCCCGGAATAGGCACCCCGTAAAAGGCCGATCTGGGCGTAGGACAAGCCGAACTGAGCCTGCCAGATAGGCAGCAACACATAGATCACATCGGTAAGGCCATCATGCACTGCATGGGCGCTGCAACCGGCGAACAAGGCGCGCCGGCGTGTGGGGATTTCAGGCGTAGGCACAGCGACAGTGTCGTTCATGGTGTAGGAACCAACTCAGGCTTGGGGGATTTCCAGCCGGTCAAGGCGATCAACAGGGTCAGCAATTGGAAACCGATAATCAGCATCACGCAGCCGGCCCAACCCCAGCGCTCCCAGATCAGCGCCGGGACGACAGCCCCGCAACTGCCACCCAAGTAGTAGCAGGTGAGATAAACCCCCACCGCGCCCGCCTTGTTGTCGCCAGCATTGGCCGTGGTGAAAGCATTGGCGGCCGCCTGGGCCAGGAACACGCCGGTAGAACTCAGCGCCAGGCCCGCCACGATGCACCACAGGGACGGCAGCAACGTCAGGGCCGAGCCGCTCACGCCGAGCACGGCGGCGACGGTTAGCAATTCGGCATGCGGTCGGGCTTTGCTGAGCCGACCAGCGATCGGAATCACGACCAAGGCCAACAGGAACACCATGTAAAGCGTACCCAAGGCGGCAGGCCCGAGGTTGAACGGCGGTAGGCCAAGGTAAAGACCTGCGTAGGTAAACGCCGCGACCTGGGAAAACAACACGCAAAAACCTACGGCGTACGCGGCCAGCAGCGGTTTGCGGAAAATGCCCGATGAAGGCGCTTCGATCTGCACCGCGCGTGGTCGATTGGCCGGCAACAGGAACTGGATAAACCCACCGACCATCAAGCTCAATACCGCCAGCAGCTCAAAGGCTTCGCGCCAGCCGACATACTCGGTCATAACCCCAGTGACAAAGCGTCCGGCGAAACCGCCCAGCACCGTGCCCGCGACATACAGGCTGGTCACCTCGGTGACCGTGCCACCCCGCCAGCGATCGCCGATATAGGCCACGCTGGTGGCAAACACCGCGGGTATCAACATGCCTTCAACGAACCGCCACGCCAGCACTTCGGCAAAGCTGGTGGCATAAGCGGTCATCAGGGCCGGCACCGCCAGCAGCAGCGCAGCCACGCTAATCACTGTGCGCTGCTGGAAACGCCCGGTAACGCGACTGACAAACGGCGCGGTGATCGCCACGGCCAGGGTGGTGACGGTGATGCTCCAACCTGCATCCTTCGCGCTGATCTGAAACTGCGCCGCAAACGTCTGCAGAATGCTCTGGGTCGCATACAGGTTAAGAAACGCCGCACAGCCACACAGGAACAGGGCAAGGCGGGCACAATGCAGGCGCAGTTTCATGAAACCTCTCGTCTTATTTTGAAAGGTCTTTATAGAATGGCCGATGGGTCGTGAACCAATACCGATTTGCGACCGATCAATACCCAAGGACCAGGATGCTCGACCTACGCAAGCTGCGTTACTTTCTGACGGTCGCCGAAGAACTGCACTTCGGCCGTGCCGCCCTGCGCCTGCACCTGGCCCAGCCCCCCTTGACCCGGCAAATTTCCGCGCTGGAAGCAGAGTTGGGTTTCAAGCTGTTCGATCGCACCAGCCGCACCGTGACCCTCACCGCCCAGGGTCGGGCGTTTTTGCCCTACGCCCGTGGGGTGCTGGAGCAGGTGGAGCTGGCGCAGGTGATCGCCGGCAAGCTGGCCGCCGGAACCGCCGGGCAACTGGCACTGGGGTATGTCAGTTCGATTGCCCTGTCGGACCTGTTCAGCCAAGCAATCCAGGCCTTCGCCCAGCGCTTTCCCGATGTGCAGTTGACCCTGGTGGAATGCGCCTCCGGCAGCCTCGGCGC
Source organism: Pseudomonas sp. S09G 359 (assembly GCF_002843605.1). Taxonomy (NCBI): domain Bacteria; kingdom Pseudomonadati; phylum Pseudomonadota; class Gammaproteobacteria; order Pseudomonadales; family Pseudomonadaceae; genus Pseudomonas; species Pseudomonas sp. S09G 359. The sequence continues at coordinate 1,621,892 of NZ_CP025263.1, read as the reverse complement.
GCAGGTCGCGGATGGGCGCCTGGATATCGGCCTGAGCCGGCTGTTACCGCAAGACGATGAGGTAAAGGCCTTGTCGCTGGGTGAGGAGAGACTCGTGGCCGCGCTGTCCAGCGACAGCCCGCTGGCGCGCCAGGCTGAGGTGAACCTGGCGCAGTTGAGCGCCTACCCCTTGATCCTGTTTCCCGCCGACTACGGCTCGGGGCTCAACCGCTCCATCGAGCAGCTGTACCGCCACCACGGCGTACCCTTAAGGCCTGGGCCGACCGGTCGGCAGATCACTTCGATCATCGCGCTGGTGGCGGCCGGGCAAGGCGTAGCGTTGGTGCCCGCGTGCACCCGGAGCTTGATGAACAAGGGTGTTACGTACCGGCCGCTGGTGGAGGTGGATGCGTGTGCGCAGTTGTTGGTGCTGACCCCGGCGCGACGCCACAGCGCATTGGTTGACGCCTTTCTCGCCGTTATTGGCGACGTGTTACACCCCCGTTAACGCATTCGCAAAACCTCGCAATACCTCTTCCGGGCAGCGTTCCTGCTCAGTCATACACTCCATTTAACGCCTACCGAAATGCCGACCATCGGCCATTGGTAGGTAGAGTGTTGATAAAATAATTTCAGTGGTTATAGTCACCACCAACACACACCACAAGGAGGTGATGTGGATAGCCGATATTTGATTGGACATATCGTTGCGGACGGCTGGTACCTGGTGCGCATCAGGGGCAGCCACCACCACTTCAAGCACCCGACAAAACCGGGGCTGGTGACGATCCCCCATCCAAGGAAAGACCTGTTGGACAAGACCGCCAAGAGCATTTTGAAACAGGCTCTGCTGAGTTAATCGTCCGTGGAGGACAACATACATGCTGTACCCCATCGCAATTTCAACCGGTGACCAAGACCATGCCTGGGGCGTGGAAGTCCCTGATATTCCTGGCTGCTATTCGGCAGGCGACGACCTGGATGACGCCATGGCCATGGCCCGTGAAGCCATCGAAGGGCACTTCGAGATTCTCGCTGAGGACGGTGCGCCGATTCCCAGCGCCCAGAAGGTCACCCTGCATGCGGCTAACCCACAGTTCGCCGGGTGCACTTGGGCGGTAGTCGACATTGATGTCACCAAATACCTTGGCAAGGCGCAGAAGCTCAACATCACCTTGCCAGGCTATCTGCTCAATCGCATTGATGAATATGTGCTGCACCATCCCGAGGAAAAAAGCCGTTCAGGTTTTCTCGCCTCGGCAGCGCTCAAAGTTCTGCAAAAAGAGCACTGATCTTCTCAAATTCAACCGCAAGAAACGCAGTTTCCGGTGGCGCGGGCTGCCGTAGAGTGCAACAACACCCGCCCACCCAGGAGCCCGCTCATGCCCAACGAATACAAACTCATGCCCTCCCCGGTCGGCGTACTCACCCTGGTAGCCCGTAATGGCAAGCTCGGCGCCATCCTGTGGGAAACCGAGCGCGCCAACCGCGTACGCCTGGGTGAATTGGTCGAGGCCAACCACAGCCCGGTGCTGCTGGAAACCGAACGCCAGTTGCGGGAGTACTTCGACGGCACGCGCAACAGATTCGAACTGGAACTGGACTTCGCCGGCACCGACTTCCAAAAGCAGGTATGGCAGGCGTTGCTGACCATCCCCTTTGGCGAAACCCGCAGCTACAGCCAAATCGCCCAACAGATCGGCAACCCCAAAGCCGTGCGGGCGGTGGGTGCGGCCAATGGCCGAAATCCCATCTCGATCATTGCACCGTGCCATCGCGTCATTGGCGCTTCGGGCGGACTGACCGGGTTTGCCGGTGGGCTGGCGGCCAAGCAGTATTTGCTGGCGCTGGAAGGCCCTGACCAGGCCGAACTGGGGTTTTAGCAGACAAGCTAATTGTAAAAAGAAATTTCAGCGCGCTGCTGCGGTCCATCATTTCATCACCCACCTATTTAGGAAGACGGTCATGAAATTCTCCGCAATCTCGCAAGCCCTGTCGCGCTGGGCAGGTAGCCCTCGCACGTTCTATGCAGCGGTGGCGTTGATTCTGGTATGGAGCCTGAGCGGGCCGTATTTCCACTACAACGACACCTGGCAACTGATCATCAACACTTCGACCACCATCATCACCTTCCTGATGGTGTTCCTGATCCAGAACACGCAAAACCGCGACAACGACATTCTGCATATCAAGATCGATGAGCTGCTGCGCGTCTCCAAGGATGCGCAGAATGCGGTATTGAGCCTGGACGGCCTGGACCGCAAAGAACTGGAAAAACTGCGCCAGGAATACCGCAGCATCGGCAACACGGGCACCGTCAGTTTGAACAGCAGTTGCGGCGCAGCTGCCGACGACGCGGCGCAGACCAAGACGGATTTGAACCAGGCATAAAAAAACGGCGGTTGGAGAAGATCCAACCGCCGTTTTAGCGATCAAGTAGCGGACTCAACCGTCGCCTTGATGGCCTTTGCCGTAGGTCGACGCCAGCGCGCGGGCTTTTTGCAGGCGCTCTTCCAATTTGGGCAGCGTCTCATCCACCAGCGCTTTTATTTCCGGCACATCCGACGCCGCGCCTTCCCGTTTGAACAGGGCGATGGCGTCTTCATTTTCCTTGACCTGCTGCGCGGTGTAGGCGGCGTCGAACGAGTCGCCGTCCTTGAGCTCGGGCATCAAGGTTTCGGCCTTGTCGACGATCTTCTCGCGCGGCGCCACGGGCAGGTCGAGCTTCTTGGCGATGGCCGCCAGGTGCTGGTTGGCCAGGGTGCGCTCGTTGATCACCTCGATGGTGTAGTCCTTGATTTCCTGGGACGAGGTCTTGGCGTGGGCCATGCGACTGGTTTCGATATCGGCCATGCCTTTAGCCGAAGCCTGCTCGATGAATTCAGCTGGCGACTGGGCGAAAGCATTGCTGGCGCCGAGGCCCAGCAGCATCGCGAAACTGGCGGTGCGTAACCGGATAGCCATGCGGCTCATGATGGGTTCCTCCAGGGCAAAAATAGATGCGGGGAATACACCCCGCCCTGAATTCGAATTTTATGCGCGGCAAAGGTTTAGAAAAAACTCGCCAGTGCGACGAACGGTCATAACCGCGCCAAGACAGACGGCAAGAAGCTAGAGGTTTTCTCCTGTGCAACATGGAGGCAAATAACCATAGCAAGCAGGCTGTGTGGCTAGCAGCCTGTATGGCAAGCGGCCTTTGTGGCGAGCGGGCTGTGTGGCGAGCGGGCTTGCCCGCGTTGGGGCGCGAAGCGGCCCTGAAATCTGCGCAGGTGATTCTACTGGGAAAATGCGCTGGTCTTTTGGGGGCCGCTACGCAGCCCAACGCGGGCAAGCCCGCTCGCCACACAGCTCGCTCACCACACAGGCTGCTCGCCATAGAGCCCGCTTGCCACAAGTGCAGGCTCGCGTTTACAACAGCTCCCGCAATTTCCCTATCAACCACTGCAGCCCCGAATCCCCGCCCCGCCGTGTGTGCCAGGCCAGTTCAAAGGCGAACGCGGGGATATGAAACGGTGGCGGCACGGTCATCAGAGGCTCTTGATCGATAGCCTGCAAGCCTCGGGACGACACCGTCAGAATCAGGTCGGTGCCTTGGATCAACTGCGGCGCCACACCCCAGTGCGGCAGGCTGATTGCCACATGCCGGCGCTCGCGGATCGCGGTCAGCGCGCGCTCGATTTCCGGGGTACCGCTGCCGCGCATTTCCAGCAACACATGCGGGCGCGACACGTACGTGGGCAGATCCAGCACGCCGCTGTCCGGCAGGCTGCTGCGGTCCACCAGGCATGTGTAGTGCTCTTCGAATAATGGCGTAGTACGCAGCTCGGCGGGCATGTCAGGGAAAACGCCGGCGGCCAGGTCGAGGTCACCATTAAGCACGCCGTCCACCATGCCTTCGCGGCTGGCCTGGACGATTTGCAGGTCGATGCCTGGCGCGTCACGGCGCAGGGTACGCACCAAGCCGGGTAGGAATATCGCCGCGCTGTAGTCCGACATCGCCACACGAAACCGGCGCTTGGCCAATGCCGGGTCAAACCGATTCGGCGCCAGCAGTGCCTGCACCTGGGCCAGCGCTTCGGCCAGCGGTGCCGCCAGCTCCAGGGCGCGGGCGGTCGGCACCAATGTGCCGCCCTGGCGCACCAGCAACGGGTCACCGAGCAAATCCCTTAGCCGCGCCAACGCGTGACTCACCGCCGGCTGGCTCAGGTGCAAACGCTCGGCCGCGCGGGTGACGTGCTGCTCGCTGAGCAAGGCGTCGAGGATCACCAGCAGGTTAAGGTCGATCCGGCGCAGATCATTCATCAGCTGCATGCTCGGCATAATAATTCGGAATTTAAATTTGCTCGACGAATAGCCTAGAGTCCAGCAAAACCTCTGGGAGATTCAAAATGACCACGTTGCAGTGGCTGGGTGTGTTAGCACTGGCCGTGATCGCCGGCGCGGTGGTGCCGTTTCAAAGTGCAATCAATGCCAACCTCGGGCGCGGGCTCGGCCACCCGTTGTGGGCCACCCTGGCGTCGCTGTTAGTGAGCATTATCGTGCTGCTGCCAGTGATCATTGCACTGCGCTTGCCGTTGCCGAGCCTGGCGTTTATAGCTAAAGCGCCGCTGTGGATGTGGGCCGGTGGCGCCTTCGGTGTGTGTTTTATTTCCCTGGCGCTGATGTTGCTGCCCAAGCTGGGCGCGTCGGGGTTTATTGCCTTGGCCATGGCCGGGCAGATCCTTGCGTCGCTGCTGCTCGACCACTTTGGGCTGTTCGGTTTAGTCGAGCGTCAACTGACAACGCCCCGGGTGCTTGGGGCGTTGTTGTTAATTGGTGGTGTGGTTTTGATCCAGTTCAGCGCCACACCGGCCCGTGCGTTGGCAACCGCAGGGTGATCAGCCCTTGTCCAACGTGCGCAGTTTTTGCGGCAGGCCCCATAGCAGCAAAGCCGCCGCCAACAACGCACAGACGCCGATCACATACAGCGCCGGGGTGGTGCTGCCGGTAAGGTCCTTGATCCGCCCGACCATCACCGGGCTAACGATGCCACCGAACTGGCCGAGGGTGTTGATCACCGCAATCCCGCCCGCCGCGCCTGCACCGGCGCCGGCCAACAGCTTCGGTGGCAGGGTCCAGAAGGTCGGGATCGACGCGATGATGCCCGCGCCCAACATGCCCAGGGCAATGATCAGGAAGGTGGTGTGGTCGGCAAAAATCCCGGCGCTGAAGAAGCCCACCGCCCCCAGCACCACCAGGCCGCAGACAAACTTGCGACGCTCGCCGGTAGCGTCCGACAGACGCCCGATCACCACCATGCTGATCGCGCCGCACACATAGGGGATCGCCGTGAGCAGGCCGATCATCACCGGGCTTTGGGTGCCGGCGCTGCGGATCAATTGCGGCGCCCAGAAGTTGAGGCCATAGGACGCCACCTGGATCAGGAAGTAGATAAACCCGAGCATCAAAAAGCCAGGAATGCGGATCGCCGACAACAGCGAACCACCGTGCTGGTTCGGCTCATGCTTGGCGATGCGGCTGGACAACAAGGCCTTTTCCGCCGACGTCAGCCAATACGCGTCTTCAATGCGGTCCTTGAGCAAGGTCAGCACCAGGAAACCCAGGCCGATACACGGCAAGCCGCCCAGCAGGAACAGCCAGTGCCAGCCGCGCATCTGCAGCACGCCGTCGAGGTGTTCCAGCACCAGGCCGGAGAACGGCGCACCGACCAAACCGGCGAAGGCCGACGCCAAGAACAGCATCGACGTGATGCGCCCACGGAAGTGTTGCGGGAACCACAAGGTCAGGTAATACAGCACGCCCGGCGCAAAACCCGCCTCCATCGCACCGATGATGAAACGCAGGCCATAAAACTGCCATTCGGCGGTAACAAACACCATGGCCGCCGTGGCCAGGCCCCACGACATCATGATCCGCGCGATCCAACGGCGGGCACCGACCTTGTACAACATCATGTTGCTCGGCACTTCGAAGATCACATAGCCCACCACAAACAACCCGGCGCCCAGGCCGTAGGCGGTATCGCTCAGGCTCAGGTCGGCTTGCAGCTGGAACTTGGCAAAGCTGATGTTGATGCGGTCAAAAAACGCAAACAGGTAGCACACCATAATCAGCGGCATCAGGCGCCAGGCGACCTTGCTGACCAGGGCTTTTTCGGCATCGATCTCAGCGGCCGGGCGCGCGCCGGCCTCTAACGTATTAGTGCTCATGGTTTCTCTCCAGCGGGCTGCTCACAGGCGCCCGATTGTTTTTGTTGTCTGGTGCGGCGTTACAGGGTGGCGATGTAAGCCGGTGGCGGATGCAAATCGCAGTTGCGCCCGGCCTTGGCCACTTGGCCGGGCAGCTCATGCCCGAGCAAATCGGGCAAGCGCCGGGACATTTTCAGCAGGTGCGGCAGGTCGATACCGGTGTGAATCCCCACCTCTTCACACAAGTTGACCAAGTCTTCCGTACAGATATTGCCCGACGCCCCCGGCGCAAACGGGCAGCCGCCCAAGCCGCCGAGTGCCGCGTCAAAGCGACGGGCACCGGCCTCATAGGCGGCCAGCACATTGCACAAACCCAAGCCGCGGGTGTTGTGGAAATGCAGGGTCAGATCGCCAGCAGGCACGCGCTGCAGCACGCGCTTGACCAGACGTTCCACCTGACGCGGGTTGGCCATGCCGGTGGTGTCGGCGAGGCTGATGCCCGGGATGCCCAACTCTAGATACGCATCGACAATTTGCAGCACACGGTCTTCATCGATCTTGCCTTCAAACGGGCAGCCGAAGGTGGTGGCGATGCTGGCATTGAGGCGCACTGGATGCTCGCTGGCAAAGCTCACGATGTCACTGAAGGCCGCCAACGACGCTTCGCAGCGCATGCGCATATTCGCCAGGTTATGGGTCTGGCTGGCCGACATCACCAGGTTCAGCTCATCGGCCCGAGACTCGATGGCACGCTGGGCGCCCTTGAGGTTGGGGATCAGCGCCACATAGATCACCCCGGGTTTGCGCTGGATGCCCTGGAACACCTGCTCGCCGTCACGCAAGGCGGGGATGGCTTTGGGCGACACAAATGAACCAGCCTCGATGCGCGAAAAACCCGCCAGGCACAGCTGGTCAATCAGCGCGATCTTGTCGGCCGTCTCGACCCAGGTCGGTTCGATTTGCAGGCCATCGCGCGGGGACACTTCCTGCACGATCAGCGGGTCTGAATAGTCAGTGATCATTGCACCACTCCCGAGGTTTTCAGGCGTTGGATAGCGGCATGCGTCAGGCCGAGGCTGCCAAGGATGTCATCGGTGTGCTGGCCCAGCGTAGGACCTTGCCAGTTCACACCGCCGGGGGTTTCCGAGAGTTTGGGCACGATGCCGGGCATCTTCACCGACACGCCGCCGGGCAGCTCAGCGTTCAGTAGCATGTCACGCGCCTGGTAGTGCGGGTCGCTGACGATATCGGCCACAGAGTAGATGCGCCCGGCTGGCACTTCGGCCGCTTCGAGGGCGCTGAGCACCTGGTCGATGGGCAGGCTGCTGGTCCAGTGGTTGATCGCCGCATCCAGCAAACCACTCTTCGCTGCGCGGCCATCGTTGTGGGCAAACTCGGCGGCTTCGGCCAGGTCGGCGCGGCCGATGGTGGTCATCAGGCGCTTGTAGATCGGGTCGCTGTTGCCGGCAATTACCACGTAGGCGCCATCGGCGGTCAGGTAGGTGTTCGAGGGCGCAATACCCGGCAAGGCGCCGCCGCTGCGTTCACGCACATGGCCGAGCATGTCGTATTCGGGCACCAGGCTTTCCATCAGGTTGAACACACTTTCGGCCAGGGACACGTCGACAATCTGCCCGTCGCCCTGCCCGGTCTTGACCCGCAGCAACGACATCAGCGCGCCGATCACACCATGCAACGACGCGAGGGAATCGCCGAGGCTCACGCCCACCCGCGCCGGCGGCGAATCGGGGTTACCGGTGGTATAGCGGATGCCGCCCATGGCCTCGCCGATGGCACCGAAGCCGGGGCGGTCGCGGTAAGGGCCGGTCTGGCCGTAACCGGAGATGCGCACCAGGGTCAGCTTGGGGTTGAGGGCGTGCAGCACGTCCCAGCCCAGGCCGAGTTTTTCCAGGCCGCCGGGGCGCAGGTTTTCGATCAGCACATCGGCGTCGCCGAGCAGTTGTTTGATCAGGCCCAGGCCTTCGGCGGACTTGAGGTCCAGGGCCAGGGATTTCTTGTTGCGCGACTGCAGGTACCACCACAGCGACGTGCCTTCGTGCAGCTTTCGCCATTTGCGAAGTGGGTCGCCCTGGCCCATGGCTTCGATCTTGATCACCTCGGCGCCGAACTCGCCCATCAGCCGCGCAGCGAACGGCGCGGCGATCAGCGTGCCGATCTCGATCACCTTGATACCGCTCAGGGGAGCCGTCATGGGGTGTACCTCTTATTCTTGGAATGTGCACCAAGGCTAGAGGACAGCCATAGGAGAAATCCAACCGTCAGTTGGCAAGCAGCGTTCGCGAAACGCGAACAACAGTACGCGGCGAGCGGGCTTGCCCGCGTTGGGCTGCGCAGCGGCCCTGAAATCGGCACCTCGGTTAATCCTGACTCAATCAGGTTGAGTTTATTGGGGCTGCTTCGCAACCCAACGCGGGCAAGCCCGCTCGCCACATAAGCCCGCTCGCCACATACCCCCGTTTACCACATAAGCCTGCTCGCCAGATAGATGGGTGTCAGCCTTCCAACGTCCTACTCAGATACTCGAACAACAATCGGCTCACCGGCGACAATTGCGCCTCATCGCGCACCACCAGGATCAAGCTGCGATCCGACCACGCATCCGTCAACGGCACGGCGTGTAAACCCAAGGCACGGCCAAACAGTTCATAGGCCTTGTGCGGCAGGATGCCAATGCCCATATTTGCCTGGACCATCCGGCACATCGCATCAAACCCCGGCACATGGATGCGCAGGCGCAGCATCTTACCGGCCTCGCGCGCAGCGGCGTGGGTGCGCATATTGATCGAGCTGGCCGCGTGCAAGCCCACGTAATCGCTGCCCAGGGTTTCGCTGAAGGCCAGGGATTCGCGCGCCGCCAACGGGTGATCCGCCGGCATCAGCACCACCAGTTTGTCGTGGCGATAGGTCAGGCTGGGCAGGCTTTTGGTGTCGGTATCACTGGAGCAGATGCCCAGGTCGGCCACCCCGTCCAACACGCCTTGCACCACACCATTGCTGGGGCGCTCTTCCAGATCGGTTTTCACTTGCGGGTGCAGCTCGGAAAAATCCCGCAAATCTTCTGGAAGAAACTGAATAATCGCCGAGAGGTTGGCCAGCATCCGCACATACCCGCGTACGCCGTGGCTGTGTTCGCCCAGCTCCAGGCCCATTTTCTCGACGTTAAACAGCATCTGCCGAGCATGGTGCAACAGGGTTTCACCGGCCGCCGTCAGCTCCATGCCCTTGGCGCGGCGCACAAACAGACTCACGCCCAATACCTGCTCCAACTCCATCAAGCGCTTGCTGGCCGCCGACACGGCGATCGCCTCGCGGGCGGCGGCGCGGGTCAGGGTGCCTTCCTCAAACACCGCAACAAACAGCTGCAGAGTGATCAGGTCCAGGCGACGCACCAGGCTCTTGTGCAACATCAGGCGCGCTCGGATGCCAGACGATTGATCTCAGCCTGCTCCACCACCGGTTGCGGCGCACCCTGGCGTACGACCGCCAACATCGCCCGGCCGACGGTTTCGGTGCTCACCACCCAACCCGGTTTCACTCGCCGCAGAAACGACAGCAACGGCCCCAGTACGGAATAAAAAGCCTGGTACAACGGCGTCTTCGAACGCACGCCGTGCAACGGCTGGATCACCCCCGGGCGAAACAGATACACCGCCTTGAACGGCAGGCGCAGCAAGGCATTCTCGGTCTTGCCCTTGACCCGCGCCCACATCGACTTACCCGCCTCGGAGCTGTCGGTGCCAGCGCCGGACACATAGATAAACGTCATCTGCGGATTGAGCCGCGCCAACGTGCTGGCGGCCACAAGAGTGAGGTCATAGGTGAGGTGGGTGTACTGGGTTTCCTTCATGCCTGCCGACGAAACGCCGAGGCAGAAAAAACACGCATCAAAGCCTTGCAGCAGGTTTTCCAACGGCTGGAAATCCAACATGTCGCTGTGCAACACCTGGTGCAGCTTGCCGTGTTCCTGGGTCAAGGGCGTGCGGCCGACGGCTACCACTTCCTGCACGTCAGCAGCCAGCAGGCACTCGCGTAGAACACCCTGGCCGACCATGCCGGTGGCACCGAATAACAGAACTCTCATGGGGTGGGTTCCTAGGTTACAAACAATAAGCGGCACGTTAGAGACAAACACATTATCAGCTTGTAGCTTACCGCTGAAAAAGGATAAGCCTGCCCTTGAAAAATACCACCACCCTCACCCTCGCCTGCAGCGCCGCCTTCCTAAGCCAGGTCGGTATCAGCAGCTACTTGCCGGCCGTCCCGGCCATCGCCCAGGCATTGCCCGCCGCCGAAGACCACGTGGCGCTAGCGCTGGCGGTGTACCTGATGGGCATGGCGCTGCCCATGTTGCTATGGGGCAGCCTGGGTGAGCGGTTGGGTCGAAAGCCGGTGTTGCTGGCGGCGCTGGCGGTGTATGCGTTGGCGAGTGCGGCGATTCCGTCGGCGTTCAATGTCGAATCGTTTCTCGCGTTGCGGCTGATGCAGGGCTTGGGTGCGGGCGGTGTTTCGGTGATGGCGCGGGTGTTGGTGCGTGACAGTTTCAGCGGTGCGTTGTTGGCCAAAGGCCTGTCGTGGCTGGGCATGACCTTTGTGATCGCGCTGGGTATCGGCCAGTTTGCGGGTTCGGTGTTGCAGGTAGTGTTTGGCTGGGAAGCAATTTTTTATGCGCTGGCAATCGGTGCGGCCGCGTTGATGGCGTTCTTGCAAAGAGTAAAATTTCCGACGCTAGTGAATCGCGACTCTGCGCTCTCGGCCCGGCGCATCTACGTCACGATTTTGCGCCATCCGCCCTTCCTGTACGCCGCCTTGGCCGGCGGGCTGGGCTATGGGGTAATCATTGCGTTCAACACCTGCGCGCCGCTGATACTGCAGGGGCGTTTCGAGTGGAGTGCGGCTCAGTATGGCTGGCTGGGGTGGCCGATCAGCGCGGCGTATCTGGCGGGGGCGTTGATGGTCAACCGGTTCGTCGCTCGCACGGGCCGTTTGACGATGATGAGTTGGGGCGTAGCCCTGGTGTTGCTGGGCAGTGCGGTGATGCTGTTGGGCAGTGTATTTGCCAGCGGGCTTGCGATGTTGCTGTGGCTACCGTATTGCCTGGCAGTGCTGGGGCAGTCGATGAGTTATCCGATCAGTTTGTCCCTGGCCAACGATGCGTCCCCGATCAGCGGCGCCTATGCCATGGCCTTGAGCGGCTTTATGCATCAACTGATGGCTGCCCTAATCGGCGGCGGAGCGAGCCTGCTGGTAAGCCAGCAGGCATGGCCATTGGCACTGTTATGTGTGGCGTTGGCGAGCGGCGCAAGCATATGCGTCGCCCGGTGCAGGACGGATCAGAACGCGTTGCGAAAGATCTCCTCAATCTGACGCTGATCCGCACGCCGGGGGTTGGTCAGCCCACACGCGTCCTTCAACGCGTTGGTCGCCAGCAGCGGAATATCCTGCAACTTGGCGCCCAGTTCGCGTAGGCCGGCGGGGATTTCCACGTCGTGGGCCAGCGTGCGGATCGCGGCGATGGCGGCCTGGGCGCCCTCTTCTGCGGTGATGCCCTTGATGTCGGCGCCCAATGCGCGGCCCACATCGCTCAGGCGTTTGGCGCTGACGCTGGCGTTGAAGCTTTGCACGTGGGGCAGCAACACCGCGTTGCACACGCCGTGGGGCAGGTCGTACAGGCCGCCCAATTGGTGGGCCATGGCGTGTACGAAGCCCAGGGATGCGTTGTTGAAGGCCATGCCGGCGAGGAATTGTGCATACGCCATGTTTTCCCGCGCGGCCTTGTCGCTGCCGTCGCGCACGGCCAGGCGCAGGTTGGCGCTGATCAGTTCGATGGCCTTGATCGCGCAGGCGTCGGTGATCGGCGTGGCGGCGGTGGACACGTAGGCTTCGATGGCATGAGTCAGGGCGTCCATGCCGGTGGCGGCGGTGAGCCCCTTGGGCATGCCCACCATCAGCGCCGGGTCATTGACCGACAGCAACGGCGTGACATTGCGGTCGACGATGGCCATTTTCACGTGGCGGGTTTCGTCGGTGATGATGCAAAACCGGGTCATTTCGCTGGCCGTGCCGGCGGTGGTGTTGATGGCAACCAGGGGCAACTGCGGCTTGGCCGATTGGTCGACGCCTTCGTAATCGCCGATATGCCCGCCGTTGGTGGCACACAGGGCGATGCCCTTGGCGCAGTCATGGGGAGAACCACCGCCGAGCGACACGACAAAATCGCAGGCACTCTTTTGCAACAGCGCCAGGCCCTTCTCGACGTTTTCCACATTGGGGTTGGGTTTTGCGCCGTCGTAGATCACCGAGTCGATGTCCTGCATCGCCAGCCTCTCGGCGATCATGCTGGCCACGCCCGCCTTGGCCAGGCCTGCGTCGGTGACGATCAGCGCCTTGCGAAAACCGTAGTTGCGGATGGCGGTCATGGCTTCGTCGAGGCAGTCGGTGCCCATGATGTTGACGGCGGGAATGAAGAAGGTGCTGCTCATGGCGAATCCTCGGATGACGTGTATGCCTACAGCATCGGCGTCACTTGCCTACGGCATCTTGACCAGGATCAACGCTCGCTCGTGATAAAGTCACCGTCCAGCCGATTTTGAGTAGCCCGCCGCAATGAAGGATTTCCACGATATTGACGCCCACCTTGAAGACTGGAGCGCGCTGCGCAGCACCGTCGCCTTCAATGGGATTCTGATCGGTAACGGCGCGAGCCGTGCGATTTGGGAAGACTTTGCCTACGACTCGCTGTTCGAAAACGCGCGCACCGTCGAAGAAAAACCCCTGAGCCAATCCGAACTCAGCGTGTTCGACGCCCTGCAAACCCGCAGTTTCGAGCAGGCCCTGGGCGCGTTGAAAACCACCAGTCGGGTCAACAAGGCCCTGGCCGTCAGCTCAGCCGCACCGCGTAACCGCTACTACGCGATCAAGGAAGCGCTGATCAATACCATCCACGCCGTGCACATTCCGTGGCGTCTGGTACAGCCGTCGACGCTGGCGACGATCAACACTGAGCTGAAAAACTACTCGACGGTCTTCACCAGCAACTACGACCTGCTCAACTACTGGGCGATCCTGCACGCGCCGGGCATCGACGACCTGTTCAACAGCGCCGACGCCAGTTTTGACCTGCGCCACACGCGCACCGACGCCACGCGCATCCTCTACCTGCACGGCGGCCTGCACCTGGTGCGCAACCTCGACGGTACCGCGCGCAAATTGCCGACCACCGAAAGCACCTTGCTCAGCAGCTTTGCGATCAACAACACGATCAAGACCCTGGACGATGTGCCGCTGTTTGTCAGCGAAGGCAAAGTGGAAGAGAAACTCAAGACCATCCGCAGTTCGGATTACTTGTCGTTCTGCTATGAGCAACTGCTGAGCCACGAGGGCGCGCTGTGCCTGTTCGGCCACGACTTGGGGCCGCAGGATAAACACCTGGTGGATGCGCTTCGCCAGGCCCGGCTCACGACCCTGGCGATCTCGGTATCAGGGCGCAGTGAAGGGTTTATCCGCCAGCAGAAGCGCCGGTATTCGGAGTTGTTTGATGGGTCTGGCGTAGAGCTCAAGTTCTTCGCGGCGCGCACCCATCCTTTGGGTAATCCGGCGCTGTCAGTGCCGGTAGAACGTTGATCGCCTGACCAACAGAGATCTATGTGGGAGGGGCGGCATTTCAATTCAGCATCGCAGTCACTCTTCGCTGCTGTGCACCACTACCAGCAACTGCGCCTGCACCGCCCCCACCGAGCGAATCCGGTGGGGTTTCTGCGCATTGAAATGCAGTGCATCGCCGCGCTCCAGAATCACCCGCTCGTTCATGAAATCCACTTCTACCTGCCCTTCATGCACGAATAGAAACTCCTCCCCCACATGCTCCTTGAAGGTCTTGTCGGTGAACTCCGCCGGCGGGTAGATGATGAACGGCAGCAGGCTGCGTTCACTCACCTGATGGGCGAGCACCGCGTAACCCGGCGCCGTGTCCGGCCGTTCGTGGCTGCGCACCAGGCTGTAGCTGTCGAGGCTCACGCTGTCTTCGCTGAACAGTTCTTCGACCTTCACGTTCAACGCCTTGGCCAGTTTCAGCGCGGCAGCAATCGACGGCGTGTTGAGCCCGCGCTCGACCTTGGACAGGTAACTTTTGGTCATCCCGGACTTTTCAGCCAGGGCCTCCAGGGTTACGCCAAGTTTTTTTCTTAATAATTTCAAACGGATAGACATGCGCTGCGATTAATCCATGCAGAAAGCGATAGGCCGTGCTTGCCAATGACACTTTGTGTCATATAGCATCTTTAGTGTCATTTGAACTCATCCAGAGAACACAAATATGGCCAAGACATTAGCACTCCCGAAAGACCAACTGGTCAAGCAAGCACTGATCCAAATGCAAAATAGCCTGGCGGATAATACGTGGACCGTGCGGCAAAAGCTGGCGCTGACGTGCCGCATCCTGTTCGAGAACGGCCACGACTCCGGCCTGGCCGGGCAGATCACCGCGCGCGGGCCGCAGCCCGGCACCTACTACACCCAACAACTGGGCCTGGGTTTTGACGAAATCACCGCCAGCAACCTGCTATTGGTGAACGAGGACCTTGAGGTGCTGGAAGGCCACGGCATCCCCAACCCGGCCAACCGTTTCCACAGCTGGGTGTACCGTGGGCGGCCGGATGTGAACTGCATCATCCATACGCACCCCACGCATATCGCTGCGCTGTCGATGCTCGAAGTGCCGTTGCAGGTGTCGCACATGGACCTCTGCCCGCTGTACGAAGATTGCGCGTTCCTCGAGGCCTGGCCGGGGGTGCCGGTGGGCAATGAGGAAGGCGAAATCATCACCACGGCACTCGGCGATAAACGCGCAATCCTGCTCTCGCACCATGGCCAACTGTCGACCGGGGCCAGCGTGGAGGAAGCCTGCGTGATTGCACAGTTGATCGAACGCGCAGCCAAACTGCAGTTGCTGGCGATGGCGGCCGGGACGATCAAGCCGATCCTGCCGGAGTTGGGGCGCGAGGCACATGCCTGGATTTCCCGCCCCAAGCGCCATGGTGCCGCCTTCAACTACTACGCCCGGCAGAACCTGCGCCAGCACGCCGATTGCCTGAACTGACCCGCCCTTTTTCGACAGGAGACCTGCCATGTCCAGCCCCAACATTCACGGCATCATCGGCTACACCATCACCCCGTTCAGCGCCGACGGCCAGCGCGTCGACCTCGACGCCCTGGGCCGCTCCATCGACCGCCTGATCGACAGCGGCGTACATGCCATCGCCCCGCTGGGCAGCACCGGCGAAGGCGCCTACCTGAGCGATGCCGAGTGGGATGAAGTGAGCGCCTACAGTCTCGAAAAAGTCGCCAAGCGCGTGCCGACCATCGTCAGCGTCTCCGACCTCACCACCGCCAAAGCCGTGCGCCGCGCGCGTTACGCCGAACGCCACGGCGCCGATGTGGTGATGGTGTTGCCAGCCTCGTACTGGAAACTCAGCGAGGCGGAAATCCTCGCCCACTACGCCGCGATCGGCGACAGCATCGGCGTGCCGATCATGCTCTACAACAACCCGGCCACCAGCGGCACCGACCTGTCGGTGGACTTGATCCTGCGCATCCTCAAGCAGGTCGAGAACGTGACGATGGTCAAGGAGAGCACCGGCGATATCCAGCGCATGCACCAACTCAAGCGCCACAGCGACGTGCCGTTCTACAACGGCTGCAACCCGCTGGCCCTGGAAGCTTTCGCGGCCGGCGCCAAGGGCTGGTGCACGGCGGCGCCGAACCTGATCCCGCAGTTGAACCTGGATTTGTATGCGGCGGTGCTGGCCAATGACCTGAGGCTGGCGCGGGATCTGTTCTATCGCCAGTTGCCGCTGCTGGAGTTCATCCTCAAGGGCGGTTTGCCGGCAACGATCAAGGCTGGGTTGCGGTTGACCGGGTTGGAGGTGGGGGATCCCCGGTTGCCGGTGTTTCCGTTGGGTGAGGCTGGGATCGAACAGCTCAAGACACTGTTGCGATAGAAATACATAACAAATGTGGGAGGGGGCTTGCCCCCGATGGCAGTGGGTCAGTCAATAAAGTTGTGGCTGACACACCGCCATCGGGGGCAAGCCCCCCTCCCACATTTGTTATGTGTTGAAGCTTAAATAGAGACAAATAGCAATAATTCTCGATATCATTCGCGACTTTCTACGTCGTGCTTCGTCAAGAAGGATATCCATGTCGCGTCCCAAGCCCGACCCGTTGTCGGCCGATGCCTTTCGCGGGTTTTATGCAGATATTCTGTATTTCCTGCGCAAACGCACGGACAACGCCAGCGATGCGGCTGACATGACCCAGGATGTCTTTACCCAGTGGCTGGACTACCGCGACCGTGCCAAGGTCGAGCAGCCACGGGCGTTTCTGTTCCAGATGGCGCGCAACCTGCTGCGTGATCACTGGCGCAAACAGAAGGTACGGCACACCGCCCACTCTGATCAGGCCGACATGGACGCGGAACCTGTCACCGACGAGCAAAACGACCCCATGGCCGCCGCGCAGCGCTTGCAACGCCTGGAACAGTTGAAAGAAGTCCTCGCCGAACTCTCGCCCCGCAGGCGAGAAGCCCTTATGCTGCACCGCTTCGAAGGCCTGAGCCAGGCGCAGATCGCCGAGCGCATGGGCATTTCGACCAGCATGGTGGAAAAGCACATCGCCTTGGCCCTGCTGCATTGCAAGCGACGCCTTCAAAACGACCCCGGCACGGAGCAGCCAGAATGAACCGCCTGAGCGACATCGACGCCCTGGATATCGAGGCGAGCGACTCCATCGATGCCCAAGCCGCCAGCTGGTTTGCACGCAACCGTAACGACGCGGGCCGTGCCGACCGCAAGGCCTTTGCCGCCTGGCAGGCGACGCCAGCGCATGCCCGCGCCTATGCCGAATTCGAACAACTGTGGGCCGACCTCGCCCAGTTGCAGCAACTGAACAAACCCGTGGCGCTGCCCACACGCAAACCGTCGGTGTGGCGCCCTGCCCTGGCCGTGGCCGCCGCCGTGCTGTGCGCCGTGCTGACCACGCAAATCGGCGCGCCCCGCGCGCTGTATCACACCCAAGTGGCGGCCCACGCCAAGGGCATGCGCACCCTCGACCTGCCCGACGGCAGCACCTTGTTTGTGAATGCCAACACCCGCGTGCGCGTGGACTTCAGCGCCCACCAGCGCATCGTGCATTTGGACAAGGGCCAGGTGTATATCGAAGTGGCCGCCGACAAGGAACGGCCGCTGTTCGTGCAAGCCGGCGAGGCCAATGTGCGGGTGGTCGGTACCGGCTTCGATGTACGCCGCAGCCAGCAGCAATTGGTAGTCAGCGTCGCCCATGGCCAGGTCGCTTTCGAGCCCGACGCAAAAAGCCCGGTGGCCCTGCTGGGCGCCCAGCAACGCGCCAGCTACAACTACGCCAAGGGCACTGTGCAACAGCAAACCCTTACCGCCGAAGAAGTGGCCGACTGGCGCAGCGGGCACTTGTCGTTTCGCAACCGTGAACTGGCCAGCCTGATCGATGAATTGAGCCTGTATCGCCCTCAGGCTCCCCTGCTGGTGAGCAACGCCGTGGCGCACTTGAAGGTGTCGGGTAACTTGGATGTGAATGACCCCGACGCGTTGCTCAACGCCCTGCCGGCCCTGCTGCCGGTTAAAACCGTGGCCTCGGCCGATGGCATCGTGCGGATAGAACCGAGCAAATAACCCTTCGCAAAGCATAGTTGAGAATATTTTTCATTCGCAGGTGTGGATTTTTTTGCCTGCGCCGTCTTCCTCCGGTCTGCGTTTGACACGCACACCTTTTTGGCCATTTGGCCGCACCGGGGGATTTCATGTTTCGCGCGCCTTGCCACGCTTCGCACCTGTTGCTTCGACCGACCGTTATCGCCGCCTGCATGGCTTTCAGCCTCACAGCCCAGGCCGAGTCGATCAAGCTGCAACTGCCCGCCCAGCCGCTGGCCACGTCCCTGAGCCAAGTGGCGCAGCAGGCGAAAATCCAGCTGCTGTTCGATGAAACCTTGCTCAAGAACGTGCAGGCGCCGGCGCTCAATGGCGAGTTCACCCCTGAGGCAGCGATTCGTACCCTGCTGAAAAACGCCGAGTTCAGCCTGATCAAGGTTGGCAGCACCTACGTGGTAAGGCCCGAAGAGGCCAAGACCACCAACAGTGGCGCGATCCAGCTGGATGCCTTGAGCGTGATCGGCACCGGCAATCAAGTGGACTCCAGCACCGTCGGCCGCTCCACCCTGAGCCAGGCCGATATCGACCGCTACCAACCCAACAATATCCCGGCGCTGTTGCAGACCTTGCCCGGTGTATTCATGGGCGGTTCGCCCAAGCCGGGTGGCCAGACCATCAACATTCGCGGCATGGCCGAGGCCGAAGACGTGCCGATGACTGTGGATGGCGCGACCAAAAGTGGCTTTGAGCGGTATCAGCAAGGCACCATTTTCATCGAGCCCGAGCTGATCAAAAGCATCGAAGTGGAGAAAGGCCCCTATTCGCCGTTTACCGGCAACGGCGGCTTCGGCGGCACGGTGCACATGGAAACCAAGGACGCCCCCGACCTGCTGGAAGACGGCCGCAACGCCGGCGCCATGCTCAAGTACGGCTACGCCAGCAATAACCATGAGCAGGTCTACAGCTCGGCACTTTACGGTCGCACCGACGATGGCCGCTTCGACGGTCTGGCCTACATCACCCAGCGCGACGGCGGTGACATGAAGCTGGCCGCCACCCCGCCAGACAAGTATAACGAGTACCCGATCAACCCCAAGCGCCTGCCCAACAGCGCGCAAAATGTGGACGGCGCGCTGTTCAAGTTCAATGCGCACTTCAACGATGAACACAGCATGGGGCTGTCCTATTCCCGTTCGCGCAGCCAGCTCTGGACACCGTTCTCGGCCAAGAGCTACCCGTCGCCGCCGACGCAATATTCCATCGACCGTTACGGCTACGAAGGCGCGTTGAAACGCTTGCTGGCCAACCGCGAGACCATCGACACCACCTATTCGGCCAAGTACGAATACCAGCCGGTGGACAACCCGCTGATTGATTTGAAACTCAGTTATTCCATGTCCAACACCGACCAGACCGACGAACGCAACGCCGACGCGGCGTTTCTGCTGTCCTCGGGCGGGCGCAAGATGGACACGGCCTACAACGACAAGATTCTCGAACTGCGCAACATCAGCCTGTTTACCACCGGCCCCATGGAACATGCCGTCACCACCGGTGTGCAAATTCGCAAGCACAAGCGTGAAATCGAAAGCTGGATGCCGGGCGCGACCTACAACACGGCCAGGTACAACTACGGGCATTTCCAGCCGGCCTTCATGCCCCACGGCAAGGTCGACACCAACGCCTTTTACCTGCAGGACGCCATTACCCTCGGCGACGTGACCATCACCCCATCCCTGCGCTACGACCACGTGCGCAACCGCGGCGAAGCCAACGATGCGCCGTTCTACAGCAACCCCAACCCCGCGTTCGGGCATGACTACAGCGATCGCACCTACACCGGCTGGTCACCGCGCCTGGCGGCGTACTGGAACATCACCCCGGACGTGGCGATGTTTGCCAGCTGGAACAAAACCTGGCGCGCACCGGTGATCGATGAACAATACGAAGTGCAGGGCACCGGCAGCCGCACCTCGACCAGCCTCAATTTGAACCCCGAACGCATCACAGCGATCACGGCCGGTAACGTCACCAACTTCTCCAACCTCATCAGCCACGGCGACAACCTGCAACTGCGGACTACGCTGTTTCACAACCGCATCGAAGATGAAATCTTCAAGGCCACCGGCATCGGCTGTGAGCGCCAGCTCACGGTGTCGGGAAGCGTGGCGGACGTGTGCACCGACATGGCGTCCAAGACCAACTACCGCAACGTAGGCGGTATGACCATCAAGGGCGTCGAGCTTGAAGGCTACTACGACTCGACCTACCTGTTCGGCTCGGTAACCTACTCCTGGGCCACCGGCAAACGCGACAACCCCTACACCAACCCGTGGGCAAGCGACCTGCATGTGTGGGCGCGGGACATTCCACCGGCCAAATGGGTGGTGGTGCTCGGCACCAAGATTCCCGCCTGGGACGCGCAAGTGGGCTGGCAAGGCCAGTTCGTGCGCAAGACCGACCGCGTGCCCAGCGACATCTACTCAAGCGGCCTGAATTCCACGGCGGGCGATGCGTTCTACGACAGCACCGAAAACCCCAGCTACGACACCCAGGGGCTGTTCGCCAGCTGGAAACCGCAACAGGCCGGCCTCAAAGGGCTGCAGGTCAACTTTACCGTCGACAACCTGTTCAACCGCAGCTACCTGCCCGCCCTCGCCGGCGACCGTGCCTACAGTGAAGGGCGCAATGCCAAGATCAGCGTTACACGTTTCTTCTAAAGACGCGCACGGCCCGTGTGGGAGCCGGGCTTGCCCGCGATGCAGGCACCGCGGTGTGCCAGCTCCCACCCCCGATCAACTGTACGGATAAATCCGCACTCAGCTGTAGGCCCGCAATCGGCGGGGGTTGTGGCTAGATGGGTTTCCCTTGAAACCCTGTGGATTTCGGATCCTTCCCATGAACTCGCGCGAAAACACCGGCATGGCCCTCGGCCTGCTGGGCGTCATCATCTTCAGCCTGACCCTGCCCTTCACCCGCATCGTGGTGCAGGAGATCCACCCGTTGCTCAACGGCCTGGGCCGTGCCTTGTTTGCGGCGGTGCCGGCGGCGGCGCTGTTGCTGTGGCGCCGCGAGCGCTGGCCAACCTGGCGCCAGGTGCGCGGTTTGTGCCTGGTGATTGCGGGCGTGATTCTGGGGTTCCCGGTGCTGTCGGCCTGGGCCATGCAAACCTTGCCAGCGTCCCATGGCGCACTGGTCAACGGCCTGCAACCTTTGTGTGTGGCGCTGTATGCGGCCTGGCTGTCCCATGAGCGGCCGTCCAAAGCCTTCTGGGCCTGCGCGGCGCTGGGCAGTGCGCTGGTGTTGGGTTACGCGTTGATCACTGGCGCCGGCAGTATTCAAGCTGGGGATCTGTTGATGTTTGCGGCAATCGCCTTAGGAGGCCTGGGGTATGCCGAAGGCGGCCGGTTGGCCAAGGAAATGGGCGGCTGGCAGGTGATCTGCTGGGCGCTGGTGCTGTCGACACCGGTGCTGATCGGCCCAGTCTGGTACCTGGCGGCGCAGCATCAAGGGGCGATATCCATGCGCACCTGGTGGGCGTTTGGGTATGTGTCGTTGTTCTCGCAGTTTTTGGGGTTCTTCGCCTGGTACGCCGGGCTGGCCATGGGTGGTATTGCACGGGTCAGCCAGATCCAGTTGCTGCAGATTTTCTTCACCATCGCGTTTTCGGCGCTGTTCTTTGGGGAACACATTGAGCCGATTACGTGGTTGTTTGCCTGTGGCGTGATCGTGACGGTGATGCTGGGGCGCAAGACGGCGGTACAGCCTGCGCCGGCGCCAAAGGTTAGTGTGGTCTAAATGTGGGAGGGGGCTTGCCCCCTCCCACATTTGATTTGCGGCGTTCTCAGGCCAAGTAACCATCCGCACGCAACAGGGTTTCCAGGCAGTGGTCGGTGATCTGGTAGAACGCCTTCAACGCCTGGATTTTCTCCAGCAACTGCGCGTTATCCAGTGGCTCGGCGCGCTTGACCGCGAGGATCATCTTGTTCTTGTTGGTGTGGTCCAACGAGATGAACTCGAACACCTTGGTCTCGTAGCCGCAGGCTTCGAGGTACAACGCACGCAGGCTGTCGGTGACCATTTCTGCCTGCTGGCCCAGGTGCAGGCCGTATTGCAGCATCGGCTTGAGCAGCGCCGGGCTCTGGATCTGCAGGCGAATCTGTTTATGGCAGCACGGCGAGCACATGATGATCGACGCGCCGGAACGGATACCGGTGTGGATCGCATAGTCGGTGGCAATGTCGCAGGCATGCAGGGCGATCATCACGTCCAGGTCGCTGGGCGCCACGCTGCGCACATCACCGCACTTGAACACCAGCCCCGGGTGCTCCAGGCGTGCGGCGGCAGTGTTGCACAGGGTCACCATGTCTTCGCGCAGCTCAACACCGGTCACTTCGCCCTCGGCCTTGAGGGTGTTGCGCAGGTAGTCGTGGATGGCAAACGTGAGGTAGCCCTTGCCCGAACCAAAGTCCGCGACACGCACCGGCTGGTCCAGCTTCAAGGGTGACGAGGTAAGTGCATGGCTGAACACTTCGATGAACTTGTTGATCTGCTTCCACTTGCGCGACATCGACGGGATCAGCGCCTGCTTGGCGTCGGTCACACCCAGGTCGGCGAGGAACGGCCGGCTCAGGTCGAGGAAGCGATTCTTCTCACGGTTATGCTCGGCCGACGGCGCTTCACGCAGTTGCTGTGGCTTGCTTTTGAACAGCGAGCTTTTGTTTTTCTTGCTGTATTCCAGTTGGGCTTCATCGGTCAGCGACAGCAAGTGCGCGTTCTTGAACGAGGCCGGCAGCAGCTCGGCAATCGCCGCCACGCCGTCGGCCAGGGGCAAGTTCTTGGTGATGTCGCGGGTCTTGTAGCGGTAGACGAAGGACAGGCACGCCTGCTCCTTGACCGTCACAGGCTTGATGATCAGCCGCTGCAACTCGGCTTCCTCGCCCACGTACTTGGCCAATACCAGCTTGATAAACGCATCCTGCGCGAGGCTTGCGCTCAGCAGTTCGATGAACTGGGCGTGATGATCCGGTTGAGCGGTAACAGACATGAACAAAAACGCCTCGGGCTGGGAATGCCGGGCATTTTAGGGGGGATGGGGGTTTAGGGCACGGGGTTATTTGATCAACGGTAATTGCAATGGATAACACAGAGCCCAATGTGGGAGCGGGCTTGCTCGCGAAAGCGGTGGGCCAGTCGCCGAATGTGTTGGCTGACACTCCGTATTCGCGAGCAAGCCCGCTCCCACATTTTTGCTCTGTGGTGGCTGGGTTATTCGAGTACCACCAGGCGATTGGGCAGTTCATTACGGGTCTGCGTCACCGGCACATGCACCTTGAGCAACTCGCCACAGGCCTCAATGCAGGCAATGAACCCGGCCAGCGTCTGGCCCTGTTTTACCTGCTGGGTGAATGCCGTGACGATCCCATCCCAACTGCTGTCATCCAGGTGTTTGGAAATACCTTCGTCCACCAGGATTTCCACATAGCGCTCCGCCTCGCTGACAAAAATCAGCACACCGGTACTGCCCAGCGTGTGGTGCAGGTTCTGCTCCAGGAACTGCCGCCGCGCCAGGTTCGACGCGCGCCAATGGCGCACCGAGCGCGGAATCAAACGGGTGGTGACCTTGGGCAAGCGGAACACCAGGCACAACACGATAAAGGTCGCCCATTGCGCCAACAGCAAGGTGTACATGGTCAGGTAGCCCGACAAGTAATGCACCACGCCGGGCACTACCAACGCAATCAGGCTGGCCCACAGCAGCGGGATGTAGGCGTAATCGTCGGCGCGGGCGGCCAGCACCGTCACCAGTTCGGCGTCGGTCTGCTGCTCCACGCGGGCAATCGCCTCGGCGACCTGGCGTTGTTCGTGTTCACTCAGTAGTGCCATGGTTGTAGATGCTCTTTTTTCATTATTGTCATTACCAGCCACCTGAGGCCCCGCCGCCGCCAAAGCCGCCACCGCCGCCTCGGAAACCACCGCCGCCGCCGCCTCCCCCGCCGCCACGCCCACTGCTGCTGAGGATCGCCAGCAAGATGGCGCCCACCGGCAGCCCCAGGCGATTGCACAACCACAGTACACCGATAAACAGAATAAACAGGCCGATGGAAAGCCCGGGATTATCCTTGGCGAAATTCGCGTCCGCCACATGCGCCGGCACGGCCAGTGGCTCACCGCCCACCACCTGAATCATCGCCGAGACACCCTCGCTGATGCCCTGGCTGAAATTACCGGCCTTGAATTTGGGTGCGATCACCTGGTTGATGATCACCCAGGACTGCGCATCGGTCAGCACGCCTTCCAGGCCATAGCCGACTTCGATGCGCAATTTGCGCTCATCACGGGCGACGATCAACAGCGCGCCGTTATCCTTGCCCTTCTGGCCAATGCCCCATTGGCGGCCCAATTGGTAACCAAAGTCTTCAATCGGTACGCCCTGCAGGTCGGGCACGGTGACCACCACGATCTGGTCGCCACGGGCCTGCTCCAGCGCCTGCAACTGCTGGGTGATCTGCTCGCGCGTAGCCGGGTCGATCATTTGGGCGTTATCCACCACCCGCCCGGTCAGCGCCGGGAAGCTCAGCGCAGCCTGGGCCACTCCCACGCAGGCCAGCAACCACAGCGCCAAGCCTATCCGTAATAAACGCATCGACACCTCAGGAAAGTCTTATTTGAACTTCACTTGCGGCGCTTTATCGGCATCGGCACTGGTGGCTTCAAACGTCTGGCGGATCGGCAAGTCGCTGTACATCACGCTGTGCCACAGGCGGCCGGGGAAGGTGCGGATCTCGGTGTTGTAGGCCTGTACCGCCTGGATGAAATCACGGCGGGCCACGGCGATACGGTTTTCCGTGCCTTCAAGTTGCGATTGCAGGGCCAGGAAGTTCTGGTTGGCCTTGAGGTCCGGGTAACGTTCGGACACCACCATCAAACGGCTGAGGGCACCGCTCAAACCATCCTGGGCCTGCTGGAATTGCTTGAGTTTCTCGGGGTTGTCGAGGGTGCTGGCATCCACCTGGATCGAGGTGGCCTTGGCCCGCGCTTCGATCACCGCGGTCAGGGTGTCCTGCTCGTGGGCGGCGTAGCCCTTGACCACTTCCACCAGGTTGGGAATCAGGTCGGCACGGCGTTGGTACTGGTTCTGCACCTGGCCCCAGGCCGCTTTGGCCTGCTCGTCCAGGGTCGGAATGGTGTTGATACCGCAACCGCTCAGCACTGTGCTGATCAAGAGCAGAACCGCGGCCTTGAAGCCCCAGCGGTAATGTTGTGCTGCTTGCATGATGTTTCTCCTGCCCAATCTTGATGGAATGTTACGACTGACCCTATAAACCCTGCGCTTGGGGCATAATCCGCCACCACCACTGGAATGCATCGGGCCAATCAGCTAAAAGATGCCCAGCGCCACAAAGAGTTCATAAATAAGAGTTCAGCGGAGTGTGCTGCATTTAGCTGAACAACACCCGAACAACAATAGTCGCTCCCCACATTTTGGCCGACAGCAGTCCCTTGATGCTGTGCAGTGAGCCGAAAAAGGATATTCATGAAAAAGCTGTGTTTGCTCGGCCTTGTTGCCACTCTGGCCACCCACCCCGTCTGGGCAGAAACAAAGCCTGCTGCGCTTAAAGACAAGGACGCCTTCGTCAGCGACCTGCTCAAGCAGATGACCCTGGATGAAAAGATCGGCCAGTTGCGCCTGATCAGCATCGGCCCCGAGATGCCGCGCGAGCTGATCCGCAAGGAAATCGCCGCCGGCCGCATCGGCGGCACGTTCAACTCCATCACCCGCCCGGAAAACCGTCCGATGCAGGACGCGGCGATGCGCAGCCGCTTGAAGATCCCGATGTTCTTCGCCTACGACGTGATCCACGGCCACCGCACGATCTTCCCGATCAGCCTGGCCCTGGCCTCCAGCTGGGACATGGACGCCATCGGCCGCTCCGGGCGCATCGCCGCCCAGGAAGCCGCCGCCGACAGCCTCGACATCACCTTTGCGCCGATGGTCGACATCTCCCGCGACCCACGCTGGGGCCGCACTTCCGAGGGGTTCGGCGAAGACACCTACCTGGTCTCGCGAATTGCCGAGGTGATGGTCAAGGCCTTCCAGGGCACCAGCCCCGCCAACGCCGACAGCATCATGGCCAGCGTCAAGCACTTCGCCCTGTATGGCGCAGTGGAAGGCGGGCGCGACTACAACGTGGTCGACATGAGCCCGGTCAAGATGTACCAGGACTACCTGCCGCCCTACCACGCAGCAATCAAGGCCGGCTCGGGCGGCGTGATGGTGGCGCTGAACTCGATCAACGGCGTACCCGCCACCGCCAACACCTGGCTGATGAACGACCTGCTGCGCAAGGACTGGGGCTTCAAGGGCCTGGCCGTGAGCGACCACGGCGCAATCGTCGAGCTGATCAAGCACGGCGTCGCCAAGGACGGGCGTGAGGCCGCCAAGCTGGCGATCAAGGCTGGCATCGACATGAGCATGAACGACTCGCTGTACGGCAAGGAATTGCCGGGGCTGCTCAAGTCCGGCGAGATCGAGCAAAGCGACATCGACAACGCCGTGCGTGAAGTGCTGGCCGCCAAATACGACATGGGCCTGTTCAAAGACCCGTACCTGCGCATCGGCAAGGCCGAGGATGACCCGGCCGACACTAACGCCGAGAGCCGCCTGCACCGTGCCGACGCCCGCGACATCGCACGCCGCAGCCTGGTGCTGCTGAAAAACCATAATGAAACACTGCCGCTGAAAAAATCCGCGACCATCGCCCTGGTCGGCCCATTGGCCAAGGCCCCCATCGACATGATGGGCAGTTGGGCCGCTGCCGGCCAACCGGCGCAATCGGTGACCCTGCTCGACGGCATGAACGCCGTGATCGGCGAAAAAGGCAAAATCATCTACGCCCGTGGCGCCAACATCACCAACGACAAGGCGGTGGTCGACTACCTCAACTTCCTCAACTTCGATGCCCCGGAAGTGGTGGATGACACCCGCTCGCCACAGGTGCTGATCGACGAGGCGGTCAAGGCCGCCAAGGATGCCGATATCGTGGTGGCCGCCGTGGGTGAATCCCGTGGAATGTCCCACGAATCCTCCAGCCGCACCGACCTGAACATTCCGCAAAGCCAGCGCGACCTGATCAAGGCCCTCAAAGCCACCGGCAAGCCGCTGGTGCTGGTGCTGATGAACGGCCGCCCACTGTCGATCCTGGATGAGAAACAACAGGCTGACGCGATCCTGGAAACCTGGTTCGCCGGCACCGAAGGCGGCAACGCCATCGCCGACGTGCTGTTCGGTGACTACAACCCTTCGGGCAAGCTACCGATCACCTTCCCACGTTCGGTTGGGCAGATTCCTACCTACTACAACCACCTGACCATCGGCCGGCCGTTCACGCCGGGCAAGCCGGGCAACTACACCTCGCAGTATTTCGATGACACCACCGGGCCACTGTTCCCGTTCGGTTATGGCCTGAGCTACACCTCGTTCAGCCTGTCGGACATGGCGCTGTCGTCCACCACCCTGAACAAGACCGGCAAACTCGATGCCAGCGTCACGGTAACGAACACCGGCAAGGTCGATGGCGAAACCGTGGTGCAGTTGTATATCCAGGACGTGGCCGGCTCGATGATCCGCCCGATCAAGGAGCTGAAGAACTTCCAGAAGGTCATGCTCAAGGCTGGCGAAGAACGCACGCTGCACTTCACCATCACCGAAGAGGACTTGAAGTTCTACAACACCCAGCTCAAATTCGCGGCGGAACCGGGTGAGTTCAATGTGCAGATTGGGTTGGATTCCCAGGATGTGCAGCAGCAGACTTTTGAATTGCTCTAACACCTGATGGGTTCAAAATGTGGGAGGAGCGGTGCCCCTCCCACATTTGACTGGTGGTGACCTCGCTAGCCGCGTCGATCCAGCAAATTCACCACCAACCGATCAATCCACCCCCACACCCGCTGCTTCACCCGCCGCCACAACGGCCGCGCCTTCCACGCCTCCAGGCTGACCGCCTGGCTCTGGGCAAAATCCCGCTCGAAACTGCCCGCCACTGCCTGCGTCAGCTCGGGGTCCAGCGCTTCCAGATTGGCTTCCAGGTTGAAGCGCAGGTTCCAGTGATCAAAGTTGCACGAACCTATGCTCACCCAATCGTCAACCAACACCATCTTGAGGTGCAGAAAGCACGGCTGGTATTCGAAGATCTGCACACCGGCCCGCAGCAAGCGCGGGTAATAGCGATGCCCGGCGTAACGTACGGACGGGTGATCGGTACGTGGCCCGGTGAGCAGCAAGCGCACATCCACCCCGCGCCCTGCTGCCCGGCGCAACGCACGGCGCACGCTCCAGGTGGGCAGGAAGTACGGCGTGGCCAGCCAGATGCGCGTCTTGCTGCTGTTGAGTGCGCGAATCAGCGACTGCAAGATATCGCGGTGCTGGCGGGCATCGGCATAGGCCACGCGGCCAAGGCCAGGCCCGGTGGCCGGCACCTTGGGCAGGCGCGGCAAACCGAAATGAGTGGCCGGCTTCCACTCCCGGCGCGCCGCGTTGGCGTGCCACTGGCGGTCGAACAAGGCCTGCCAGTCCTGCACCAGCGGGCCGCTGATCTGCACCATCACCTCATGCCATTCGGCAGTGTCTTGCCCAGGGGTCCAGAACTCATCGGTAACGCCGGTGCCGCCGACCACGGCGATACCTTGGTCGATCAGCAACAGCTTGCGATGGTCGCGGTACAGGTTGCGCATCCAACGGCGCCAGCTCAGGCGATTGTAGAAACGCAGCTCCACCCCCGCGTCGGTCAGGCGCTTGCGCAACCCCAGGGTAAAGGCCAGGCTGCCGTAGTCATCGAACAGGCAGCGCACCCGCACGCCGCGCTCGGCGGCCAGCACCAGCGCCTGCACCATGGCTTCGGCGCAGGCGCCGGCTTCCACCAGGTACAGCTCCAGATCGACTTGCCGCTCGGCGCGGGCAATGCCCACCAGCATCTGCGGGAAAAACTGCGGGCCGTCGATCAACAACTCGAAACGGTTGCCGCTACGCCACGGGAACACTGCGCCGCCCATGTCAGCGCGCCGTGAAGATCAGCACCGCACCCACCGGCACCGACAAACTGATCGACTTGAGCCCAGCCGCCTTGCGCAACGCCGCCACACCTGGTGCCAGGTCGAAGTCTTCGGCATGCAACACCACCGGCTCCAGGGTCACCACCTGGAAACGGCGGTCATCCAGGCGCGTGGCCAGGAGTTCGGCGCTGTAGGTGTGGGTCTTGCCATGCAAGGTCACGCTCATCGGCAGGCGCAATTCCAGTTGCGCACCGGGGGCCAGGTCGTTGATGGGTTGCAGATTGATCTGCGCGCTGATCAGCGCTTCGGGGAAGGTCTTGATCTCGAACAGGTCATTGCGCATGCGTTCATCACGCAGCGGGATGCCACTGTTGACCGACTCCAGCTCCACTTCCACGGTTGCCGCGCCCTTGCTGTCAACCTTGCCGTGCAGCACCAAAAAGCGCTGGACCTCGGCGATCTCGGTGTTCTTGGTGGTGACAAATGACAGGCGCGAGGACTCGTTGTCCAGGTACCAATCGGCGTGGGCGGGTACGGCGGCACAAGTCAGCAACGTGAAGGCGAGAGGTTTGACATTGAACATAGAGACTCATGGGGCAAAAAACCTGCACGAACCTTAACATGCAATTCCACTGTGGGAGGGGCGGTGCGACGGTTCGACTTGCCCCCGATAGCGGTGGATCAGTCAGCATATTTGTTACTGACCCAGCGCCATCGGGGGCAAGCCCCCTCCCACATTGGGGCGGTGGTGGGTCAGGGGTTCAGGCGGCAGCCTTGGCGATCGCCCAGCCACCTTGCACTGTGCGTGCGCCCCAACCCGCTCGCCGTCACCTCACTGCGCTCCGGGTTATCGCTGAACGCGCTGGTGGGCACGTACTGCTGCACATACCCCCGGCAATACTCCGCCGGGTTGTTCGCCACGTAGCGGCATGAGCAGTATTCCTTGGCGGTGTACGCCGCGATGATGTCGGGGAAGGCTTGCAGGTTGACGCGTTCGTGCCAGATCCATCCCAGCAGAGAGATCAACAGCAGCAGAAACAGGCTGGTAAACGGCCGACGACGGATCATGGTTGCACCGCCGCGAGCACGTGCTTGAGCAGTTCGTTATGGCGATAGCTGCCGTCGCGGTCGTCGCCGTAGCGCACGATCACCAGGTGTTCGGCGGGCATCACGTACAGCGCCTGGCCCCAGTGGCCGAGGGCGGCGAAGGTGTCGGCGGGGGCGTCGAGCCAGGGCCGGGGCACGCCCTGGTTGAGCCACCAATGGCCGCCCGGTACGGCTTCGTCCTGGCCCGCCTTGTACTTGTCGAACGGCTGGAGATTGAAATCGACCCAGGCTTTAGGCAGCAACTGTTGCTCCCCCCAGCGTCCGTCCCGTGCCATCAACAGACCGACGCGTGCCAGGTCGCGGGCGGTCAGGTAGGCGTAGGACGAGGCGACAAAAGTTTCGTCGGCGTCGGTTTCCCAGGTGGCGTTGCGAATGCCCAGCGGCTTGAACAGCGCGTCCCACGGGTAGCTCATATACGCCTTGTGGCCAAGCATGCCCTTGAGCGCGGCGGACAGGATATTGCTGTCTCCGCTGGAATAACGGAAGGCCTGGCCCGGGGCGCTGGACGCCTCGGTGTTGGCGGCAAACTCGGCCATGTCGGCGCGGCCACGGGTGTAGAGCATCGCTACCACCGAGGATTTCAGCGGGGCGTATTCGTAGTCTTCCTGCCAGTCCAGGCCCGAGGCCCAGTGCAGCAGGTCGGCCATGGTCACCGTGGGGTGTTGCTTCATCGGCGGGTAGAAGCGCGCTACGGGGTCGTTCAATTTGAAGCGGTTGTCGCCATAGGCCACGCCAAGCACGGTGGCCATCAGGCTTTTGCTGATGGACCAGGTCAGGTGCGGCGTACTGGCGGTGGTGGGCGCGGCGTAGCGTTCATAGATGATTTCACCGTCGCGGATCACCAGCAGCGCATCGGTGCGGATGCCTTGGCGGGTGGTGTCGTCACGCGGAGGGAACGCGTACCTGTCGAGGGCTTCGACGGCCGGGCCGGCGAGTGGCGTGGCCTTGGCCCAATCCTTGTCTGGCCAGCTTTCGGCGCGGGCAGTAACGGTGGCTAACAACAGGGCAACACACAACAGGCCTCTGACCATGGACGCAAACTCAAGGGGGCATTCAAGCCCGCGAGCCTAGCCGAGGCCGGTGACAGATTTGCTACAGAGGGGCTGTCATCCAACCGTCACCGTAACTTCATGGAGATGACACCGGGGCTACATAGCCTGAGTTTGGACAAACAAGTCGACCGGCCGGTAAGTGGCCGGCACTCGGAGATTCGCCATGACTCAGATCGCCCGCATCAGCGACACCGGCAATGAACGCCGTCTGCAAGCCGAACGCCTGGTTGGCGCCAAGGCTTTGCAGGAAGCCCAGGCCCTGCGTTTCAACGTGTTCAGCGGCGAGTTCAACGCCAAGCTGAAAGGTGCGGAACTGGGTCTGGACATGGATGACTATGATGTTCACTGCAGCCACATCGGTGTGCGCGACATGAACAGCGGTCGATTGGTAGCCACCACCCGTTTGCTCGACCACCAGGCCGCCAGCACCTTGGGCCGGTTCTACAGCGAAGAAGAATTCAGCCTGCACGGCCTGCTGCACCTGCAAGGCCCGATCCTGGAAATCGGCCGTACCTGCGTCGACCCGGCCTACCGCAACGGCGGCACCATCGCCGTGCTCTGGGGCGAGTTGGCCGAAGTGCTCAACCAGGGCGGCTACAGCTACCTGATGGGCTGCGCGAGCATCCCGATGCACGACGGCGGCATCCAGGCACACGCGATCATGCAGCGCCTGCGCGAACGCTACTTGTGCAACGAACACCTGCGCGCCGAACCGAAAAAACCGCTGCCGGCGCTGGACCTGCCGTCTAACGTGATCGCGGAAATGCCGCCGTTGCTCAAGGCCTATATGCGCCTGGGCGCGAAGATCTGCGGCGAGCCGTGCTGGGATGAAGACTTCCAGGTGGCCGACGTATTCATCCTGCTCAAGCGCGATGAGTTATGCCCGCGTTACGCCCGCCACTTCAAGGCTGCAATGTGATGAGCCGCCTGCGCGTGTACGGGCGCATTGCCCGCGTGTTGCTGGTGGTGGCGCTGGGGTTGAGCATGGCCAGTGTGTTTGGTTTGTTTGAGCGCCTGGGGGTTGCCAACTCGATGGTGCGCCGCCAGCGCTGGTCACGATTCTTTATGGCGCGGCTGACCAACGCCCTGCCCTTTCGCGTAACGGTGCACGGCGAGTTGCCGACGCAGCCGATGCTGTGGGTGAGCAATCACGTGTCTTGGACCGATATTCCATTGCTCGGCGCGGTGGCGCCGATGTCGTTCCTGTCCAAGGCCGAAGTGCGTACCTGGCCGGTGGCTGGCTGGTTAGCGGCCAAGGCCGGCAGTTTGTTTATCCGCCGCGGCTCGGGCGACAGCCAGTTGATCCGCAAACAGATGACCCGTCACCTGGAGCAACAGCACCCGCTGCTGATGTTCCCGGAAGGCACCACCACTGACGGGCGCAGCCTGCGCACGTTCCACGGGCGCTTGCTGGCCAGTGCGATCGACGCGGATGTGGCGCTGCAGCCCGTGGCGATCCGTTACCTGCGCGATGGCCAGGTGGACCCGCTGGCGCCGTTTATTGGCGATGATGATTTGCTCTCGCACTTGATGCGGCTGTTCGGCAATGACCAGGGCGATGTGGAAATCCATGTGCTCAAGCCGATTGCCTGCGCCGGGCAGGAACGTGCGGCGCTGGCGTATCAGGCGCAGCAGGCGGTGCAGAAGGCGTTGTTTGGGCCGGTTCCAGAGGCTGAACAAGTGGATGCTCGACCTGCGTATGCTGCTTGAATGAAGTAAACACAATTCCAATGTGGGAGGGGCGGTGCGACGATTCGACTTGCCCCCTCCCACATTTAGATATCAGTAGTCAGCTGGGTTTGTGCAAACGCCTGTAACTTTGGATAGAACACCCGGAAGTCATCACTCAACGGCTCATAAAGCTCCCGCAACTCCTGCATCGCAAACCCCAACTCCTCCGGCTGCGTCAGCCGCCGCGAGATCCCCCGCAACACCTGCTCCATCACCGCGAACTCGCGGTACGAGCCCAGCCAGTCATCCGCTGCCATCCAGGGCGCAATCTGCGCCAGCCGCCCCGGCAACTGCGGCTCGGCTGCCAGCACGCGGTACACCTGCGAGGTGAAGTGCTCCAGCGGTTGGTCGGCATACAACGCCCAATCCCGTGCCAGGCAGTGATCGAAAAACACATCGAGGACGATCCCGGCATACCGCCTGCGGGTGAGGCTGAAACGCGACAATGCTTCGCCGACCAATGGGTGGCTATCGGTAAAGCGGTCAATCGAGCGATGCAACTGAATCGCCGATTCGATTTGCGGGCTGAACTGGCCCTGCAGGCGGCCTTTGACGAAGTCGCCATAGAGGCTGCCCAGCATTTGCGCAGGAAGTTGGCCGCCCAGGTGTAGATGTGCGAGATAATTCATGGCGCGCAGTCTAGCACTGACGCCAACGTATCGTTATAACCCGATATACCGATTTAGCCTGACCTCAGAGCAAAATCATATTGGTATATCGGGATATAACGATTTAAGGTTCGCCTCATCGCGATATAACGCTTTACGACACCGAGCACCTGCCATGTCCATCGACCTCGACGAAATAATAAAAGCCCTGGCGCACCCAGTACGACGAGACATCCTCACCTGGCTGAAAGACCCGAAAGTGCAATTCCCCGAGCAACTGCACAACCACGAAT
The DNA here is from genome assembly GCF_002843605.1 of Pseudomonas sp. S09G 359. Classification (NCBI taxonomy): domain Bacteria; kingdom Pseudomonadati; phylum Pseudomonadota; class Gammaproteobacteria; order Pseudomonadales; family Pseudomonadaceae; genus Pseudomonas; species Pseudomonas sp. S09G 359. The sequence goes on along the minus strand of NZ_CP025263.1, from coordinate 1,588,186 downwards.
ACGGCATTTGCGCCGGGCAGATCGACCAGCGCTGCGGCCTGTCCCAGTCGACCGTGTCGGCCCACCTGGCCACCTTGCAGCGGGCGGGTTTGATCAGCAGCCAGAAGGCCGGGCAGTGGCACTTTTTCAAACGCAATGAGGAAGTGATCCAAGCCTTCCTCGCTGCGCTCACCACCGAACTCAGCGCGGACGACAACGCAGCGCTGTAACAAGGAAACGATAATGCCCCTCTCGCTACTCATACTGGCCCTGAGCGCCTTCGCCATCGGCACCACCGAGTTCGTCATCATGGGCTTGTTGCCCGATGTGGCGGCGGACCTCGGCGTGTCGATCCCCGGCGCCGGTTGGCTGGTCACCGGCTACGCCCTGGGCGTGGCCATCGGCGCACCCTTCATGGCACTGGCCACCGCCAAGCTGCCACGCAAGGCCGCGCTGGTCGCGTTGATGGGCATTTTTATTGTCGGCAACCTGCTCTGCGCCCTGGCCAGTGACTACAACGTGCTGATGTTTGCCCGCGTGGTCACGGCACTCTGCCATGGCGCGTTCTTTGGGATTGGTTCGGTGGTGGCCGCCAACCTGGTGCCGGCCAACAAACGCGCTTCGGCCGTGGCCTTGATGTTCACCGGCCTGACCCTGGCCAACGTGCTGGGCGTGCCGCTGGGCACTGCACTTGGCCAGGAAGCCGGCTGGCGCTCGACCTTCTGGGCCGTGACGGTGATTGGGGTAGTGGCGTTGATCGGCCTGATCCGCTTCCTGCCGGCCAAGCGCGATGAAGAAAAACTCGACATGCGCGCCGAACTGGCGGCCCTCAAGGGCGCCGGCATCTGGCTGTCGTTGAGCATGACCGCACTGTTCGCCGCCTCGATGTTCACCCTCTTCACTTATGTTGCGCCACTGCTCGGCGATGTCACCGGCGTATCGCCCAAAGGCGTGACCTGGACCCTGCTGCTGATCGGCCTGGGCCTCACCGTGGGCAACATCATCGGCGGCAAGCTGGCGGACAAGCGCCTGGCAGCCACGTTGATCGGCGTGTTCATCAGCATGGCGGTGGTGTCCACCGCGCTGAGCTGGACCAGCGTCGCGCTAATCCCGACTGAAATCACCCTGTTCCTGTGGGCCACCGCCTCGTTTGCTGCCGTGCCGGCGTTGCAGATCAACGTGGTGACCTTCGGCAAGGCCGCACCGAACCTGGTGTCCACCTTGAACATCGGCGCCTTCAACATCGGCAACGCCCTCGGTGCCTGGGTCGGCGGCAGTGTGATTGCCCACGGCTTCGGCCTGACCAGCGTGCCACTGGCCGCTGCGGCCCTGGCGATCCTGGCGCTGCTGGTGACCTTGATTACTTTCCGTCAGAGCGGCGATGCCGACCTGGCCCCTGCGACCAACTGATCAACTTCCAAGAGCAAGGTGTTTACCCATGACGACTATTTTCGATCCGATCAAACTGGGCGACCTGGAACTGTCGAACCGCATCATCATGGCGCCGCTGACCCGCTGCCGTGCCGACGCCGGTCGCGTGCCCAACGCCCTGATGGCTGAATACTACGTACAACGCGCGTCCGCCGGGCTGATCCTCAGCGAAGCCACCTCCGTCACGCCGCTGGGCGTGGGCTACCCGGATACCCCGGGCATCTGGTCCAACGACCAGGTGCGCGGCTGGGCCAACGTGACCAAGGCGATCCACGGCGCGGGCGGCAAGATCTTCCTGCAACTGTGGCATGTGGGCCGCATCTCCCATGAGTCCTACCTGAACGGCGAAACCCCGGTGGCACCGAGCGCCATCCAGCCAAAAGGCCATGTCAGCCTGGTTCGCCCACTGGCCGACTACCCAACCCCACGTGCCCTGGAAACCGCTGAAATCGCCGACATCGTCGACGCCTACCGCACCGGTGCCGAGAACGCCAAGGCCGCCGGCTTCGACGGCGTGGAAATCCACGGCGCCAACGGCTACCTGCTCGACCAGTTCCTGCAAAGCAGCACCAACCAGCGCACCGACCAGTACGGCGGCTCCCTGGAAAACCGTGCGCGCCTGCTGCTGGAAGTGACCGACGCGGCCATCGAAGTCTGGGGCGCCGGGCGTGTGGGTGTGCACCTGGCACCGCGTGCCGACTCCCACGACATGGGCGACGACAACCTGGCAGAAACCTTCACCTACGTCGCCAGTGAACTGGGCAAGCGTGGTATCGCGTTTATCTGCTCGCGTGAGAAGGAAGGCGCAGACAGCCTCGGCCCACAACTGAAAAAAGCCTTCGGCGGCGCGTACATCGCCAACGAGCGCTTTACCAAGGACAGCGCCAATGCCTGGCTGGCTGAAGGCAAGGCTGATGCAGTGGCCTGGGGCGTCCCCTTTATTGCCAACCCCGACCTGCCGGCACGCCTGAAGGCCGACGCGCCGCTGAACGACCCGCGCCCGGACACCTTCTATAGCAAGGGCCCGGTTGGCTATATCGACTACCCGACGCTGGCGATCTAATCACCTGCAACACAAAATCAATGTGGGAGGGGCGGTGCGACGATTCGACTTGCCCCCGATGGCGGTGGTTCAGTGTCAGTTGTTTCAACTGACAGACCGCTATCGGGGGCAAGTCGAATCGTCGCACCGCCCCTCCCACATTTTTGACTTATGCAGCCCTGAGAAACATTGCTTCACAGAACCGCAACAAAATCGCTACAAAATACTTAGGCGGCTACCTATCAACCGCCCGCCAGCCCGTATATAAAGTCACCCCACCAATCAGGCAGAAGGACGATTGACTGTCCTTAGGCTTTACTGTTGACACAACCTGATGCAATTACGCATTTTGTCTCAATTGCGCAGGCTAGGGCTCAGGCGCAGCATGTCCAGCCCGGCGTCCACCCAACGTTCGGCTTCCTGGTGCAATTGAAAGCTGTCGGGCACCAGTAACCACTGGCCGATCAAGCCGTGGATGAAGGCGTGGATGCACACCGCTCCACGCGTAGTGTCGAGGTTTTCCGGAAGCTGCCCACGATGGACCGCGTTACGCAATGTCAGGCCGATACGCAGGTTGCACTCCAGGCTATGGGTCTGGCGTTGACGGCGCATGTCACACATTTCATCGGTGAACTCGCACTTATGAAACAAAATCTCGTTGATGCGCCGGGTCTTCGGGTCCAGGGCCACCTGATGGTAAAGACGAATGAGCAACTTGCGCATGCAGCCCAGCGGATCGAGCTCATCCTCGCTTTCGCTGGCGCGCGCCAACTCGTCCAGGGGCTCATGCAGCGTGTCGAGCAGCGCCTGCAGCAAGTCGGACTTGTTGCTGAAATGCCAATAGATGGCACCGCGCGTCACCCCGGCCAGCGCGGCGATGTCCGCCAACGTGGTCCGCGCGACACCGCGCTCATAAAAGGCTTGCTCGGCGGCATCGAGAATCTGGCTGCGCGTCTCCTGAGCTTCCTCTTTGGTACGACGAACCATGGCAGTAAAACCTCAATCAGGACACTTGAGACTATCGTTAACGCAACGTTAATAGACGTTGACGATCATCTGAATATTTGTGGGACGACACCGTCATGGGTGCCGAACGTAATGGAATCGAGGCTTTGGGCGTTGCTTTGTCAACATTCCGCGAAGCCTGTCAAGAGTTTACAAACAACCATGAACGTAAGTATATTGCGTAGCAAGCTACTTATCCACTCACGGCTTGTTTTTTACCCTTCCACCCTTCTTGTGCGCACCCTGCGCGCCTGACCCGAGGATCTTCATGCAACTTAAGCCAGCTGTTACCGCTCTGGTCACTGCCGTCGCCCTGGCATCGCTGCTCAGCGGATGTAAAAAGGAAGAAGCGGCTCCGCCCGCTCAAACCCCTCAGGTCGGCGTGGTCACCATTCAACCGCAAGCCTATACCCTGACCTCCGAGCTGCCAGGCCGCACCACCGCCTACCGCATCGCGGAAGTTCGCCCACAGGTCAACGGCATCATTCTCAAGCGCCTGTTCAAGGAAGGCGCGGACGTGAAGGAAGGCCAGCAGCTTTATCAGATCGACCCGTCGGTCTATGAAGCCACGCTCAAAAGCGCGCAAGCCAGCCTGACCCAGACCAAGTCGATCACCGACCGCTACAAGCAGTTGGTCGATGAGCAAGCCGTGAGCCGTCAGGAATACGACACTGCCGTCGCCAACCGCATGACTTCGGAAGCAAACGTTCAAACCGCCCAGATCAACGTGCGTTACACCAAAGTGTTCGCGCCGATCTCCGGGCGTATCGGCCGTTCTTCGGTGACCGAAGGCGCGCTGGTGAGCAGCGGCCAGACCGACGCCATGGCGGTGATCCAGCAACTGGACCCGATCTACGTCGACGTCACGCAGTCTTCGGCTGAAATGCTGAAACTGCGCCGCGACCTGGAAAGCGGTCAGCTGGAAAAAGCCGGCGCCAATGCGGCCAAGGTCAAGCTGACCCTGGAAGACGGCAGCGACTACGGCCAGGACGGTAAGCTGGAGTTCTCCGAAGTGTCGGTTGACCAGACCACCGGCTCCGTGACCCTGCGCGCCGTGTTCCCGAACCCTGACCACACCCTGCTGCCGGGCATGTTCGTGCACGCCCAGCTGCAAGCCGGTGTGAACAGCAAGGCCATCCTGGCACCACAGCAAGGCGTGACCCGCGACCTCAAGGGCATCCCGACGGCGCTGGTGGTGAACAAGGACAACAAGGTCGAGCAACGCGTACTGGTCGCCAACCGTACTGCCGGCGCTTATTGGCTGGTGGAAAAAGGCCTCGACGCCGGTGACCGTGTGATTACTGAAGGCTTGCAGTACGTCAAGCCGGGCATCGAAGTCCAGGTCAAGGACGCCGGCAACGCCAAACCTGCCGGTTCTGCTCCAGCTCCTGCTGCCGCTGCTGGCCAGGGGGAGTAACCCATGTCGAAATTTTTTATCGACCGTCCCATTTTCGCCTGGGTAATTGCCCTGGTGATCATGCTGGTCGGGGCACTGTCGATCCTGAAGTTGCCCATCAACCAATACCCGGCCATCGCGCCAACCGCCATCGACATCCAGGTGACCTACCCAGGTGCGTCTGCACAAACCGTGCAGGACACCGTGGTGCAGGTGATCGAGCAACAGCTCAACGGTATCGACAACCTGCGTTATGTGGCCTCGGACAGTAACTCCGACGGCAGCATGACCATCACCGCGACGTTCAACCAGGGTACCAACCCGGACATCGCCCAGGTTCAGGTGCAGAACAAGCTGAACCTGGCGACCCCACTGCTGCCGCAAGAAGTGCAGCAGCAGGGTATCCGCGTGACCAAGTCGGTGAAGAACTTCCTGATGGTAATCGGTCTGGTGTCGGAAGACGGCAGCATGACCAAGGACGACCTCTCCAACTACATCGTGTCCAACATCCAGGACCCGATCTCGCGTACTGCGGGTGTCGGTGACTTCCAGGTGTTCGGTTCGCAGTACGCCATGCGTATCTGGCTCGACCCGGCCAAGCTGAATAACTTCCAGTTGACCCCGGTCGACGTCAGCACCGCCATCTCGGCGCAGAACGTCCAGGTGGCCACCGGTCAATTGGGCGGCCTGCCTGCCCTGCCCGGCAACCAGCTGAACGCCACCATCATCGGCAAGACGCGCCTGCAAACTGCAGAGCAGTTCGGCAACATCCTGATGAAGGTGAATGCCGACGGTTCCCAGGTGCGCCTGCGTGACGTCTCCCGTATCGAACTGGGTGGCCAGAACTACAGCATCAGTGCGCAGTTCAACGGCAAGCCCGCTTCCGGTATGGCGATCAAGCTGGCCTCGGGCGCCAACGCCCTGGACACCGGCAAGGCCATCCGTGAAACGGTCAAGTCTCTGGAGCCGTTCTTCCCGCCTGGCATGAAGGCGGTGGTGCCGTATGACACCACCCCGGTGGTGACTGAATCGATCTCCGGTGTAGTCGACACCCTGGTCGAAGCGATCGTGCTGGTGTTCCTGGTGATGTTCCTGTTCCTGCAGAACTTCCGCGCCACCATCATCACCACCATGACTGTACCAGTGGTGTTGCTGGGTACCTTCGGGATCCTGGCGGCGTTCGGCTTCACCATCAACACCCTGACCATGTTCGGCATGATCCTGGCCATCGGCTTGCTGGTGGACGACGCCATCGTCGTGGTGGAAAACGTCGAGCGGGTGATGGCCGAGGAGCACCTGTCGCCCAAGGAGGCGACGGTCAAGTCCATGGGCCAGATTCAGGGCGCCCTGGTGGGTATTGCCCTGGTGCTGTCGGCGGTACTGTTGCCAATGGCATTCTTCGGCGGCTCTACCGGTGTGATCTACAAACAGTTCTCCATCACCATCGTTTCGGCCATGGCGTTGTCGGTACTGGTTGCCCTGATCTTCACCCCGGCCTTGTGCGCCACCATGCTCAAGCCGATCGACCCGGAAAAACACGGCCAACCCAAGCGCGGTTTCTTCGGCTGGTTCAACCGCACCTTCGACCGTGGCGTACTGAGCTACGAGCGCGGCGTGGGCAACATGATCAAGCACAAGATCCCGGCGTTTCTGGTGTACGCGCTGATCATCGTCGGCATGGTCTGGCTGTTCATGCGCATTCCTGCTGCGTTCCTGCCTGACGAAGACCAGGGCGTGATTTTTGCCCAGGTGCAGACGCCGGTAGGTTCTTCGGCTGAACGTACGCAGAAAGTCATCGACGATATGCGCGCGTTCCTGCTCAACGACAAGGAAGGCGAGCCTGGCGAAGGCAAAGGCGTGAAATCGGTGTTTACCGTAAACGGCTTCAACTTCGCCGGTCGTGGCCAGAGCTCGGGCCTGGCATTCGTGATGCTCAAGCCGTGGGATGAGCGTGACGCGTCCAACTCGGTGTTCGAGATCGCCAAGCGCGCCCAAGGCTATTTCATGCAGACATTCAAGGACGCCATGGTATTTGCCATCGTGCCGCCGTCTGTACTGGAACTGGGTAACGCCACCGGCTTCGACGTGTTCCTGCAAGACCAGGGCGGTGTTGGCCATGAAAAATTGATGGCCGCACGCAACCAGTTCCTCGGTATGGCCGCACAGAGCAAGATCCTGGCAGGTGTGCGCCCCAACGGCGTGAACGATGAGCCGCAGTACGAGCTCACCGTCGACGACGAGAAGGCCAGCGCCCAAGGCATCACCCTGTCGAACATCAACCAGACCCTGGCGATTGCCCTGGGTGGCAGCTACGTCAACGACTTCATCGACCGTGGTCGAGTGAAGAAGGTGTACGTGCAAGGTGACGCCGCCAGCCGCATGTCCCCTGAAGACCTGAACAAATGGTTCGTACGCAGTGACTCCGGGAAGATGGTGCCGTTGTCTGCCATCGCTTCGGGCAAGTGGATCTTCGGTTCGCCGAAACTCTCGCGCTACAACGGTGTAGCGGCGATGGAAATCCTCGGCACCCCGGCGCCGGGCTACAGTACCGGTGACGCCATGGCCGAAGTCGAGCGTATCGCCAAGCAACTGCCGGCGGGTATTGGCTATGCGTGGACCGGCCTGTCGTATGAAGAACGTCTGTCCGGCTCCCAGGCGCCTGCGCTGTACGCCTTGTCGCTGCTGGTAGTGTTCCTGTGCCTCGCGGCACTGTACGAAAGCTGGTCGATTCCGATCGCAGTCATCCTGGTAGTCCCACTGGGGGTTGTGGGTGCGTTGATGGCGACCAGCATGCGCGGGCTGTCCAACGACGTGTTCTTCCAGGTGGGCTTGCTGGTGACGGTGGGCCTGGCAGCGAAGAACGCCATCCTGATCGTGGAGTTCGCCAAAGAGCTCCACGAACAAGGCAAAGGCATCGTCGAGGCCGCCATCGAAGCTTCCCGCATGCGTCTGCGCCCGATCATCATGACCTCCATGGCCTTCGTCCTCGGCGTGTTGCCGCTGGCGATCTCCACGGGCGCAGGCTCCGGCAGCCAGCACGCGATCGGTACCGGTGTAATTGGCGGTATGATCACGGCCACTGTCCTGGCGATCTTCTGGGTGCCACTGTTCTTTGCAACCGTGTCCGCCGCGGGCGAGCGTAAACAGACTGAACCCAAGCAAACTCCTAAAGAGGCTGGCCAATGAGCAAGTCGCTACTTTCCTTAGCCGTCACCGCATTCGTGCTCAGTGGCTGCTCGCTGATTCCTGACTACCAGCGCCCTGAAGCGCCGGTGGCAGCTCAGTTCCCGCAGGGGCCGGCGTATTCGTCGGCCCAGGCGCCGGGCCAGGCCGCTGCCGAGCAGGGCTGGAAGCAGTTTTTCCATGACCCTGCCCTGCAACAGCTGATCCAGACCGCCTTGGTGAACAACCGTGACCTGCGCGTCGCGGCGCTGAACATCGACGCCTACGCCGCGCAGTACCAGATCCAGCGTGCCGACCTGTTCCCGGCCATCTCGGCCACAGGCAGCGGCAGCCGTTCGCGTACCCCGGCCAAGCTGTCGCAGACCGGCGAATCGACCATCACCAGCCAGTACTCGGCTGGCTTGGGGATCAGCTCGTATGAGCTGGACCTGTTCGGCCGCGTGCGCAGCCTGAGTGAAGAAGCGCTACAAAAGTACTTCGCCACTGAAGAAGCACGACGCAGCACCCAGATCAGCCTGGTGGCCAGTGTGGCCAACGCCTACCTGACCTGGCAGGCCGACAAGGAACTGCTCAAGCTCACCCAGGACACCCTCGGTGCTTATGAGCAGAGCTTCAAGCTGACCTCGCGCAGCAACGAAGTCGGCGTGGCCTCGGCCCTCGACCTGAGCCAGGCACGCACCTCGGTGGAAAACGCCCGGGTCGCCTTGGCGCGCTACACCCGCCAGGTCGCCCAGGACGAGAACAACCTGACCCTGCTGCTGGGCACCGGCCTGCCGGCCAACATCGTCAGCAAGCCGCTGTCGGATGACTTGCTCAGCGAAGTGCCGGCCGGGTTGCCATCCGACCTGCTGCAGCGTCGCCCCGACATCGTGCAGGCCGAATACAACCTCAAGGCAGCCAACGCCAATATCGGCGCGGCCCGTGCAGCGTTCTTCCCGAGCATCAGCCTGACGGCCAGTGCCGGTACCGCCAGCCCGACCTTGGGCGGCCTGTTCAAAGGCGGCTCGGGCACCTGGTCGTTCGCGCCACAGATCAACATCCCGATCTTCAACGCCGGTAGCCTGCGCGCGAGCCTGGACTACTCGAAGATCCAGAAAGAGATCAACGTGGCCACCTACGAGAAGGCGATCCAGACCGGCTTCCAGGAAGTTTCCGACGGCCTCGCCGCGCGTGAGACCTACAAGCAGCAGCTGGATGCCCAACGCGGCTTCGTCGCCGCCAACCAGGATTACTACCGCCTGGCCGAGCGTCGCTACCGCATTGGTGTCGACAGCAACCTGACCTTCCTCGACGCCCAGCGCCAGCTGTTCAGTGCCCAGCAATCGCTGATCACCGACCGCCTGGCGCAGCTCAACAGTGAGGTCAACCTGTACAAGGCCCTCGGCGGCGGCTGGAACGAGCAGACCGCGAAGAACGAGCCGTTGAAAGAAGAAGCACCGGCGTTGAAGTTGTTCTGATGCTTTTGTAAAAAGCAGCGCCGCTGTAGACCAAACCGCCTCCCTCACAGGAGGCGGTTTTTTTATGCCTGAAGCTGACCGGTTAAGCGCCGCACAATTACGTTCGATCATCGCCCACAACCCGCCCTCCCCCACTTTCACCGCCCCCGCACCGCCCGGCACCATGGCCGCCACCTGCATAACCCCAATAACAACAGGTCCAACACCATGAGCACGTTCCGCCCGCGCCAGCTATTGCTGGCAACCGCTGTCGCCAGCCTTGCCCTGCCCGTCGTCGCCGAAGAACACGGCTTTCTCGAAGACGCCAGTGCGAACCTCAACCTGCGCAATTTCTTCTTCAACCGTAACTACACCAACCCCACCAAAACCCAGGGTGGCGCGCAGGAGTGGACGCAAAGTTTCATCCTCGACGCCAAGTCCGGCTTTACCCAAGGCACGGTGGGTTTTGGTGTGGATGTGCTGGGGCTGTACTCCTTGAAGCTCGATGGCGGGCGCGGCACCGGTGGCACCCAGTTGCTGCCGTTGGACCACGATGGCCGCCCGGCGGATGAGTTCGGGCGCCTCGGCGTGGCGTTCAAGGCGCGGATTTCGAAGACCGAAGTGAAAGTGGGCGAATGGATGCCGGTGTTGCCGATCCTGCGTGCGGACGATGGCCGTTCGCTGCCGCAAACCCTGCGCGGCGGGCAGATCACCTCCAAGGAGATCGACGGCCTGACGTTGTATGGCGGCCAGTTCCGCGCCAACAGCCCACGGGATGACAGCAGCATGACCGACATGTCGATGGTCGGTAAAACCGCGTTCACCTCGGACCGTTTCAACTTCCAGGGCGGCGAGTACGCGTTCAACGACAAGCGCACCCAGATCGGCCTGTGGAATGCCCAGCTCAAGGACATCTACCGCCAGCAATTCGTCAACGTCACCCACAGCCAACCCATCGGCGACTGGACTCTGGGCGCCAACCTCGGCTTCTTTTATGGCAAGGACGACGGCAGCGCGCGTGCCGGCGAGCTGGACAACAAGACCTGGTCCGGCCTGTTCTCCGCCCGTTATGGCGGCAACACCTTCTACGTCGGCCTGCAAAAACTCACCGGCAACAACGCCTGGATGCGCGTCAACGGCACCAGTGGCGGCACCCTGGCCAACGACAGCTACAACTCCAGCTACGACAACGCCCAGGAAAAATCCTGGCAGGTGCGCCACGACTACAACTTCGTCGCCCTCGGCGTGCCCGGCTTGACCTTGATGAACCGCTATATCAGCGGCAGCAATGTGCACACCGGCACTATCACCGACGGCAAGGAATGGGGCCGCGAAAGCGAATTGGGCTACACCGTGCAAAGCGGCAGCCTGAAAAACCTTACCGTGCGCTGGCGCAATTCCAGCATGCGCCGCGACTACAGCAACAATGAATTTGATGAAAACCGGTTGATCGTCAGCTACCCGATAAGTCTGCTGTAAACCGGCGTCAAACTTGCTGTATGGTGCGCGCCTGCCGCTGCTGATCCCCCCAGCAGCGGCCTTTATTCGAGCCCGCATCCCCCATGAAATCCTTCGCTGCCGCACTCGCTGTACTTGCCCTGGCCGTGAGCCTGAGCGGCTGCATTGGCGCGCCCATTGCCCTGACGCCGCAGACCGAACAACGCCTGCAAACCCAGGCGCCGATCCGTTTTCTGCTGACTTTCGATGACGGCCCCAGCGCGTCGGGCTACAACAACCCGAGCCGTTCGGTGGTCGCTGACCTGGCGCACAACCCGATACTCCCGGGGATCAAGGCGGTGTTCTTCCTGCAGACCGAAGCGAGTCGCTCCGGCGGCAGCTCCCGCGGGCGCAAGACCATGGAGCGCGAGTATGCGGGCGGGCATATCCTGGCCTTCCACACCGCCACGGGGTTTCACACCAACCATCGCTGGCTGAGCAACGCCGAACTGGAGCGCACCCTCGCCCAGGGCGCAGCCGATATTGCCTCGATCACCGGCAGCCCGCCGGTGCTGGTACGTCCTCCCTTTTGGAACTACGACCGGCGCACCTTCGCCGCCTATCAGCGTCATGGCATGCAGGTGCTACTCACCGACTTGAGCGCCAATGACGGCAAGATCTGGGGCTTCAACGGCAGTCCACGCCGGCGGGCCAACCTGTATCGGCAATTGTCGGTGGTGCGCGAACGCATCGCGCTAGGTGAGTTGCCGACGGTGGACGGCGTGATTCCGGTGGTGGTGACCTTCCACGACATCAATCGCTACACCGCGCGGCATATGCAGGAGTACTTGCAGATTCTGCTCGACAGCGCGCGGGTCAACGGTATGAAGACTGCAGCCGAGCCCTTCTACACCGACCACGCCATGTTGGAGCGCGCGGCGTTGGCACGTACGGTCAAGGAGGTGAGCGAGCCGGTGCACCTGCCGGGGGTGTGGAATTGGGTGTGGGACGCCGATTCCCACTGAAAGGGATCGTCTGGATAACAGCCGTCGTGTACTTATATTTTGAAATGAAGCCGTGGTTGCGGTGTAGGAACGTGCAGTGTTTTTTTCACCACGTATTGCAGGAATAGTATCCCCAACCACGCAAAAAGAGTTCCCACAATGCAGACGCCGTCCGCCTCCAGCGCGCCCTCAACTTCCCATGCACACGCAGCCCCAATTACTCCGAATAGCCCGTCTGACACCCAAACCACTAAAATTGCCAGTGACAAGAATGTGGATATATCCCTGAACACTAAGACAACGGTACTGAATCAAAGGGGTCAACACAAAATATTCAACCTGACTGAGCTAACAATTGAGACGAGCAAGGGCGCGGATACTGTTCACATCAGTAAAGGGCCGGAGGGCAAACTCAGCGCGCAAATAAATGGCCAATCTTATTTTTTGCCTGCGGGAAATACTCCCCTTACGACCTTGACCATAAACACCCATGAAGGTGACGACCGCGTCCACATTGATCCTGAAGTCGTTGCCCGCATAAAAGTCTACGGCGGTGCCGGTAACGACACAGTTCGATTGGGCGGTGGCCTCGGTTATGTCGAAGGTAACGACGGCGACGATACCTTGATGGGAGGCCGGGGCTCTCACGTCATGTACGGAGGGAACGGTCGAGACCGACTGTATGGTGGCGACGGCCCCAACACAAAAACCAACTATATGGACGGCGGCAGTGATGACGACCTAATGTATGGGGGAAGCGGCCACAACGTGATGAACGGCGGCAACGGCAATGATCGAATCAGCACGGCTGGCCGCAGCGCCGTCTATACCGGGCTGGGACATGACAGGGTCTATCCCAGCGCCAACAACACCGATGACGGGGTTGTTTACGGCAAACGCAGCGACCAGCTGCAGCTACCGTCCGGCGTCAAGTTTATCGAAACTGTGCCCAACGAAGCCGGCGCCAAGACATTCCGCGGTATCGGATCGCAAGAGTTCAGCCAACGGTTCAGGGATGACATTCAGTTATACAGAAGCTCCCCGACAGGGCAAAAAATGCTGGAAGGCATGGATGCATATTCAGAACGAACAGGCTCGCACATCCTGATCATTGAAGGCGAAGAAAATAGGTACTCCGGATACAGCACAGACCCCAATTACGTTCCGAACAACGATGGGGATTCAAAAGGGGATATCAGGAACGGTGTTCGTGCCCCTGGCCATAAAAACAACTTAGTGGTTTATAACCGCTCGGATTCAGACCAGACGTCCGATACCCCGTCTGCCTTCCTTGTGCCGTCTACCTACCTCCATCACGAAATATCCCATGCCTACAACGCAATAACGGGCAGCCAGTTGACGGGCGATACCGTGGTTAAAAATCCAGACGGTACAACCTTTACCGAACTCAACGCTGAACGCCAGGCCGTAGGCCTGGAAACCGATGCCGAACCCTTCGACTTCGACAACGATCCCTCAACCCCACCCACCACAACCAACCCTTACCCTTTCAACGAAAACGCGTTGCGAGAAGAAATGGGCCTGCACCCTCGAAAAGTTTACAGCGCATAAAGCGCTGGGGGCGGAGCGTGTAATCACTCACGTGATTCCACGCCCAGTTCATCCCATACCGATTCGGCCAAGTGGAAAGTGGCATTCGCTGCCGGTATCCCGCAATAAATCGCGCTCTGCATCAGCACTTCCTTGATCTCGGCGCGGGTCACGCCATTGCTGGCGGCGGCGCGCAGGTGCAGCTTGAGTTCTTCACTACGGTTCATGCCGATCAACATGGCAATGGTGATCAGGCTGCGGGTGTGACGCGGCAGGCCGGGGCGGGTCCAGATATCACCCCAGGCGTGGCGGGTGATCATTTCCTGGAACTCGCTGTTGAACTCGGTCAGGGCATTCAGGCTGCGGTCGACATGGGCGTCGCCCAGTACTTCGCGGCGCACTTGCAGGCCATCGGCGTAACGTTGTTTCTCGTCCACAAAAAACTCCTTACTCAATTCGATTCAGGCTCGATTACCTGTGGCGAGCGGGCTTGCCCGCGTTGGGCTGCGCAGCAGGCCCAGAAAGGTCCACGCAGGCTTGCTGTGAAATTGGGTTTGCAGGTTTGAGGGCCGCTTCGCAGCCCAACGCGGGCAAGCCCGCTCGCCACAATAAAAGCGCGTTAGCGCGCCAACAAAAAGTCCAACACGCGGTCACTGAACGCAGCGCCGGCCTGCACGTTGGACAGGTGCGCGGCATAGAACTCGGCGTACTCAGCCCCCTGCACATGGTTCTGGATAAAGTGGCTACCGGCCGGTGGCGTCACCGCGTCTTCGGTGCCGGCGATGACCAGGGTCGGCACTTTGATCGATGCCAGTTGCTGGCGGAAATCCGCATCCCGTACGGCCGCGCAATTGGCCGCATAACCTTCGGGCGAGGTGGCCGCGAGCATATCGGTGATCTGCTGGGCCTGGTGCGGGTTGGCCGCCGCGAAATCGGCGGTGAACCAGCGTGCAATCGAGGCATCGCGCAGCGCCACCATCGCGGCCGCGCCGTCACGCAGGACCATTTCGATGCGGGGGTTCCACACCTCCGGTGTGCCGATCTTGGCGGCGGTGTTGCATACCACCAGGCGTTGCAGGCGCTCACCGGCGTTGATTCCCAGCCATTGGCCGATCAAGCCGCCCATGGACAGCCCGCAGAAATGCGCGCGCGGGATATCCAGCGCATCCAGCAGCGCGATCACGTCGCGTCCGAGTTGCTCGATGCTGTAAGGGCCAGCGCTGACCAGGGATTTGCCATGGCCACGGGTGTCGAAACGCAACACGCGAAAATGCTCGGTGAAGGCCGGGATCTGGATGTCCCACATATGCAGGTCGGTGCCCAACGAGTTGGACAGCACCAGTACCGGCGCGTCTACCGGGCCATCCAGTTGGTAATGCAGTTCGCCGTCGGCGAGTTGTACAAATGCCACAAAGGCCTCCTTAGGCAGTCAATGCAAAGTGTTCGGTTACGGCGCGGGTGACCCACGTGTGCGCCTGGCCCAGGTAATGGGCCGGATCCAGCAGGCGGTCCAGTTCAGCGCTCGATAACTCAGCGGTAACCTGCGGCTCATCCGCCAGCACCGCGCGTAAATGGCGCCCCTCGGCGACCGCGCGTTTGCAGCATTGCTCCAGCAAATGGTGCGCAGTTTCGCGGCCCAGGCGTTGGGCCAGCACGATGCTCACGGCCTCGGCCAGCACCAGGCCCTGAGTCAGCTCGAGATTGTGCGCCATGCGCTCGGGGTCGACTTCCAACCCTTGGCCGACCAGCAACGCCTGTTTCAGCGCGCCGGAGACCAATCGGCAAATCTCTGGCAAGGTTTCCCACTCGGCGTGCCACAAGCCCAGGCTGCGTTCGTGCTCCTGGGGCATGGCGCTGAACATCGTCGCCACCAGGCCCGGCACACGAGTGGCCGCGCTGATCAACACGGCGGCGCCCACCGGATTGCGCTTGTGCGGCATGGTGGAAGAGCCGCCCTTGCCCGGCGCCGACGGCTCGAACACTTCCGCCGCTTCGGTCTGCATCAGCAAGCTGATATCCCGCCCCAGCTTGCCGAGGCTGCCGGCGATCAGGCCAAGCACACTGGCAAACTCCACCAGGCGATCACGCTGCGTGTGCCAGGGTTGTTCGGGCAAGCCCAGTTGCAACTCAGCCGCCAACGCTTCGGCTACCGGCATGGCCTGCTCGCCAAGCGCGGCCAGGGTGCCGGAGGCGCCGCCGAATTGCACCACCAACAGGCGTGGTTTCAGTTCGGTGAGACGTTGCCGGCTGCGCGTCACTGCGCCCAGCCAACCGGCGATTTTCATCCCCAGGGTCACCGGTGTCGCATGCTGCAACCAGGTCCGCCCGGCCAAAGGCACGCTGGCATAGCGTTGAGCCTGGGCGGCAAGAATCTCACCCAATTGCGCCAGGTCCGTTTCGATCAATTCCAGCGCGCGCCTCGCTTGCAGCACCAGGCCGGTGTCCATCACGTCCTGGCTGGTAGCGCCCAGGTGCACAAAACGCTCGGCCTCGGCGTCTTCACTGGCAATCAACTTGCCCAGCGCCTTCACCAGCGGAATCGCCGAGTTCCCTGCCGTGGCAATCGCCACGCCGAGGGCATCGACGTCATACAGCGACGCCAGGCACGCCTGGGCAATCGGTGCCACGGCAGCGCGCGGAATCAGCCCGACCCGGGCCTGCGCCCGCGCCAGCCCGGCTTCGAAATCCAGCATGCCTTGCAGGCGCCCCTGGTCGCAGAACACCTCGGCCATGCTGTCAGCGGTGAAGTAAGCGTCGAACAGTTGATTGCTCGTGCGCAGCGTCATAACCCATCCCTTACAAATCGTGATGCAAGTACGCCGCCTGTTTCGGCAGGCGCAAGCTGAACAGGAAGGCCACCGCCATCATCGCGGTAACGTACCAATAGAAGGTGTTTTCCATGCCGATGGATTTCAGGCTCAGCGCGACCACTTCCGCCGACCCGCCAAACACCGCATTCGCCACCGCATACGCCAGGCCTACGCCCAAGGCACGCACCTGGGGCGGGAACATCTCCGCTTTGACCAGGCCGCTGATGGAGGTGTAGAAGCTGACGATCGCCAGGGCCAGGGTAATCAGCACAAAGGCCAGGAACGGGCTGCTGACGGTTTTCAACGTCAGCAGGATCGGCACCGTGAACAACGTGCCCAGGCCGGCGAACCACAGCATCGAATTACGTCGGCCGATCTTGTCCGCCAACATGCCGAAAAACGGCTGCATGCACATGTACAGGAACAGCGCGCCGGTCATGATGTAGCTCGACGTCTTGGCGTGCATGCCCACTGTGTTTACCAGGTATTTCTGCATGTAGGTGGTGAACGTGTAGAAAATCAGCGAACCACCGGCGGTGTAGCCCAGCACGGTGATAAAGGCGGCCTTGTGGTCGCGAAACAGCGCGGCGATGCTGCCGGCGTCTTTGTCTTCGCGCATTTCCTTGCTGGAGGTTTCCTTGAGGGTGCGACGCAGCAACAGCGAGATGACCGCCGCGATCGCGCCGATCACGAACGGAATCCGCCAGCCCCAGGCGCGCAGCTCTTCTTCGCTGAGGATCTGTTGCAGGATCACTACCACCAACACCGCCAGCAGTTGGCCGCCGATCAGGGTCACGTACTGGAACGAGGCAAAAAAGCCGCGCTGGCCCTTGAGTGCCACCTCACTCATGTAGGTGGCAGTGGTGCCGTATTCGCCGCCCACCGACAGACCCTGGAACAGGCGCGCCACCAGCAGCAGGATAGGCGCCCAGACGCCAATGTCGTTATAGGTCGGCAGAAACGCGATGACCAGGGACCCGGCGCACATCATCAGCACCGAGATCATCATCGAGTTCTTGCGCCCGTGCTTGTCGGCCACGCGCCCGAACAACCAGCCGCCAATGGGGCGCATCAGGAAGCCCGCAGCGAATACGCCGGCGGTGTTGACCAACTGCACGGTGGGGTTGTCCGACGGGAAAAACGCCGGGGCAAAGTAAATGGCGCAGAACGCGTAGACGTAGAAGTCGAACCATTCGACGAGGTTGCCGGAGGATGCCCCGACAATCGCAAAAATCCGTTTGCTGCGTTCTTCTCCGGTGTAGTGACTGGTTGTTGTTGTCATGGTTTTTTCACTCAGTGGGAACGGTTATAGCCTAGACATACTTTGCAACAAGCTCGTTCCGCAAGCAGACTTTTGGATCGTTGTTGGCTGAGCCGGCCCCATCGGGGGCAAGCCCCCTCCCACCTTTGAATGTGTTCACAGATCAAAATGTGGGAGGGGCGGTCGACGATTCGACTTGCCCCCGATAGGGCCCTAGAAGATCACTCAATAATCAAAGAACACCGTTTCCCTATCTGTCCCCTGCAAAATCACATTCCACTGATACACCCCTGCCCCATCCTGCTCGGCAATCAAGGTGCCGCGACGCTCTGCCGGCACACACGCCAGCAACGGGTCATCCCCATTCAACGCCTCGCCGTCAAAATAAATCCGCGTGAGCAGGTGTTTCACCAAACCACGGGCAAACACCAGCACCACCAGGTGCGGCGCCTGGATCGTGCCTTTAAGCCCCGGCACGCTGCCCGGCTTGATGGTGGTAAAGCGAAAACGCCCCTCGGCATCCACCGGCACGCGGCCGAAGCCTTCGAAGCTTGGGTCGACGGCCTTGTCCTGCTCATCCTCAGGGTGGTCGTACTTGCCGGCGGCATTGGCCTGCCAGACTTCCAGCATGGCGTCGTTGACCACATCGCCGTTGCCATCCACCACTTGCCCGCTGATCGCCACGCGTTCGCCGAGGGTGGCGGGCACGGTAAGGTCTTCGCGGTTCAGCCAGGTCAGGCCAATGTGGTAATACGGCCCGACGGTGTGGGACGTAGTTGCAGTGAGTGTCATCTCATTTCTCCATCGGCGTGGCGTCGCGGCCGCGCAGGACGATGTCCCAGCGGTAGCCGAGGGCATAGGAAGGAATGGTTTTTTCCAGGTCGAAGCTGGCGATCAGGCGCTGCTTGGCCGAAGTGTCCGGCACGCAGTTGTAGATCGGGTCGTATTCCAGCAGCGGGTCACCGGGGAAGTACATCTGCGTGACCAGGCGCGTGAGCACGCTGGGGCCAAACAGCGAAAAGTGGATATGCGCCGGGCGCCACGCGTTGTGGTGGTTGCCCCACGGGTAGGCACCGGGCTTGATGGTCTGGAACTGGTACCAGCCGTCGGCATCGGTGACGGTGCGCCCGGTGCCGGTGAAGTTCGGGTCCAGGGGCGCGTCATGCAGGTCGCGCTTGTGGTTATAGCGCCCGGCGGCGTTGGCCTGCCAGATCTCCACCAGAATGCCCGGCACCGGCAGGCCGTTTTCATCCAGCACACGCCCGTGAATGATGATGCGCTCGCCCTGCGGCTCGCCATCGTGCTGGGCGGTGAGGTCGTTGTCCTTCTCGTTGACCCGCTCGGCGCCGATGGTCGGGCCGGTGATTTCCGACAAGGAATGGGGCAGAAACACCAACGGCTTGGACGGCGAACGCAGGTTCGTCGACTGGTAGGCCGGGTGCAGGTAATCAGGTTGAGTGCCCGCTTGCGGGCGCCGGTAACCGGGCTTGTCACTCATGGAGCAATCCTCTCTTATTAGATGCGTTCAATCGCCAGGGCCAACCCTTGGCCGACGCCCACACACATGGTCGCCAGGCCTTTGCGGCCGCCGGTTTTTTCCAACTGATGCAAGGCTGTGAGTACCAGCCGTGCGCCGCTCATGCCCAGCGGGTGGCCGAGGGCGATGGCGCCGCCGTTCGGGTTGACCTGGGGCGCATCATCGGCAATGCCCAACTCACGCAACACCGCCAGGCCTTGGCTGGCGAAGGCTTCGTTGAGTTCGATGACATCAAAATCAGTGACGGCCAAGCCTAGGCGCTCTACCAGTTTGCGCACCGCCGGCACCGGGCCAATGCCCATCACACGCGGCGCCACACCGGCGCTGGCCATGCCCAGGACCCGAGCGCGGGCGGTCAGGCCATGTTTTTTCAAGGCCTCGGCAGAGGCGAGAATCAACGCCGCCGCACCGTCGTTGACGCCCGAGGCGTTGCCGGCGGTGACGGTCTTGTCCGGGCCGTTGACCGGCTTGAGTTTGGCCAGGGCGTCCAGGGTGGTATCCCGTGGGTGCTCATCATGCTCGACCAAGGTTTCGCCTTTTTTATGCGCGACCCGTACCGGCACGATTTCTTCGGCGAAGAAGCCGGCGGCTTGCGCGGCGGCGGTGCGTTGCTGGCTGCGCAGGGCGAAGGCGTCCTGGTCGGCGCGCGATACGTGGTAGTCGTCGGCGACGTTATCGGCGGTCTGCGGCATGGCATCCACACCGTACTGGGCTTTCATCAACGGGTTGATAAACCGCCAGCCGATGGTGGTGTCTTCCAGCTTCATATTGCGCGAAAACGCCGCGTCGGCCTTGCCCATCACAAACGGCGCGCGGGACATCGACTCGACGCCGCCGGCAATCGTCAGCTCCATTTCGCCGCTGGCGATGGCGCGGAACGCGGTGCCAATCGCATCCATGCCCGAGGCGCACAGGCGGTTGAGGGTCACGCCAGGAATACTCTCCGGCAGGCCCGCCAGCAGCAGGGCCATGCGTGCAACGTTGCGATTGTCTTCCCCGGCCTGGTTGGCACAGCCGAGGAACACCTCGTCCACCGCGCTCCAGTCCACCGAAGGGTTGCGCTGCATCAGCGCCTTGATCGGCAGCGCGGCGAGGTCATCGGCCCGCACCGTGGCCAGCCCACCGCCGAAACGGCCGATGGGGGTGCGGATGGCATCACAGATAAATACGTCGCGCATCAGGCTTCTCCAGGCGCTTGGCCATGGGCGGCGGCGGTGCGGGCTTCGAGGTCACGCAAGGCCGTCAGCTCGACTTCCGTCGGTTCGGCGGTGGTGGCGACCTGGTCGGCGAAACGAATCGCCCAGCCGGTGGCCGCCACCACTTGCTCGCGGGTCACACCAGGGTGCAGCGCGGTGACCACAAACTCATGGGTGCCCTCTTCCGGTTCCATGGTGCACAGGTCGGTAATGATTCCTACAGGCCCCGCACCCGGCAGGCCCAGGCGTTTGCGCGAATCGCCGCCTTCGCCATGGCCGACCGAGGTGATGAAGTCCAGCTTGTCGACAAACGAGCGCGACGACTGCTTGAGGATGATCAACACACTCTTGGCGGACCCGGCGATTTCCGGGGCGCCACCGGCACCCGGCAGGCGCACCTTGGGCTGGTGGTAATCGCCCACCACGGTGGTGTTGATATTGCCGAAGCGGTCGACCTGGGCGGCGCCGAGGAAACCCACGTCAATGCGCCCGCCTTGCAACCAATAGCGAAAAATTTCACCGGTCGGCACCACGGTGTCGGCGGTTTCCGCCAGCTCGCCATCACCGATGGACAACGGCAGTACCGAGGGCTTGGCGCCAATCGGGCCGGATTCGTAGATCAGCACCACATCCGGCGACGAAGTCAGGCGCGCCAGGTTGGCGGCCTTGGAGGGCAAACCGATGCCCACAAAGCACACCGAGCCGTTCTTGAGGCGGCGGGCGGCGGCGACGGTCATCATTTCATTGGTCGAGTAAGCCATTACTGGGCCTCCTGCGCGGTGGCCAGCTTGGCCTGGAATTCATTGAAGTCGGCAGTGCCGTGGATATATTCGTCGATCCACGCGGTAAAGGTCCCACGGTCACGGGCGATTGGGTCCCACGCTTGGTAGAAACGGTTATCACGCTCGTTGTAGCCGTGGGCGTAGGACGGGTGCGCGCCACCGGGCACATGGCACACCGCTGTCAGGGCCCAGGTCGGCAGCACGCAGCTGTTCATCGGCGCGTTGAGGTCATCGACGATTTCTTCGACGGTGACAATGCAGCGCTTGGCCGCCAGCGCCGCTTCCTTCTGCACGCCGAGGATGCCCCAGAGCAGCACGTTGCCTTTGCGGTCGGCCTTTTGCGCGTGGATCACGGTGATGTCCGGGCGCACCGACGGCACCGCCGCCAGCACTTCGCCAGTGAACGGGCAGGTCACGGTCTTGATCAGCGGGTTGACCTTGGGCAGGTCGGAACCGGCGTAGGCACGCAGCACAGCAAAGGGCAGGCCCGAGGCGCCGGCAACGTAGGCGTTGGCCAGGTCAGCGTGGCTGTGCTCTTCGATCTCCAACGGTTGCGGCCATTGTTTCTCCACCGCGTCACGCAGGCGATGCAGGGAGCCCACACCCGGGTTGCCGCCCCAGGAGAAAATCAACTTGCGGGCGCAGCCGGCACCGATCAACTGGTCGTAGATCAGGTCAGGCGTCATACGCACCAGCGTCAGGTCTTTCTTGCCCTGACGAATGATTTCATGACCCGCTGCCGTAGGGATCAGGTGGGTGAAGCCTTCCAGTGCAACGGTATCGCCGTCGTTCACGAATTGCTTCACCGCGTCACGCAGCGCAAGAATTTCAGCCATGGGGTTGGGCTCCCGGTGTGGATCGAAAAAGGCGCTGAGGTGGCGCCGAAGTGCTTGAAGATTAAGCCGGGGAAATGGGTCAAACAATCCGATAATCGACTCAGTGTTCGATTATCGAACGGATTGTTGTCTAGCTAATCTTCAGGTGAACTCGGTCAAATGTGGGAGGGGGCTTGCCCCCGATCAGGGTGTGTCAGTTGATTAATCTCTACCTGACCCACTGCAATCGGGAGCAAGCCCCCTCCCACATTTTTAACCGCCTGCGATCTCAGGTCGCGTCAGCGTGGCTGACCATGCCCTTGATCACCACCGCGGCAGTCGCCAAGGCAGCCGGAATCACCAACGCTGTCAGCACCTGCTCGAAGTTCCAGCCCAGGCCCAGCAAAGTGGCGCCCATCCAGGCGCCGAGGATCGCGCCGAAGCGGCCGATGCCGAGCATCCAGGACACGCCGGTGGCGCGGCCTTGGGTAGGGTAGAAACGTGCCGCCAGCGAAGGCATCGCCGATTGCGCACCGTTGACACACATCCCGGCGATCAGCACCAGGGTCGCCAATAAGGTGATATTGCCCAGGCTCTGCCCCACCGCGTAGGCAAACACCCCGGCCAGCAGGTAGAACGTGCCGATGACCTTGTGGGGGTTGAACCGGTCCATCGCCCACCCGACGCCGACGGCGCTCAACACCCCACCAAACTGGAACAGCGCACCGATAAACGCCGCCTGCTCCATGCTGGCGCCGCTGTCGCGCATCAGGGTCGGCAGCCAGCTAGTCAGCAGGTACACGATCACCAGGCCCATGAAGTAGGTGAGCCACAGCAGCAAGGTGCCGGCGCTATAGGTGCCGGAAAAGATCACTGCGAACACGTTGCGCGCCTTGACGGTTTTTTGCTCGGGCACGCTGAAGGCGGTGGCCTGGGCGACAATCGTCGGCTCGATGGGTGACAGGGTTTTGCGCACCTTGTCAGTTCCACGGTTACGCACCACCAGATAACGCGCCGACTCCGGCAGCCACACCAGCAACACCACCGCCAGGAGCAACGGCAGGATGCCGCCGATCAGCAACAAGGCGTGCCAGCCAAAGGCCGGGATCAGCTTGGCCGAGATAAACCCACCGCCCGCCATGCCCAGGTTGAAACCACAGAACATGCTGGTCACCAGCAGCGACTTGTGGCGCTCGGGAGTGTATTCAGAAAGCAACGTGGTGGCATTCGGCATGCCGGCGCCCAGGCCTAGCCCGGTGAGGAAGCGCAGCACCAGCAGTTGGTCGACATTACTGCTGTAGGCCGAGGCCAGGCTGAACGCGCCAAACACCAACACCGCGCCGACCAGTACCACCTTGCGCCCGAAACGATCGGCCAGCGGCCCGGAACCCAGGGCACCGAACACCATGCCGATCAATGCGGCGCTCATCACCGGGCCCAGGCTGGCGCGGTCGATGCCCCAATCCTGGGACAGCGCGGGCGCGATAAAGCCCATGGCTGCGGTGTCGAGGCCATCGAGGAAGACAATCAGGAAACACAGGATTACCACGCGCCACTGGTAACGGGACAGTGGCTGGGTGTTGATAAAGGACTGGACGTCCAGGGTGGTACCGACAGAAGGCTGATTCATTATTTTTATTCCACACCGAGGGCGGGCTGACGGCCTGAGGTCGTCGTTATTATTGGGCGGCGGCCCCTGAAGGAGCGCTGCCGCACATTAATAAGCCAGGGGGAACAGCGTCAATTGATCAACCCGGGATCTGTGCGGTCACCGAACGCTTACGCAAACAACTGCGCACTTAGCTCGCGACTGGCGCTGAGCATGCTCGGCAGGAAGCGCTGCTCCAGCTCGCTACGGCTGACCCTGGCGGCGTGGGTGCTGACATTCAGCGCGGCCAGCACCTGGCCGGATGCGTCGTACACCGGCACGGCGATGGAACGCAGGCCTTGTTCCAGCTCCTGATCAACGATGCACCAGCCCTGCTGCCGCACTTGTTGCAGGCATTCGAACAAGGCTTCGGGGGTGGTCAGCGTACGGCTGGTCTTGGTTTGCAGGTCGGCATGGTCGAGGTAATCCTGCAGCGAGGCGTCGTCCAGCGCCGCGAGCAAGATGCGGCCCATGGAGGTGCAATACGCCGGCAAGCGCCCGCCCACCGACAAGTCCACCGAAATCAGGCGCTGGGTGGTGGCCGAACGGGCGATATAGAGAATGTCGTCGCCTTCGAGAGTGGCCATGTTGCAAGCCTCGTGGAGCTGCTCGCTCATGCGGTCCAGGTACGGTTGGGCCGATACGGCCAGGGGTGTGGACGACAAATAGGCATGGCCCAGGGTCAGCACTTTGGGCAACAGCGAATACGTGCGTCCGTCGGTGGTGGCGTAACCCAGCTTGATCAGCGTGTGCAGGCAACGGCGCACGGCGGCGCGAGGGATTTCGGTACGGTGACTGATCTGGGCGATGGTCAGGTGGCGCTTGCGCTCCTGGAACGCCTGCACCACGGCCAAGCCACGGGCCAGGGAAGTCATGAAGTCCGGATCACCGGTAAACGCCTGGATGCGCTTGGCCGGCGAAGCCACGATCGGCGGCGCCACTGACGCGAAGGAGTTGCGCAATTGATCGTTCATTTCCAGATCCTTTGTCTTATTTTCAACCGTTGGGAGGGTTGGCCGCTATTACAAGCCGCGCCGGCCGGGATACACAAGGTTGGGCCGGCAACATTGGGCGATTATCGGACGATCATGCGATTATCGCAATTTGGCGTGCGCCGGGAGGCGGCCCGTCCAATTGCGTGCCCGACAAAGTTAAAGCAATGTTTTATTACGCCCAGACCTGTGAAATTTATGACGCCAACATTCCCGTAACTACTGACGCGTCTGTGTAACAAAACGCTCACACATCGTTGACGCTTTTTAACTTTATGCCGATAGTGTTATTCAAATGCGCCGCTATAATGCACCCTATGCGCAGGTCAGCCCGGTTTGATTGTCGGGACCGGAGCACCCCAGCTGTGCACAGGCCGTGCAGGGTCGATCGCAACTAACTGCCTCGAATGGCGGCCATAACAACTGGCCTCTCCTCTGTTACTTCAAACTTGACCCCTCACGGGTTCAAACTTGAACACCCCGAGGGCGACATTCAGGCATAACGCGGCAACGTAATTACACTCAACTCAATTAGGTAACACTGTGACGAAAGATGAACTGCGCGCGGAACTTGAGCGCCAGGAGCAACGTTACAAGGACGTATACGGCGGGGAAGTCACCACCTACGCCGCCCAGCCTGAACCTGAGCGCAAACCATGGCGCAAACGAGCCAGCCTGCTCGACCAGGCATTTGCTCAGGAAATTCAAAAGATTGAGCAGGAACTCAAAGCCGAAGAGCCATAAGCGCTTCAGTTTGAGCATCCCGTGCCTGCGCGCCTGCGCCGGAGCATCATCGGCAAGGACACCTCGCACCAGCACCCACTGGTCAACATCCTACGGGCGCCAACGATTTTTCATACAAATGTTTCAGACGTGACGTTTTGATGACAAAACCCGGTCTTTTCGACCCCGAGCGTTATAAATCAAAGACTTGCCAAACCCCCGAAAACCCTGGGATGAGCGCCATTCCCCCAGGTTTTTTCAATGAAGATTGTTACCGATGAGCAGCTAGTGCATCGATTACCGAGGTTTTCTGGCATAATCGCGCCCCCTTACGACCGGGTCAGAAAACCTTCATGATCGATTTATTCAGCGGACTGGATGCTTGGGTTCTAGTGAGCCTGTTGCTCGCCCTCGCCTTTGTCCTCGCCTTCGAGTTCATCAATGGCTTTCATGACACCGCTAACGCGGTGGCCACAGTCATCTATACCAAAGCCATGCCGCCGCACCTGGCCGTGTTCTTCTCCGGGGTGTTCAACTTCCTCGGCGTGTTGCTCGGTGGTGTCGGTGTCGCGTATGCCATCGTGCACTTGCTGCCGGTGGAATTGCTGATCAATGTGAACACCGGCCATGGTTTGGCAATGGTCTTCTCGTTGCTGGCCGCGGCGATCACCTGGAACCTGGGCACCTGGTACTTCGGTATCCCGGCCTCCAGTTCCCACACCCTGATCGGCTCGATCCTCGGTGTCGGCCTGGCCAACGCCCTGATCAACGATATCCCCCTGGCTGACGGTGTGAACTGGCAGAAAGCAGTCGATATCGGCGCCTCCCTGGTGTTCTCGCCGATGGCCGGTTTCCTGGTCGCAGCCCTGGTGCTGCTCGGCCTGAAATGGTGGCGCCCGCTGTCGAAGATGCACAAGACCCCGGACCAGCGCCGCAAGCTGGACGATAAAAAGCACCCGCCGTTCTGGAACCGCCTGGTCCTGGTGATTTCCGCCATGGCCGTGAGTTTCGTGCACGGCTCCAACGATGGCCAGAAAGGCATCGGCCTGATCATGCTGGTGCTGATCGGTATCGTGCCGGCGCAATTCGTACTCGATTTGGGCAGCACCACCTACCAGATCGAACGCACCCGCGATGCGACGGTGCACCTGAGCCAGTTCTACCAGCGTAATAACGCCACGCTCGGCGAGTTCCTGGCCCTGGGCAAAAGCGTCAAGAACGACCTGCCAGGCAAGTTCCAGTGCAACCCGCAGCAGACCGAGCCGACCATTAACGCGCTGGTCGAGACCTTGAAAGGTGTGTCCGACTACCACTCGCTGACGGCCGATCACCGCATCGAAGTGCGTCGCTACCTGCTCTGCCTGGACGATACCGCGAAGAAAGTCGGCAAGCTGCCAGGCCTGGATGCCCGTGAGAAGTCCGACCTCGACAAGCTGCGTAAAGACCTGACCGCCACCACCGAGTACGCGCCGTTCTGGGTGATCCTCGCGGTCGCACTGGCGTTGGGCCTGGGCACCATGGTCGGCTGGAAGCGTGTGGTACTGACCATCGGCGAGAAGATCGGCAAGCAGGGCATGACCTATGCCCAAGGCATGTCGGCGCAGATCACCACCGCCACCATGATTGGTTTTGCCAATATCTTTGCCCTGCCGGTATCCACCACCCACGTGCTGTCGTCGGGTGTGGCCGGTACCATGGTTGCCAACAAGAGCGGCCTGCAAGGGGGCACGGTCAAGACCATCCTGATGGCTTGGGTGTTGACCTTGCCGGCGACCGTGGCGTTGTCGGCTGGGTTGTTCTGGCTGGCGTCCAAGGCGTTGGGGAGCTGATAGGCTGAGGCCTGAGGCTGAATAAAAAGGCGCGACCCGGATTGGGATCGCGCCTTTTTTTTGGCTGTTGGAATGAGTACATATCTGTTTCTGCGGTAACGGCTGATATTGGTTCCGCTCTTACAGCGGCTCACTTTTGAACAGCGCAAAAGTAAGCAAAACGCTCTTGCCCCACCACTCGGTACCTCGCCTAGGCTCGGTATGCCCGAAAACAGGTACTACTCCGCGGGCCGCCGCGACGGGGCGTCCCTGCCCCGTCGCGGCTAAACCGGCGTCCTGCCGGTTTACCCGCTCCGTACTACCCGTTTTCGGCCAGCGTGGTTAACGGGGCGCCTAAGATCAAACTCAAAAACAAAGCAGATCAAAAGCAGAGCACGGCGGCCTGAAAGCCGACCTGAGTGGTTAGATCAAAAGCGCTGTTGCTCTGCTTTGTTTTTGCTCCGGCCCTTACATCCTTTTCGCTGACGAAGTCAGCGGTCTCTTGATCTGCGCTCTTGATCGTGACCTTGATCTTAGGCGCCCCGTTAAACACGCTGGCCGAACGCAGGCTTGAATCCGTGGGTAACCCGGCAGGACGCCGGGTTAGCCGCGATGGGCCAGGGATGGCCCATGGCGGCGGCCCACGGATTCAAGCCGGAGTGAGGGCACACCGAGCCTAAGCGAGGTGCCGAGTGTTGGGGCAAGAGCCCTTTGCTTACTTTGGGGCTTTTCCAAAGTGAGTCGCCGTAAGGGCGAAACCACTATCAGCCGTTGCCCAAACAACGGATATACCCACAAAACCCAGCCCAAAAAAAAGGGCGACCGAAGTCGCCCAAAATGCCTTGCGTGCTCATGTAACCCGGAAAGACTTAGGGTTCTTTACGCTTATTAGCGTCCTTCCAGATAAAAATCCCAAACCCTACAAAAAACAGCACCATGAGGCTGACAGTCAGCACCCCGGCAAATACCACATTATCGATAAACATGACCGGCCTCCTGCGCTTGCCCTGTTGCGATAGGGCTAAGTTAATGGAGAAGGCGGATTGAAAAATTGACGGGGATCAATGTCGCCCGCGACGGGGCGTAAAGAAGGGCAATAACTGACCTGCATCAACGGATGCAGGTGGTATCAACGCTTTTTCGGCTTGTTCTTCGGTTTTTTCTTGGCTTTGCCCAACGGCATCGCCTGTTCAAACGCCTGGCGCACTTCATTCAGGCGCTTGTCATTGAGGTCATGCACACGCTTGGCACGTTCGGCATTCAGGTCGATCAGCTTGTCGTCATCACTCATGGCTTGGCTTACGTTGTGGCGGGAGTCCCTCAATAATGCGGCCTCCCCCGCCCAACGGCAAATCAGCGCGCGACAAAAGGCAGGCCCTCGCTCAAAATCGGCACTTCCCGCCCTGCCCAGGAGACGTGTTCACGTGGCACTGCACAAGGACCTCCCCCCGCTGCTGGCCCTGCGCGCCTTTGAAGCCGTGGCGCGGCATTTGAGTTTTATCAAGGCGGCGAATGAGTTGTCGGTCACCCAGAGCGCCCTGAGCCACCAGGTGCAGAAACTTGAGCAACACCTGGGTAAACCGCTGTTTGTCCGACGCACCCGGGCGATCGATCTGACCGCCGACGGCCAGCACTACTACAACGAAATCCGCCCAGCGCTCGACGCCATCGCCACCGCCACGCGTAGCCAACGGATAGCCCCCAGCGCCACGGTGTTGCGCATCGGCCTGCTCGCGTCCTTCGCCACGCTGTGGTTGGCTCCGCGCCTGGCCGGTTTCCTGAACCGCTATCCGCATATTCAAGTAGAGCTGTTGCCGTCGATCCAACTGGCCAACGTCGCCGCCGCCGAGGTCGACCTGGCAATTCGCTATGGCAAGGGTGACTGGCCCGATGTCCAGGCCACGCGGCTGATGGCGGAAGTCATCTCCCCGGTGTGCAGCCCGGCGTTCAAGGCGTTGCAGGACGGCCCGCTGCTGATGGCCACGTCGCACCGCCCGTTCGAATGGACCGATTGGTCCGAGCACTATCAGGTCGACCTCGCTCGCCACCCCCGCGTGATGCTGCATGACTACAACATCGTGGTCGAAGCTGCGGTGGCCGGCCAGGGTATCGCCATGGGCCGCCACCGTTTGATCGAGCGCAGGCTCGAGGACGGCAGCCTGGTGCACGCCTTCGATTGGCCGCCGTACCACAGCGATATCGGCTATTGGCTGATCACACCGCAAGGCGCCGCGAGTGACGCCGCCACCTGCTTCAGCGAATGGCTGAAGGAAGCCTGCGCCGACGCGTGAGTTTTTTCGATACGTCGCGTGAGATCTATGCGTTTGTCGCCCACCGCCGCAGCCAACATGCTGGCCCCTCTTAACCCAGGAGGATTCACCATGAGCGACTCCCTGCGCCAACGCGTGCAAGCCCTCGGCCTGACGCTGCCCACCCCGGCCCAGCCGGCGGCCAACTACATCAACTACGTGATCAGCCAGAATCAACTGTTTGTCTCCGGGCAAATACCGATGGTTGAGGGCAAACCCGCCTACCTCGGCCGACTGGGCGAAAGCCTCAGCGATACAGAAGGCGCTCAGGCGGCAGAACTGGCGGCACTCGGCCTGCTGGGGCAATTGAGCGATGCCCTCGGTGATGACCTGTCGCGCCTGGTGCGCACGCTGCGCCTGGGGGTCTTTATCGCCAGCAGCGGCGATTTCCAACGCCAGAGCGTGGTCGCCAACGGCGCCTCGAACCTGCTGGTCAACGCCCTCGGCGACAAGGGCCGGCATGTGCGAACCGCCGTAGGAGTTTCCAGCCTGCCGGCAGGCGTGGCGGTGGAGGTTGACGCGATTTTCGAGTTGCAGCCGTGACCCGCCTCGACATCCAGCACCTGCGCGAGCGTACACCTGGCTGCCAATCCGGCATTGTGCACTTCAACCACGCCGGCGCCTCCCTACCGAGCCAGGCCACCCTCGACGCGATCATCGAGCAGCTGCAACGCGAAGCCCGCGACGGCCCGATGGAAGCCGGCGAGCACGGTGCCGTGCTGGTGGAAAAAGCCCGCCGCGCGGCCGCGCAATTGCTTAACGCGCCCGCCGCCTCGATTGCCTTTGCCAGCAGTGGTTCGGCGGCCTGGAACATCGCGTTCCAGGCCCTCGGCGCGTGGCAACCCGGCGATCGCATCCTGGTCGGCCGCCACGAATGGGGTGGCAACCTGGCGAGCATGGAATTGGCCGTGCAGGCAGGCGCGCGAGTGGAAGTCATCCCCTGCGATGCAACCGGCGCCACGTGCCCGCAGGCGCTTGCGTCGATGATTGACGCACAGGTAAAACTCATCGACCTGACCTGGCTGCCAGCCAACGGCGGTCTTATCAACCCCGCCGAGGCCATCGGCGCTATTGCCCGGCGCCACGCCATCCCCTACTTCATCGACGCCGGGCAAGCCGTCGGCCAACTGCCGGTGGATGTGCAGGCGCTGCAGTGTGATGTGCTCAAGTCGGCCGGCCGCAAACACCTGCGCGGGCCACGCGGCACGGCGCTGTTGTACGTACGCGCGGAGTTCCTGCAGCACCTGAACCCGGCCCAGCGCGATGTGCTTTCCGCGCCCTGGAGTGCCAGCGGTTACGACCTGCGCAACGACGCCCGCCGCTTTGAAACCAGCGAAGCGTCCTACGCCTTATTGGCGGGTTTGGGCAATGCGTTGCAGGAGATGAATCATTTGGGAGTTGAGCGCGTGTGGGGCCAGGTCCTACGCACCAGTGCGCGAGTACGTGAAGCGCTGCGTCAGATTCCAGGAGTTTCATTGCATGACCTGGGTGCCAGTCACTCTGGACTGATCGCCTTCAACCTCGCCGGTTGGGACGCCTTCGAACTCAAACGCCGGTTGGGATTGAAGCGCATCAACATCGGCGCCAACGGCGTCGCCTACACCCCGCTGGATATGCACGCGCGTGGGCTGGACAGCGTTGCGCGAATTTCCGTCAGCCCGTTGAACAATGATGACGATATCGAGCGGCTGATGGCCGCCCTGCAGGAACTGCGCGATTAAACTTCGACGTCCACCCACAAGCCCTGGCGCGGCGCGTCTTCGATCAGCGGCACCACGGGAACGGTATTGTCGGCGTTAAGCAGATCGCCCGGGATCGCCAGGTGCTGGTCCGGGTCTTCAGCGGCTTCGCGCCGGCGTTTCTGCTGTTCCTGCTGGCGGCGCTGTTCTTCGCGCAGCAGAAAAGTCGACTGCTCGGCATCGCCCTTTTTCAGGTCGATCGTGCTTTCGTTCGAACCCGCTTGCACAGGGACCACGGGCGGAATATCCGGCTTCTGGCGTACCGGGTCGAGTTGCGACGTAACCGGTACAACGCTGACGGGCAGCATGGGTGGCAACATAATGTTTATTCTCCTGTCAGCAGGCTGTCGGCGGGCTGCACGGCGACTTGAGCGCGGGCTCGCCAACCTGTGACCCAGTCGACACTCGCAAGTGCCCGCCACCCGTCGATTCAGCGCTCTGCCCGCCAGCCAAACGGAGTAGTTTTTGTCAGAGTCCTTGGGCGCAGGGGCTTGTTCCGTTAAGATAGTCGGCTTTTTCACGGCGGGAGTCAGGCAGCATGGCGCAGCAGTATCAACCGGGGCAACGCTGGATTAGTGACAGCGAAGCAGAGCTGGGGTTAGGCACCGTTCTGGCACAGGACGGGCGCTTGTTGACCGTGCTCTATCCGGCCACTGGCGACACTCGTCAGTATGCGCTACGGAATGCGCCCCTCACTCGCGTGAGGTTCTCGCCGGGTGACTCCATCACCCATTTCGAAGGCTGGAAAATGACCGTACAGGAAGTCGACGACGTCGACGGCCTGCTGGTTTACCACGGCCTCAATGGGCAGAACGAGCAGGTCACCCTGCCGGAAACCCAGCTGTCGAACTTTATCCAGTTCCGCCTGGCCAGCGACCGTCTGTTCGCCGGGCAGATCGACCCGCTGGCCTGGTTCTCGCTGCGCTACCACACCCTGGAACACACCAGCCGCCAGTTGCAGTCCTCGCTGTGGGGCCTGGGTGGCGTACGTGCGCAACCTATTGCTCACCAACTGCACATCGCCCGTGAAGTCGCTGACCGCATCGCGCCACGGGTGTTGCTGGCCGACGAAGTGGGCCTGGGCAAGACCATCGAAGCCGGCCTGGTGATCCATCGCCAACTGCTGTCGGGGCGCGCCAACCGCGTGTTGATCCTGGTCCCGGAAAACCTGCAGCACCAGTGGCTGGTGGAAATGCGCCGCCGCTTCAACCTGCAGGTTGCGCTGTTCGACGAAGAACGCTTTATCGAAAGCGATGCCACCAACCCATTCGAAGACACCCAGCTCGCGTTGGTGGCTCTGGAATGGCTGGTGGATGATGAAAAGGCCCAGGACGCGCTGTTCGCCGCCGGCTGGGACCTGCTGGTGGTCGACGAAGCTCACCACCTGGTGTGGCACGAAGAGAAAGCCAGCGCGGAATACTCGCTGGTCGAACAGTTGGCCGAAGTGATCCCCGGCGTGCTGTTGCTCACCGCCACCCCGGAACAACTGGGCCAGGACAGCCACTTCGCGCGCCTGCGCCTGCTGGACCCGAACCGCTTTCACGACCTGCAAGCCTTCCGCGCCGAGAGCGAAAACTATCGCCCGGTGGCCGAAGCGGTGCAGGAGCTGCTGGACAAGGGCCGCCTGTCGCCGACCGCGCACAAGACCATCCAGGGTTTCCTCGGTGACGAAGGCGAAGCCCTGCTGACCGCCGTCGACGATGGCGACACCGAAGCCAGCGCACGCCTGGTGCGTGAGTTGCTCGACCGCCACGGCACCGGCCGCGTGCTGTTCCGTAACACCCGCGCCGCCGTGCAGGGTTTCCCGGAGCGCAAGCTGCACGCCTACCCGCTGCCGAACCCGGACGAATACCTGGAGTTGCCGCTGGGCGAACATGCCGAGTTGTACCCGGAAGTCAGCTTCCAGTCGCAGCCGGATATAGAAGAAGAAAACCGCTGGTGGCGCTTCGACCCGCGCGTCGAGTGGCTGATCGACCAGCTGAAAATGCTCAAACGCACCAAGGTCTTGGTGATCTGCGCCCACGCCGAAACCGCCATGGACCTGGAAGACGCCCTGCGCGTGCGCTCCGGCATCCCGGCCACGGTGTTCCACGAGGGCATGAACATCCTCGAACGTGACCGCGCAGCCGCCTACTTCGCCGATGAAGAGTTCGGCGCCCAGGTGCTGATCTGCTCGGAAATCGGCTCTGAAGGTCGCAACTTCCAGTTCTCCCACCACCTGGTTCTGTTCGACCTGCCGTCCCACCCCGACCTGCTGGAACAGCGGATCGGCCGTCTGGACCGGATCGGCCAGAAGCACGTGATCGAACTGCACGTGCCGTACCTGGAAACCAGCCCGCAAGAGCGCCTGTTCCAGTGGTACCACGAGGCGCTGAACGCGTTCCTCAACACCTGCCCGACCGGCAACGCCTTGCAGCACCAGTTCGGCCCGCGCCTGCTGCCGCTGCTGGAAAACGCCGACGACGGCGAGTGGCAAGCCTTGATCGACGAAGCCCGTGCCGAGCGCGAGCGCCTGGAGCAGGAACTGCACACTGGCCGCGACCGCCTGCTGGAGCTCAACTCCGGCGGCGCCGGCGAAGGCGATGCACTGGTTGAGGACATCCTTGAGCAAGACGACCAGTTCGCCCTGCCGATCTACATGGAAACCCTGTTCGACGCGTTCGGCATCGACAGCGAAGACCATTCGGAAAACGCGCTGATCCTCAAGCCCAGCGAAAAAATGCTCGACGCCAGCTTCCCCCTGGGCGACGACGAAGGTGTGACCATCACCTACGACCGTAACCAGGCGCTGTCGCGCGAAGACATGCAGTTCATCACCTGGGAACACCCGATGGTGCAGGGCGGCATGGACCTGGTGCTGTCCGGCTCCATGGGCAACACCGCCGTGGCGCTGATCAAGAACAAGGCGCTCAAGCCAGGCACGGTGTTGCTGGAACTGCTCTACGTCAGCGAAGTGGTTGCCCCGCGTTCGCTGCAGCTGGGCCGCTACCTGCCGCCGGCCGCCCTGCGCTGCCTGCTGGATGCGAATGGCAATGACCTGTCGGGCCGCGTGTCGTTCGAAACCTTGAATGACCAGCTGGAAAGCGTGCCACGGGCCAGCGCCAACAAGTTTATCCAGGCTCAGCGCGACCAGCTGACGCCACGGATCAACGCCGGCGAAGAGAAAATCACCCCACGTCACGCCGAGCGTGTGGCCGAGGCTAAACGCCGCTTGGCTGCGGACACCGACGAAGAGCTGGCGCGATTGACCGCGCTGCAAGCGGTCAACCCGACCGTGCGCGACAGCGAGTTGGTAGCCCTGCGTAACCAACGCGAGCAAGGCCTGGCCATGCTCGACAAGGCGGCGCTGCGGTTGGAAGCGATTCGGGTGTTGGTGGCGGGTTGATAGCTGCCCTGTCCGACTGAAAAACACTGTGGCGAGCGGGCTTGCCCGCGTTGGGCCGCGTAGCGGCCCCACATCCGCACCACGTTTTCTCTGAAGAAACGCGGTGATCTTATTGGGGCTGCTTCGCAGCCCAACGCGGGCAAGCCCGCTCGCCACAAGTAGCCTTAGGCTATTGCTGCAGCAGCCGGCACCTCCACCACCCCCAACCCATCCTTCATCCGCTTGGCATCCCGCACAAAGCTGCGCGACGCCTGGAACAGAAACAGCATGGTCAAGAACAGCGCCACCGGGATCAGGTACATGGCGTCATGCAACCCCACGGCTTTATAGGCCTCGGTCATCTGCTCCGCCCCCGCCGCATACATCGCCGAATGCGCAAAGTGATCCGACAGCCCACCCACCACGATCGGCCCCATACCACCGCCCAACAGGTACAACCCGGCAAAGAACAGCGCCATCGCCGTCGCTCGCAGGCGCGGTTCCACCACGTCCTGGATCGCCGTGTACACGCAGGTGTAGAAGTTATAGGCAAACAGCCAGCCCACACTGAACAGCGCCACGAACACGCCAATCTCGATGCGCCCGGCATGCAAGGCCCAAGCGGTGGTGACGGTGGAGATAATCAAGCTGCAGGCCGCAAACAGCAGTCGGCCATTGGCGACCCGCTGGTGGATCTTGTCGGCAATCCAGCCGCCCAGGGTCAAGCCCACCAGGCCGGTGAGACCAACGATCACGCCGGTGGCGACGGCCGCGTCCTGCAATGGCATCAGGAAGTAACGCTGCAGCATTGGCACCAGGAACGAGTTACACGCGTAGGTCGCAAAGTTGAAGCACAGCCCGGCCAGCACCAGCCAGAGGAAGGTCGGCACCGCCAGTACGCGGCGGATCGGGCGGTCGACGCGTTCCTGGGAAACCTGCACCGCCTCTGCCGCACCGCGCTTGGGCTCCTTTATATAGAACATGAACACCGCCAGGATCAGCCCCGGCACCGCGGCGATGAAGAACGGCGCGCGCCAGCTGTCGAACGCCTTGACCATCCAGCCGATGGTAAAGAACGCCAGCAACAGCCCCAGCGGCAGGCCGAGCATGAAAATGCCCATGGCGCGGGCGCGGCGATGCGCGGGGAACAGGTCGCCAATCAAGGAATTGGCCGCCGGCGCATAACTGGCTTCGCCAATGCCGATGCCCATGCGTACCAACAGGAAGGTCCAGAAACTGCCAACCAGGCCGTTGACCGCCGTCAGCCCGCTCCAGGCGAACAGGCCCCAGCCCATCAGTTTGCTGCGCGAACCGGTGTCGGCCAAGCGCCCAAGTGGCAGGCCGGCAATGGCGTAGACGATGGTGAAGGCGGTACCGATGATGCCGAGCTGGAAGTCGCTCAGGTGCCATTCCATGCGGATTGGCTCGATGATGATCGCCGGAATGGTGCGATCGAAGAAGTTGAACAGGTTGGCCAGGAACAGCAGGAACAGAATGCGCCAGGCATTCGCCGCTTGGGTCGAGTTCTGCATGGGTCCGTCTCTTTTATTGTTATGAGAGCTGCGATGCCCGATGCATCCTGCCCGGTACCTGCAACATAGTCAGGCCGGGCGCGGTTGTCTGTAATGATTCGTAAAGCTGATAGGGCATGATTTCACCCTGTATTACCGGACTTTCCCTACGAAAATATAAGTGCCCACCCCCCTTCCCAACGGCCATGGCCCGGATAGAATGGCGAGCCTTCCGTAACACCCTCCCCACCTTACTTTTATCGATGACGCCCATGTCCGAAGCCAGTCCGTGTCTGAGTTGCGGTGCCTGCTGTGCATACTTTCGTGTGTCTTTCTTCTGGGGAGAGTGCGCCTCATCGGGCGGCACGGTGCCGGATGACCTGGTGGTGCAGATCAACCCTACCCGCGTGGCGATGATCGGAACCGACCAGAAGCCCGCGCGCTGCTGCAGCCTCGAGGGCGAAGTGGGCAAAGGCACCCGGTGCACCATCTATGAGCAACGGTCGAGCCCTTGCCGCGAGTTCGAGGCGTCCTGGGACCAGGGCGTGCACAACACCGATTGCGATGCCGCACGCGCCGCATTCGGCCTGCCCCCGCTGGAAGCGCCTTTCGAACTGGAACTGCCCATCAGCGCTTAGCATCAAACGCTATGGGTGGCATGCCAAAATGGTTGAGAGCAAAGTGCCATTATCCATGCCAAATCCCGCGAGGCTTCTATACTCGACCTCATAGGTTATTGCCGTAGGCAGTGACAATGACTCTATGACGGGAAATGCTATGGAATGGCTCGGTCTGCATTTTTTTACCGACCTCCCGGCGAACGGGCACTTATTACTCAATTGCAGTCATAACCCGTTCCTGGTGTTGCTTGCGTACTTGGTCGCGTGCGCGGCGGGTTTCGGCACGCTGGACATGGCCGAACGCGTCGGCCATGTCGAGGACCCCACCGCAAGGCGCCACTGGCGCTGGCTCGGCGCCGGGTGCCTGGCGGGCGGTATCTGGTCGACCCACTTCATCAGCATGCTGGCCTTCCAGGCCCCCATTGCCATTCATTACGAACTGCTCATGACGTTCGCGTCGTTGCTGATCGCCCTGATCGCATCGCTCTTCGCCATGCAGACCCTCAGCCATGCCCAACTGCGCTTTCATCAATACCTGCTGGCGTCCGTATGGATGGGGCTGGGCATCGCGTTGATGCATTACGTGGGCATGTCGGCCATGCGCTCCCAGGCCCACGCGTACTTCGAGACAGAGCTGTTCATGGCATCGGTCGTCATCGCCATCGGCGCCAGCCTGGCGGCGTTGCTGCTGTCGAGCTACCTGCGCGATGGCGCCGGGGTGTTCCATCAGTTGCTCAAATACGCGGCCAGCCTGGTGCTCGGCGCCGGCATCCTGAGCATGCATTTCACCGGCATGGCCGCCATGCGGCTGATCGTGCCCCACGGCGCAGACCTGTCCTTGCCGCAGGACAACAACCCGATCCAACTCGGCCTGTCCGTAGCGGTCATTACCCTGCTGGTGATCGGCAGCAGCATCAGCGCCGCCCTGGCCGACAAGAAGCTGCAACACAAGGAACGCGACCTGCGCCGGGTCAACGCGCTGCTCAGCGAACTCGACCAGGCCCGCGCCTCGCTCCAGCAGGTGGCGCACTACGATGCGTTGACCAGCCTGCTCAATCGGCGCGGTTTCAACCAGATTTTCGCGGAAAAAATCGCCGAAAAAACCGCCAACCACGGCATGATGGCGGTTATTTTCCTCGATATCGACCACTTCAAGCGCATCAACGACAGCCTCGGGCATGACGCCGGCGACCAATTGCTCAGCGTGCTCGCCGGGCATATCAAGGGTTCGGTGCGCAGCCACGCCGACGTGGTCGCGCGCTTTGGCGGCGACGAGTTTTGCATCCTCATCAGCATTCATCACCGCGACGAAGCCCGGCACCTGGCCCAGCGCATCATGCAACAGATGAAGGAACCCATCGAACTGGCCGGCCGGCGCATGGTGATGACCACCAGTATCGGCATCAGCCTGTTCCCCGAAGACGGCCTGACCTGCGAAGAACTGCTGAAAACCGCTGACCTGGCGCTGTACCAGTCCAAGGACGCCGGGCGTAACAGCCTGAATTTCTTCAGTTCCAACCTGAAAACCCGTGCCTTTCTCGAGTTGCAGCTGGAAGAGGAACTGCGCGGCGCCCTGCGCACCCGTAATCAACTGGTGCTGTTCTACCAACCAATCTTTGACATGAAGCTGGGCAAGGTCACCCGCCTGGAAGCCCTGGTGCGCTGGCAACACCCGCAACACGGCTTGCTGGCCCCGGACCGCTTTATCGGCATCGCCGAAAGCAACGGCTTGATTGCCGAATTGGACCACTGGGTACTGCGCCAGGCCTGTCATGACCTGAGCATGCTGTCTGACCGGGGCTATACCGAACTGACCATGGCGGTGAACTGCTCAGCCTTGAACCTGGCCCGTGACGAGCTGGCCGACGAGATCGAAGATGCACTGCGCTTCAGCGGGGTCGCCGCTACCCGGCTGGAACTGGAAGTTACCGAAAATGCGCTGATGGGCAATATCAGCAGCACCCTCGCCTTGCTGCGCCAGATCCGCGCCTTGGGCGTGTCGCTGGCGATCGACGACTTCGGCACCGGCTACTCGTCCCTCGCCTACCTCAAGCGCCTGCCGCTCAACACCTTGAAGATCGACCGCTCGTTTATCCAGGACATCCCCAAGTCCACCGCCGATATCGAGATCGTCCAGGCAATTATCGGCATGGCCCATACCCTGCACCTGGAAGTGGTGACCGAAGGCGTGGAAACCCAGGCCCAGTTCGAGCTGCTGCTCAAACATGGTTGTGATTTCGTTCAGGGCTACCTATTGAGCCCGGCGGTGCCGGCGGCTGAGATCATCGGCGTGATACAGGGCATCGCACTGCGCAACCCGCTCTACCCGTTCAGTGTGGCTGGCACCAAGGACAGCGGCCCGCCGAAAGAACCCGCGCCAATCCCTTCCGGGCCCACTTCAGTGGTGAGGCCAATTCGCTGACGTCGAATCTTTGGCATTTCGCCATCATTTGCCTAAAGAACGCCGACGAACGGCCGATTCATCAGAGTCCGGCCAGGTTTTCCCTGCGCACAACGGGGTCATGCCCGATCATCCCGGACACGGACGCACTGTAAAGTCGCGAACTCCCATTCCGTGATGGCCCTTTGATGATTTTCAGCCATCCGCCCAGGCACATGGCGCACAATGACTTCTAAAAATAACTCTGCCACCGTGGTATCCGACGTGTTGCTCCCAGCTCCTGCGGACACACCCTCAGGTTCAAAGTCATTGAGCTCCGCGCGCCCGCTGGCCACTCAGCAATACCTGTACTTCACCGAAACCAATACCGACCGCATCCTCGACAACCTCGATGGCCTGCGCGACATGGTGTTCCCGCGCCCACCCCACCTGGAAGGCGACGGCGAACAGCGCAGCGAGCAGGAATTCCCGTCGGTGTGCTTGATCGGCCTGGGCCGTTGCGGTTCGAACATTGCGCTGGATGTGGCGGAACTGGTCTACAACGCGCGCAAGTTCTACCTGAACGAATTCAGTAACGAAGACAAAACCTTGGACAAGGGCTACAGCCCCGCCCAATGGCTGCGCAACAACCTGCGCCTGGGCGGCGGCAAGGCCAGCAAACCGGTGTTCCTGGTGGAGCCGCTGGTGATGCTGGGCGACCTGGACAAGGACATCGCCGGGCGTATCCGTTTCTCGCGCAAGGGCGAGAAAAGCGGCTTCCTGCGCGACTACAGCAAGATGAAAATCATGGACCTCTCGGAAGTCCATGCCGGCGGCGCCGGTAACGCGCCGATCCTCGGCCAGTACCTGGCCAAGATCATCCTCAATAAAGACACCCAGCGTTTTTCCAGCCCGGACTGGAAGATGATCCACTCGTACCTGATCGACTCCTGCGGGATCAAGGCCAACCAGTCGCGCCTGTACTTCTCAATTTTCAGCGCCGGCGGCGGCACGGGTTCGGGCATGGCCTCGGAATTCGGCCTGGCCCAGCAGCACTCGTACATGAACAAGACGTTCGACACCAAGCCCGCCGACGAGCACGACAGCAAGAGCGGCCATGCGTTTGTGTTCGAGCCGATCTTCACCAGCGGCATCTGCGTACTGCCGAATATTTCCGACCACCGCAGCGAAATGTCCGAAGCGCTGCACATCAATGCTGGACGGCTGCTGTGCAAATACCTGTCGGAAGAATGGGATTTCTCGTACAACTTCGCCAATGAAGACAGCAGCGAAGCCAGCGTGAAAGGCCGCATCCGCCCATGGAACGCGATGATGCTGATCTCCAACGACATCATGCGTTACGCCGAAGAGAGCGACGACGGCAACATCCAGAACATTGACGTCAATGCCATGGAGAAACACGCCAACCAGTACATCTCCCAGCAGATTTTCAACATCCTTACCGCCCAAGCGGTGACCACCGACTACGACCAGAACTACTTCCGCCGCGCGGGTATCGACATCGGCGAAACCATTCGCCTGGATGCTAACGACCTGTTCATGAGCCTGGCCGGCCCGGTGGCGATTGCCTACGCGGAATCCGTGGTCCCGGAAACCCCGGCGCCGACCAACGATAAATTCAAGGTGTTCGAAAAAGAGCCGCAGCGCCTGAATATCGACGACCTGTTCTTCCGCTCCATCGACCTGCCACACTTCAACAAGGTCACCCAGGCCATCGAAGGCATCAGCCTGCTGCCGATCGAATCCAAGCGCTACAAGGCGTCCCTGGAGCAGTACAAGAACTCCGGCTACGACGCGGCGGCGCTGCATGACCTGCACTTCTTCAAGAACTGCTCGTCGGTGGTCTCGATCGTGTCGCTGCCCAAGGACTACAAGCTGTCCTACATGGACCTTAACCGGCTCAAGACCCACCTCAACAGCCTGTTCCCCAACACTACGCTCAAGCGATATGCCCTGGTGATCGGCGCGTCGGCGAACCTGTCGCTGACCACCCTGATCGCGAAAAGCCCGTGCCTGTCGGATGACTTCCTCACCCTGATCGTGGCCTTTATCAAACGCTGCTTTGCGCGCAACCCGTACCGTTTCGACGATACGCTGGACAACTCGATCCTGGACTTCATCATCCACGAGGACTTCGACGAAGACCGTA
The DNA here is from genome assembly GCF_002843605.1 of Pseudomonas sp. S09G 359. Taxonomy (NCBI): domain Bacteria; kingdom Pseudomonadati; phylum Pseudomonadota; class Gammaproteobacteria; order Pseudomonadales; family Pseudomonadaceae; genus Pseudomonas; species Pseudomonas sp. S09G 359. The sequence continues at coordinate 1,547,057 of NZ_CP025263.1, read as the reverse complement.
TCGACGAGTTGCTCAACGAGTTCGAGAACCCGGCCAAGATCCTCGACACCAACTGGTACGCGATCAAGCCGATGTATGAGAAGAAGTACCGCGAGCTGATCAACGACAAAGAGAAGTTCGTGTCAATCAATGACATTCGCCTGTCGCGCGATTGCGTGAAGAAAGCGATCAAGTACCTGCGCGAGATCTACCGTCACCGCATCGGCAAGACCAAGGTTATTTCGTTGAATAACCATACCGGCAAGACTGCGTAGACCGAGGTGGCCCCTTCGCGAGCGAGCCCGCTCCCACATTTGTACCGCGTATTTTCTGTAAGAACGCGGTCCACCTGTGGGAGCGGGCTTGCTCGCGAAAGCGATCTATCAGTCAACGCACATCTACAAGCTCGCCACACGCTGAAACAATTCCCCAGGTCTTTAGCCCCACACAAAACTGTTCCCGTGACGTTTACGTCACCCTCGGCTGTGACCTTTCTCTACGGCAACATGCCATCACTGCGTCAGCGGTTACTCCGCTACACACTTCCGAACGCCCCAGGCTTGCACCTTTTTCGTGCAGGCCTTTCCTAGACTGCCCTTTCCTGGATCAGTATCCACGGCGAAACCACCACCGCCCACAGGCTCGGATCACGTTCCACCAGGTCCAATGCCCGCGTTGCAGACACTTCGCCGAGGCTCCCCGCAGCCAGCCAGGCGGCGACTTTGTCACGGTTGTCGGTGGCCATTCCCTCGGCGGCTTCGATCAAATCCAGGCCGGCGTCGACCCACAATAGGGCACCCTTGGCAAAGAACGGTTCAAGCTCCTTCCAGGAAATTTCGGCGGTTTCACCGAGCAGCTTGGCATAGAGGGTGCTAGGTTCTTGCGTCATGGGAGTTCACCTTGGGAAAAAATCGGCGCAATCATAACGTCGCGACCGAGGTAGAAAAACCCAGTTGCAATTGAGTCATCGACTGAAAGTGTCAGGAAAGCCAAGGATTGCCCGCAACTCTGGCATCACCCCGCCGCAATTCTGTCTTTTTCTTTCATTTAAGCGACACACCTGGGTTTTGCCCCTGGCAGCCAGCTTTTCAAGCGATCAACCGGCGCTCTACACTGTACCGGTACAGTTGCCAGGGCACTGCCGGGGGGATATCCGCGATATCTGATCCGGTTCTACAGCTCACAAGGCCGCTAGAACTATAAAAAATACAACAGCAAGAGTGGAGCACTATGAATAAGGCTACTAAGCAGATTTCCAAACTGTTTGCCGCTATGGTCCTGGCTGGGGTTGCCGGCCATTCGTTCGCAGCCGACACCATCTTGATCGGCATCGCCGGTCCTAAGACCGGTCCTGTAACGCAGTACGGCGACATGCAGTTCATGGGTGCCAAGCAGGCAATCGCCGACATCAACGCCAAGGGCGGCGTCGATGGCAAAAAGCTCGAAGCCAAAGAATACGACGACGCGTGCGACCCTAAACAGGCCGTGGCCGTCGCCAACAAAGTGGTCAACGATGGCGTCAAGTTCGTCATTGGCCACCTGTGCTCCAGCTCCACTCAGCCAGCGTCCGACATCTATGAAGACGAAGGCGTGATCATGATTACCCCGGCTGCCACCAGCCCGGAAATCACCGCCCGTGGCTACAAGCTGATCTTCCGTACCATCGGCCTGGACAGCGCCCAGGGCCCAGCGGCCGGCAACTACATCGCCGACCACGTGAAGCCTAAAGTCGTAGCCGTACTGCACGACAAACAGCAATACGGTGAAGGCATCGCCACCGCCGTTAAACAGACTCTCGAGAAGAAAGGCACCAAGGTTGCCGTCTTCGAAGGCCTGAACGCTGGCGACAAAGACTTCTCCTCGATCATCCAGAAGCTCAAGCAAGCCAACGTCGACTTCGTCTACTACGGCGGCTATCACCCAGAGCTGGGCCTGATCCTGCGCCAAGCCAAGGAAAAAGGCCTGAACGCCAAGTTCATGGGCCCAGAAGGTGTCGGCAACGACTCCATCTCGCAAATCGCCCAGGGCGCTTCCGAAGGCCTGCTGGTAACCCTGCCGAAATCCTTCGACACCGACCCGGCCAACAAGGCCATCGTTGAAGAGTTCGCCAAGAACAAGCAGGACCCAACCGGTCCGTTCGTGTTCCCGGCCTACTCGGCCGTTGAAGTGATCGCTGCAGGCATCACCGCCGCGAAAAGCGAAGACACCGCCAAAGTGGCCGAAGCCATCCACGCGGGAACCTTCAAGACCCCTACCGGCGACCTGAGCTTCGACGCCAAGGGCGACCTGAAGGACTTCAAATTCGTGGTCTACGAATGGCACTTCGGCAAACCAAAAACCGAAGTTTCCCCTCAGTAAGCCAGGCGTTACTGGTCCAACAAGCCCACTGTGAGAGCAGTGGGCTTTGTTTTACGAGGTTTATGGGCCTGTCACCCGCGATCCGGGCGCTGGCTCACCTGAAAATCTTAAAACCGTCACCAGCGGTTCGCTGGCAAACGCTTTGTGCAAATGTGCTCATAGAACACAGCACGGGGCCGGAACATGACTCCACCAGTGAAATGCGTATCGGGTTTTTAGGAGCGCTGTAATGCCTGAGATCTATCATTTTTTCCAACAGCTGGTTAATGGCCTGACCATTGGCAGCACCTATGCCTTGATAGCCATTGGCTACACAATGGTTTACGGCATCATTGGAATGATCAACTTCGCCCATGGCGAGGTGTACATGATTGGTTCCTATGTGGCCTTCATCGCCCTTGCCGGGCTGGCCATGATGGGTATCCACTCACTGCCGCTGTTGATGACCGCCGCGTTTATCGCGTCGATCGTTGTAACCAGTGCCTATGGCTACAGTATCGAGCGTGTTGCCTACCGTCCCTTGCGTGGCAGCAACCGTTTGATCCCGCTGATTTCCGCCATCGGCATGTCGATTTTCCTGCAGAACACCGTATTGCTGTCCCAGGACTCCAAGGATAAGTCCATTCCCAACCTGATTCCGGGGAGCATCTCCTTCGGCCCGGGCGGCGCGGAAGAAGTGCTGATTTCCTACATGCAGATCCTGGTGTTCGTCGTCACCCTGGTGGCCATGCTGGGCCTGACCCTGTTCATCTCCCGCTCCCGTCTGGGGCGCGCCTGCCGGGCCTGCGCCGAAGACATCAAGATGGCCAACCTGCTGGGCATCAACACCAACAACATCATTGCCCTGACCTTCGTGATCGGCGCCGCACTCGCAGCGGTCGCTGCCGTGTTGCTGAGCATGCAGTACGGCGTGATCAACCCCAACGCTGGCTTCCTGGTAGGCCTCAAGGCCTTTACCGCAGCGGTATTGGGCGGCATCGGCAGCATCCCGGGCGCCATGCTCGGCGGGCTGGTGCTGGGTGTGGCCGAGGCGTTTGGTGCCGATATCTTCGGCGACCAGTACAAGGACGTCGTGGCGTTCGGCCTGCTGGTTCTGGTGCTGTTGTTCCGTCCGACCGGCATCCTGGGCCGTCCGGAGGTTGAGAAAGTATGAGCAGATATCTTAAATCGGCGTTTTTCAGCGCCTTGCTGGTATGGGCTGTGGCCTTCCCGGTACTCGGCCTCAAGCTGAGCATTGTCGGCATCAACCTGGAAGTGCATGGCACCGGTCCCGTAACCCTGACCATCATCGCCCTGTGTTCGGTGCTGATGTTCCTGCGCGTGCTGTTCACCCAGCAGGTCGGTGCCTTGTTCAAGGGCAACCGTGGCCCATTGGTTTCGCCCAAGGTCAGCCAATTTCTGACCCTGCCGCGCACCCAGCGCTACATCATCATCGGGCTGATCGTGGCCGCGTTGATCTGGCCGTTCTTCGGCTCGCGCGGCGCAGTCGACATCGCTACCCTGATCCTGATCTACGTGTTGCTGGGCCTGGGCCTGAACATCGTGGTGGGCCTGGCTGGCCTGCTCGACCTGGGTTATGTGGGTTTCTACGCCGTGGGTGCCTACACCTATGCGCTGCTCTCCCACTACCTGGGCTGGAGCTTCTGGATCTGCCTGCCTCTGGCCGGCATGGCAGCGGCCACGTTCGGGTTCCTGTTGGGCTTCCCGGTACTGCGCCTGCGCGGCGACTATTTGGCGATCGTGACCCTGGGCTTCGGCGAAATCATCCGACTGTTCCTGCGTAACCTCACCGATATCACCGGTGGCCCCAACGGCATCAGCAGCATCCCCAAGCCAACGTTCTTCGGGCTGTCGTTCGACCGCACCGCCGCCGAGGGCATGCAGACTTTCCACGAGTACTTCGGGATTGCCTACAACCCGGTCAGCAAAGTGGTGTTCCTCTACCTGGTGGCGCTGTTGCTGGCACTGGCGGCACTGTTCGTGATCAACCGCCTGCTGCGCATGCCGATTGGCCGTGCGTGGGAAGCGCTGCGCGAAGATGAGATCGCCTGCCGTGCCCTGGGCCTGAACCCGACCATCATCAAGCTCTCCGCATTCACCCTGGGCGCCGCGTTCGCCGGTTTCGCCGGCAGCTTCTTCGCCGCGCGCCAAGGCCTGGTGACCCCGGAGTCGTTCACCTTCATCGAGTCGGCGATCATCCTCGCCATCGTCGTATTGGGTGGCATGGGCTCGCAACTGGGCGTGATCCTGGCCGCGATCGTGATGATCCTGCTGCCGGAAATGATGCGTGAGTTCAGCGAATACCGCATGTTGATGTTCGGCGCCATGATGGTGCTGATGATGATCTGGCGCCCTCAAGGCCTGCTGCCCATGCAACGTCCACACATGGAGCTGCGCAAATGAGCCGCGAGATCCTGAAAGTCGAAAATCTGAGCATGCGCTTCGGTGGCTTGCTGGCGGTCAACGGCGTGGCCCTGACCGTGAAAGAGAAACAAGTTGTCGCATTGATCGGCCCGAACGGCGCCGGCAAGACCACCGTGTTCAACTGCCTCACCGGCTTCTACAAGCCGGCGGGCGGCAGCATCCTGCTGGACGGCCAGCCGATCCAGGGGTTGGCCGGCCACGAGATCGCCCGCAAGGGCGTGGTGCGGACCTTCCAGAACGTGCGGCTGTTCAAGGATATGACGGCGGTCGAAAACCTGCTGATCGCCCAGCACCGGCACCTGAACACCAACTTCTTCGCGGGCCTGTTCAAGACCCCGGCGTTCCGCAAGAGCGAACGCGAGGCCATGGAATATGCGGAGTACTGGCTCGACAAGGTCAACCTGACCGAGTTCGCCAACCGCCCCGCCGGCACCCTCGCCTATGGGCAGCAACGTCGCCTGGAAATCGCTCGTTGCATGATGACCCGCCCGCGGATCCTCATGCTCGACGAACCGGCCGCCGGCCTGAACCCCAAGGAAACCGAAGACCTCAAGGCACTGATCAGCGTGCTGCGTGAGGAAAACAACGCCACGGTGCTGTTGATCGAACACGACATGAAACTGGTCATGAGCATTTCCGACCATATCGTGGTGATTAACCAGGGCACGCCTTTGGCCGACGGGACGCCGGAGCAGATCCGCGACAATCCTGAAGTGATCAAAGCCTATTTGGGGGAAGCGTAAAATGCTGCAATTCGAAAACGTTTCCACTTTCTACGGCAAGATCCAGGCCTTGCATGGCGTTAACGTCGAAGTACGCCAAGGTGAGATCGTGACCCTGATCGGTGCCAACGGCGCCGGCAAGTCGACCTTGCTGATGACCTTGTGCGGTTCGCCCCAGGCCCACAGCGGCAGCATCCGCTACATGGGTGAAGAACTGGTGGGCCAGCAGTCATCGCAGATCATGCGTAAAAGCATCGCGGTGGTGCCGGAAGGGCGTCGCGTGTTTGCACGCCTGACCGTGGAGGAGAACCTGGCCATGGGCGGGTTCTTCACCGACAAGGGTGACTACCAGGAGCAGATGGACAAGGTGCTGCACCTGTTCCCGCGGCTCAAGGAACGCTTCAGCCAGCGCGGTGGCACCATGTCCGGCGGCGAGCAGCAAATGCTCGCCATCGGCCGGGCACTGATGAGCAAACCCAAGCTGTTGCTGCTGGACGAGCCGTCCCTGGGCCTGGCACCGATCATCATCCAGCAGATCTTCGACATCATCGAACAACTGCGCAAGGACGGTGTGACGGTGTTCCTGGTAGAGCAGAACGCCAACCAGGCGCTGAAGATTGCCGACCGTGCCTACGTGCTGGAAAACGGCCGGGTGGTGATGCAGGGCACGGGTGAGCAGTTGCTGACCGATCCGAAGGTGCGTGAGGCGTACCTCGGCGGTTAAGGAAAGGTTCCAGCAGGAACCAGATAAAAAATGTGGGAGCGGGCTTGCTCGCGAATACGGTGTATCAGTTAAGTACCTATCGACTGACACACTGCTTTCGCGAGCAAGCCCGCTCCCACATTTGCTTTGTGTGAACCTTGAATTTTGCATTGATTGAAATTTTTTTCGTCGAGTTTGTAACGAAATTCTCCCTGCTGCCTCTAGTGGAGTAAGCAGGCATTCAAGCTCGCTACCTCAACCCACCGCTGGAGATACACCATGACTACCAAACTGTCCGCCGCTACCTTGATCCTGGCCCTTGGCTCTGCTCTGAGCCTGTCCGCAATGTCCAACATGGCCCACGCCGACGACGCCAAAATGGACAAATGCTTCGGCGTCGCAGAAGCCGGCAAGAACGATTGCGCCGCAGGCGCCGGTACTTCCTGCGCCGGCACCTCGAAAGTCAAAGACCAGGCCAACGCCTGGAAACTGGTACCGGCCGGCACCTGCGCGAAAACCCCAAGCTCCACCTCGCCGACCGGTTTCGGCCAGGAAGCTGCGTTTACCGCCAAGTCCTGAAACCCGGCAAAACCTGAGTACTGATGATGACGCTTGCACCCAAACACACGGTCTCACCGGCTCAGGTGCCCGGCCTTCCCTTGCGGGCCGGGCTGGGGCTGAAGAACGAGCACTTCATCGAAGTGCTCGAGACCGCGCCCGATATCGGTTTTTTTGAAGTGCACGCCGAAAACTACATGGTCGCTGGCGGGCCCTTCCATCACTACCTGGGGTTGATCCGCGAGCAGTACCCGTTGTCGCTGCACGGCGTGGGCCTGTCCATCGGCAGCGAAGGCCCATTGAACCGTGACCATCTGGCACGGCTGGTTGTGCTGATCGAACGCTATCAACCCCAGTCCTTTTCCGAACACCTGGCCTGGTCCAGCCATGGCCCGGTGTTTCTCAATGACTTACTGCCCCTGGCCTACGATGCCGCCACCCTGCAGCGGGTATGCGAACACGTCGACCAGGTGCAAAGCGCACTCAAGCGGCCGATGCTGCTGGAGAACCCGTCGACATACCTGCAGTTCCAGCGCTCCACCCTGGACGAGACCGACTTCATCAGCACGGTCATCCGCCGCACCGGCTGTGGTTTGCTGCTGGATGTAAACAACGTCTACGTGTCGTGCATCAACCACCAACGCGACCCGCTGGCCTACATCGACGCGCTACCGTTGCGCGCGGTGGGTGAGATTCATCTGGCCGGTTTTGCCGAAGACACCGACAGCCTCGGCGACCGCCTGCTGATCGATGATCACGGCGCGCCCATCGATAACGCCGTGTGGCAGCTGTATGAACAGGTGTTGAAGCGCGTAGGCCCGGTGCCGACGTTGATCGAACGGGATAACCAGGTGCCGGCCTTCAGCGTGCTGCAAGCCGAAGCCGAGCAGGCTGAATGGCACCTGTCGCAGGTGCGCTCATGAACGATCAGGCCGCCTTCGCCCATGCCCTGCTGGCACCAGATTCGGCCTGCCCCGAAGGGCTGTTCAGCCGTAACGGCGCCGACCCGGCCAGCCGTTTTGCGGTGTATCGCAACAATGTGCACAGCGCGTTGATCAATGCGTTGGCGGCCGCCTACCCGGTGACGCTGCAACTGGTCGGCGACGAATTCTTTCGCGCCATGGCCGGCCTTTATGTCCAGGAGCACCCGCCCACCAGCCCGTTGATCAGTGAATATGGCAGTACATTTTCCGACTTTATCCAAGGCTTCGAACCGGCGGCGAGTGTGCCCTACCTGGCGGACATCGCCCGATTGGAACGCCTGCGGGTGCGTGCGTATCACGCGGCGGACGTCCAACCGCTGGCTCCGCAAGCCTTGCTCCAACACCTGCAAGGCCCCACCGACGTGGGACAGTTACGCCTTCAATTGCATCCGTCCCTAGCCACGTTGAGCTCCACCTACGCCATCGTGGCGGTGTGGGCGGCGCATCAGACCGACAGCGCTGTAGCCACCTTGAACCCCTGGCACGCCCAGCCCGCGCTGGTCCTGCGCCACGGGCTGGCCGTCAAAGTGTTTGCCATAGACAGCGCTTCGCTGGCGTTTATCAACTGCCTGAGCCAGGGCGCGGGGCTGGAAATGGCGGTAGAGCACGCCCTCGAAGCCTCGGCTGAATTCGACCTGAACCCCTGTTTGAGCCTGCTGATCAGCCACGACGCCATCACTCATCTGCACACAGAACCATAGGTATCGCCATGAGCACATCCCCTGCGCACCTGATCAACCGCGTTATCGCGCTGTTCGAGAAAATCCCCTACAGCCTGATCGCCTTTCTCGCACGCTTCTCCGTCGCGGCGGTGTTCTGGAAATCCGGGCAGACCAAGGTCGAAGGCTTTGCCATCGATTTAGTCAGCGGCACCTTCCAGCTCGGCGAACCCAAACTGGCGGCCTCGACCTTGCCGCTGTTTCGCAGCGAGTACCACGTGCCGTTGTTGTCACCGGAAGTGGCCGCGCACATGGCGGCGTTTGCCGAACACTTTTTTCCGGTGCTGATTCTGGTGGGGTTGGCCACGCGCTTCTCGGCCCTGGCCCTGATCGGCATGACCCTGACCATTCAGCTGTTCGTCTACCCCGACGCCTATCCGACCCATGGCACCTGGATCGCATTATTGCTGTTGTTGGTCGCCAAGGGGCCGGGCTGCCTGTCCATCGACCACCTGATCGCCCGGCGCTACCGTTAAAGCCGGTCGAGCGCCTCGCCACTGCGCTTGAACCAGTCCACCAGGTAATCGGCGAGTACTTGCGTGCGACGTGGCAGCCCACCCTGGTAAGGATGAACCAGGTACATCGGCATGCTCCGCGTGTGAAAATCGCGCAGGAGCCAGCGTAAGCGGCCGTCAGCCAGTTCTGCGTGCAATACGTAGGACGGCAGGCGTGCAATACCGGCCCCGACCAGGGCGGCCTTTTTCAACAAGTTGTAATGGTTGGAGGCGAAGGTGCCGCTGACCCGCACGCGCAACAGTTCGTGTTGCTGGTGGTAGAGCCATTCTTCGCGGCCGCTGTAGTGGCTGTTGAGCAGGCAGCGGTGTGCGGCCAGGTCTGCCGGGGTCTGGGGCTCGCCGTATTGCTCGAGGTAGGCCGGGCTGGCGCAAGTCATCTCGTGCCAGGCCAGCAACGGCTTGGCCACCAAGCGCTCATTGTCAGTCGCGCCCGAGCGCAGCGCCAGATCAAAGCCATCCCGTGCCAGGTCACGGTAGCTGTTGTTCAGCTCCAGCTCGATCTGCACCTGCGGGTACTGCTTGGAAAACTCCAGCAACAGGCCGTCGAAGAAGGTTTCGCCCAGGGAAACCGGAACGGTCATACGCACCGGCCCGGCCAAATCGTCCTTGAGCCGAGCCAATGCCTGACGCGCACGCTCCACCTGCACCACCAATGCCTGGGCCTGGGGCAATAACGCCGCACCGGCGGCGGTGAGGCTGAGTTTGCGCGTGGTGCGGTGCAGCAGCACCACCGCGTACTGCGCTTCCAACTGGCTGATGCGTTTGGACAACTGCCCCTTGCTGCAGCCCAGTTGCTCGGCAGCCACGGTAAAGCTGCCGGCTTCGATCAGTACGGCAAAGGCCGCCAGGTCATCCATCTCGCTCATGGATTGTTTCCAATAGAAAACCAAAGGTTGCCTATTAGCACGTTTATCCACTTAAAAAGCCACTCTAGACTGAACCTTCACTTACCCCCTGGAGGAACAGCACCATGAAAATCCTATTGATTGGCGCCAACGGCACCGTCGGCTCGGCGGTCAAGGCGGAACTGGCCCAACGTCACGACGTGATCAGCATCGGCCGCAGCAGCGGCGACTTCCAGGTGGATATCAGCGACAGCGCTTCGATCCGCGCACTGTTCGAACAGACCGGCAAGTTCGACGCGCTGGTCTGCGCGGCAGGCAGCGTGAATTTCGTAGCACTGGGTGACATGAGCGACAGCGACTTTGAACTGGGCCTGCGTGACAAGCTCATGGGCCAGGTCAACCTGCTGCTGATCGGCCGCGAGTACGCCAACGATGGCGCCTCGTTCACCTTCACCAGCGGCATTCTCAACCGTGACCCGATCCGTACCGGCGCCTCGGCCGCACTGGTCAATGGGGCACTGGATGCCTTCGTCAAAGCCGCTGCGATCGAATTGCCACGCGGCCTGCGCATCAACTCGGTGAGCCCCACCGTGCTGCTGGAAGCCATGGGCAGTTACGCGCCCTACTTCCGCGGCTACAAGCCAGCCACAGGCGCCGACGTGGCGCTGGCCTACGCCAAAAGTGTGGAAGGCCTGCAGACCGGTCAGACCTTTATCGTAGGTTGAGTGTTTTGCCTGTAAGAATTGCCTGAAGCAGGCGAGCAGGGTTGTGATGCAGCGTAAGCCTGCGTAACGTGGCGGCACTTGTCTGGAGACCCGATAATGCGCGCTGCCCGTACCCTTGCCCTGTTTGCCTTGCTTCCCCTGTTCGCCGCCTGCCAGATGTTCGAAAGCGAGCCGGCCAAGCCGTCGCTGGCCGGGCTGACCCGCATGCAGGGTGAGCTCACGGCGGTCGGTGGCAAGCTGCTGTTCCAGCCGTGCGGCGATAAACGCAATTACGTGGTCAATGACACCGGTGGCACCAGCATCCTGCAGGAAGCGGCCTCCCTCGCCGGCCAGCAGGGCGCACTGTTCGTCGACTTGCGTGGCAAGTTCTCCGGCGTCGCCAGCGGCACCCAGGGCAGCGTCGACCTGCAACAGCTGTACCGCGTCGAACGTACCACTGCGGCCTGCGACGACCCGGATTTCAAGCGCATGATCCTGCGCGCCAATGGCCACAAGCCGACTTGGGTGATGAATGTCACGGCCAAGGGCATGGTCCTGGAGCGTGAAGGCCAGCCGCCATTGGCGGTGCCCTATGTGGAAGAGCAAATGGGCGACGGCCGTTTCAACCTGATGACCGAGGCGAATGGCCAGCACGTCGAACTGTGGGTAGCCCCGCAACGCTGCATCGACAGCGCCAGCGGCAGTCTGCAGCACATGACCGCCGAGCTGCGCGTTAACGGGCAGGTACAGCGGGGTTGCGCGTCTTTCGGCGGCTCACGCGACGATTGATTCAGCCCTGCGCTGTTTTAACATGTCGGAAAACCGCCATTGGGGCTTATAATCGCCGGTTTGCAAAACAGCCGGCCTTTTTGTCCGCCGCCTACCGGATCCCGTCATGTTACGAATCACCGAACTCAAGCTGCCCATCGACCATCCCGAAGAAGACCTGCGCCCTGCCATCGTGCAGCGCCTGGGCATCGCCAGTGATGACCTGCTCGATTTCACCCTGTTCAAACGCAGCTACGACGCCCGCAAGAAATCGTCGGAGCTGTGCTTCATCTACACCATCGACCTGAACGTGAAGGGTGAGGCGGCCCTGCTGCTCAAGTTCGCCGACGATCGCAACATCAACCCGGCGCCGGACGTGAGCTACAAGGTGGTCGGCCAGGCGCCGGAAGGCTTGACCGAACGCCCCATCGTCGTCGGTTTCGGCCCGTGCGGCATCTTCGCCGGGCTGCTGCTGGCGCAGATGGGCTTCAAGCCGATCATCCTCGAACGCGGCAAGGAAGTGCGCCAGCGTACGAAGGACACCTGGGGCCTGTGGCGTAAAAGCGTGCTCAACCCCGAGTCCAACGTGCAATTCGGTGAAGGCGGCGCGGGGACGTTCTCCGACGGCAAGCTCTACAGCCAGATCAAGGACCCGAAATTCCACGGCCGCAAAGTGCTGCACGAGTTCGTCAAGGCCGGCGCGCCGGAAGAGATCCTCTACGTCAGCAAACCGCACATCGGTACCTTCCGCCTCACCGGCGTAGTGGAAAATATGCGCGAGCAGATCATCGCCCTCGGCGGTGAAGTGCGCTTCGAGCAGCGCGTCACCGACGTGCTGATCGACGACGGCCAGTTGAACGGCGTGGTGGTCGACGGCGGCGAGCAGATCCTCTCCAAGCACGTGATCCTGGCCCTGGGCCACAGCGCCCGCGACACGTTCCGCATGCTCCACGGGCGTGGCGTGTACATGGAAGCCAAGCCGTTCTCGGTGGGCTTCCGGATCGAGCACCCACAATCGCTGATCGACGCCGCGCGCCTGGGCAAATACGCCGGGCACCCGAAGCTCGGCGCCGCCGACTACAAATTGGTGCACCACGCCAAGAACGGCCGCTCGGTCTACAGCTTCTGCATGTGCCCGGGCGGCACCGTGGTGGCGGCGACGTCGGAGCCGAACCGTGTGGTCACCAACGGCATGAGCCAGTACTCGCGAAACGAGCGTAATGCCAACTCCGGCATCGTTGTCGGCATTACCCCCGAAGTGGATTACCCGGGTGGCCCGCTGGCCGGCATCGAGCTGCAGGAACGCCTTGAGTCCCACGCCTACATCCTCGGCGGCAGCAACTACGAGGCTCCGGCGCAGTTGGTGGGTGATTTCATCGCCGGCAAACCGTCCACGGCCATCGGCAGTGTGGAACCGTCCTACAAGCCGGGGGTGTCCCTGGGTGACCTGGCCCTGGCCTTACCGGACTTCGCCATCGAGGCCATTCGTGAAGCACTGCCGGCGTTCGAGAAGCAGATCAAGGGTTACTCACTGCACGATGCAGTATTGACCGGCATCGAGACGCGCACGTCGTCGCCGCTGCGGATTACCCGTAACGAATCGATGCAGAGCTTGAACGTGAAAGGCCTGTTCCCGGCCGGTGAAGGCGCAGGTTACGCCGGCGGGATTCTGTCGGCGGGTGTTGACGGGATTCGGATTGCCGAGGCGTTGGCGCGGGATATGCTCGGCATCGAAGCCTGACAACACCGCTGTTTAAATGTAGGAGGGGGCTTGCCCCCGATAGCGATGGGTCAGTCACCCTATGCAGTGACTGACATTCTGCTATCGGGGGCAAGCCCCCCCTTCCACATCTGGAATACACAACTTCAGATATTGGCGCGCAGGATGCTCTGCGGCAACGGCTCGCCCCGCTCCACACTGGCCGCAACGGCCGCGATCAGCCCCTCCAACGCATACCCCTGCCCCGCCAGCCACGCCTGATCGTAATAGGTGGTGGCATACCGCTCGCCCCCATCACACAAGATCGCCACGATCGAGCCCGACTCCCCCGCTGACTTCATCTGCTGCGCCGCCACCAGCGCGCCGATCAGGTTGGTCCCGCTGGAACCGCCGACCCGCCGCCCCAACCGCTCAGCCAGGTAATGCATGGCCGCCAACGACAATGCATCCGGCACCTTGACCATCGCATCAATCACCTTGGGCAGAAACGACGCCTCAACCCGTGGCCGGCCAATGCCTTCGATCCGTGAACCGCAGTCCAGGCGCAAGCTGGCATCGCCACTCTGGTAGAAATCGAAAAACACTGAGCGCTCGGCATCGGCACACAACACCCGCGTAGCGTGCTGGCGATAACGCACATATCGCCCCAGAGTCGCGGTGGTACCACCGGTGCCGGGGCTGGAAATCAACCAGCTCGGTTCGGGATGTTGCTCGAAGCGCATCTGCTGGAAGATCGACTCGGCAATATTATTGTTGGCCCGCCAGTCGGTGGCGCGTTCGGCGTAGGTGAACTGGTCCATGAAGTGCCCACCGCTTTCCTGGGCCAGGCGCTCGGATTCGGCGTAGATCTGCGTCGGATCCTGCACCAGGTGGCTTTTGCCGCCATAGAAGGCAATCTGCGCGATCTTCTCCTGGGAGGTGGTCGCCGGCATCACCGCAATAAACGGCAAGCCGAGCAGGCGGGCAAAGTAGGCTTCGGAAATCGCCGTGGAGCCGCTGGATGCTTCAATCACCGGTGCGCCCGGCTTGAGCCAGCCATTACACAGCGCATACAGAAACAACGAGCGCGCCAACCGGTGCTTGAGGCTGCCGGTAGGGTGGCTGGACTCGTCCTTGAAATATAAAGCGATACCCGGCAACCCCGGCAGCGGCAAGGGAATCAGGTGGGTGTCGGCGCTGCGCTGGAAGTCGGCTTCGATGATGCGAATGGCTTCGCGGGCCCAGGGACGGTGGTCGCTCATGGAGGGTTTCTCTAAGGGTTTCAGCCCCAATTTTAGGGGGTTTCCTAGATACCACACAGATACAGTAACGACTCAATTGGTCACACAATTGCTAGTCTTGGAGACATCACCGCCCAAGCCCGTCGCTTATAACAAATAAGAATATAACTTTTGTTTTAACAACTAACGGTACGGGTTAGGGTAGCCACCTATTGAACCTGGATTGGAGAGCAGCCCTTGCCTCTGCGTAGCACTTTCACCCGTTTCTTCCAGCTGGAAGCCGCCAGCGGTCTGTTATTGATCGCCGCTGCCGCCCTGGCCCTGATCATCAATAATTCACCCTTGTCACACCTGTATGGCGCGTTTCTCGATGTGCCGGTAGTGGCGCAGATTGGCGCGCTGAAAATCGCCAAGCCGGCGCTGTTGTGGATCAATGATGGCTTGATGGCGTTGTTTTTCCTGCTGATCGGCCTGGAGGTCAAGCGTGAGTTGCTCGACGGCCACCTGTCCAAGCCGTCGCAAGTGGTGCTGCCGGGTGCAGCGGCCATCGGCGGCATGGTCGTACCGGCGCTGATCTATTGGGCGATCAACAAGGATTACCCCGCCGCGCTGTCCGGCTGGGCGATCCCCATGGCCACCGACATTGCCTTTGCGCTCGGCGTGCTGGCACTGCTGGGCAAGCGGGTGCCAGTCTCATTGAAGTTGTTCCTGATGACCCTGGCGATCATTGACGACCTGGGCGCGATCATCGTCATCGCCGTGTTCTATTCCGCCGACCTGTCCGGTGCCGCGCTGGCGGGTGCAGGCGCGTGCCTGGTGGCCTTGATCGCGATGAACCGGCTGGGGGTGATCAAGCTCGGGCCGTACCTGATCATTGGCTTGATCCTGTGGGTGTGCGTACTCAAGAGTGGTGTTCACGCCACCCTGGCCGGCGTAACCCTGGCGTTCTGCATCCCGATGCGCACCAAGAACGCCGAGCCGTCGCCACTGCTGACCCTGGAGCACGCGCTGCACCCGTGGGTCGCCTACGGCATCCTGCCGCTGTTCGCCTTTGCCAACGCCGGCGTTTCACTGACCGGCGTCAGCCTGGAAAGCTTCACCCACCACGTGCCCATGGGCATCGCCGCGGGCCTGCTGATCGGCAAGACCGTCGGCGTATTCGGCCTCACCTGGCTGGCCATCAAGACCGGCCTCGCCGCCCTGCCCGCCGGCGCCAACTGGGGCCAGGTGTTCGGCGTGGCGATTCTGTGCGGCATCGGCTTTACCATGAGCCTGTTCGTCGGTTCCCTGGCGTTTGTACCGGGCGCCAGCGAATTTGCCGGTGAGGACCGCATGGGGATTCTGACCGGGTCGATATTGGCGGCGTGCATCGGGTATGCGGTGACGGCGATGGCGAGTCGTAAGAAGGCCGTACTGTAAGCTTTGAAGTGACAGTCAAAAACTAAAAAGCCGCCTCGGTTTAAACCGAGGCGGCTTCACTTCTCAGACCTTAAAGGTCATCGAAGCTGTCCCGTAGGAATACCCATACATGATAAACATGCAGGGCATTCACTACGAGGTTCCACATACGTCGTGCAAACTTAGACATACTCGGCCCTCCGTGAGTTGGGCCTTACCTCCAGCACACTTACCGGAACATGTGAGCCTTTGGATGCAGGTCAATGCATCTTTGAGGCGGCCGGGTTGATGGGCTTCCGCATGAATCCGGCACGGATTACTAGCCCGTGGCGGTCGCTCCAAAAATTCGCGCGCGTACCCGACTTACCTCAAAGCGACTTATGTATAACAGAGAGAAGCCTAACTAAAATCCGGGGTCAAGGTGTGACAGAAGGTGGTCAAATATCCAGTATTGGATAAGTGATCTATTGCAAATTTTTGCAGCAGAAAGCGAATATGGAACAGCGTCAAAGGTGACCGGTGCCGACCGTCGTTGAACCTTGCATGACGATGTGACCAGAGGTAATATTTGAAGGCAGGTCAATGCATCTTTGAAGTCGCAACCCCAGCCAACAGGTGGGTTTGCAAAAAAAAACCGCCCTACTAAGGCGGTTTTTTATTGCCCACAAAAAACCCCCAACCGGTCATCCGGCTGGGGGTTTTTCGTTATCTGCGGCTTGCTGCTTAACGCGTGACGCGGCTGGTGCCATCAACGGTCATGATGCGCACGCGGTCGCCGATGCGGAAGATTTCATTTTCCTGCACGGCCTGCACGTAGGCGCGCATGCTGCCGTCGTCTTCGCGAACGGTGATTTCCACGCCCTGGGTGCGGGTCAGCCCTTCTTCGGTGGCCGAGCCCAGCAGGCCGCCGGCGACGGCGCCGATCACGGCCGTCACGATGCTGCCGCGGCCACCGCCGATGGCGCTGCCGCCAACACCGCCGATGACTGCGCCGGCAGCGCCGCCGATTGGGGTCTTGGTACCTTCGATTTTCACCGGACGCAGGGATTCGATGGTCCCCATGCGAACGGTCTGTACGCGACGCGCCTCGTCACGGGAGTACGAGTCGCCGGTCAGACTCGAGGCGCAGCCACCCAACAGCAACGACAGGGTGGTAAAGCAGGCAACCAGTAAAACGGACTTACGCATAGCATCAACTCCAAAGGACAGGTGTTCATTAAACGCTGCAGCTTGGCGCCTGTCACGGCAAGCCCGGCAGAAAGTTGCTTTCATTCAGCCTGAGTACAGACTGCCTGATCCCGAAAACTCGACAAATGGTAGCTCAGCATGTGTGCCAAGAGATGTCGCAATGGTTTGGTCATTATAGCGGTATCGCCGCGTGCGACCGAAGCCTCTCCGATAGAGACGTCGGCGCAGCGAACAACATTCAGGTGAGGTGACGAAAGGTGGCGCTCAGGGCGCCAGGCGCTCGCGGGTCCATTCGCCCGCCTGCAAACGATAGTTGAGGCGATCATGCAGGCGGCTGGCGCGGCCTTGCCAAAACTCGATACGCTCGGGCAGCAAGCGATAACCGCCCCAATGCTCGGGGCAGTCGGGCTGGGTGTCGCTGAACCGCTGTTCGGTAGCCTTGAGCAGCGCCTGCAGTTCGTCACGGTCACGAATGACCTGACTCTGCGGAGATGCCCAGGCACCGAGGCGGCTGCCCAGCGGGCGCACCTGGTAGTAAGCGTCCGACTCCTGCGGCGTGACCTTGACCACCCGCCCTTCGATGCGCACTTGGCGCTCCAGGGTTGGCCAGAAGAAAGTCATGGCCGCAAACGGCCGCGCCGCGAGCTGTTCGCCCTTGGCGCTCTGATAGTTGGTAAAGAAGGTAAAACCCTGCGCATCCAGGCCCTTGAGCAACAGGATGCGGCAGTGCGGGCGACCTTCCTGGTCGACTGTGGCCAGGGTCATGGCATTGGCCTCCACCGGTGGCTGCTCGGTCTTCACCGCATCGCCAAACCACTGATGGAACAACGCAAACGGTTCGCCCGGGGCCTGGGCCTCGCTCAAACCATCCCGTGTGTAGTCACGGCGCATATCGGCCAGTGCCTGGGTCATGCAGCGTTATCCTTCTGGTTCAACGGATCAGTTTTTCGCCTGGTCGGGCGCAGCCGGTGCAGCGGCCTTGGCTTTGGCCGGGGCCGGCTTCTTCGCAGCGGGCTTGGCCGGAGCCTTTTTGGCCGCGGGTTTGGCAGCGGCTTTCTTGGCGGCCGGGGCTTTTTTCGCCGGTGCTTTTGCAGCCGGTGCTGGAGCAGGAACGTCCTGTACGGCAACCATCTCAGCTGCAGGCGGGGTCTTGCCCGACTGGTATTTGCTCAGCAACGCCAACATAGTTGTACGCTGAGTGAACATAATTTCCATGCGACGGTTCAGCGCACGGCCCTGCGAGCTGTCGTTGGCGGCACGCGGCATAAGGTCGCCCATGCCGCGCAGCATCAGGCGGTCCTGCTTCAGGCCGCTGAGGCTGAAGATCGAAGCGATGGACTGCGCGCGCTCCTTGCTCAATGCCTGGCTGGCCGGGGCGGTGCCGGTGGCATCAACGTGGCCCAACACCAGTACGGCGGTCTTCGGATCGGCTTCAACCGCCTTGGCGACGCGGGTGAACGGGCCGAGGGTAACCGGCAGCAGCATCGCTGGGCGCTTCGGGTTGTAGGAACCATCTACCGGTGCAATCACCACCAGAACGTTGTCGCGACGCTCCAGTTGCAGGTTGCTGTCCTTGATGGCGGCGCGCAGGCGCGGCTCATAGTCGTCCAGCCAGGCCTGGGTGATTTTCGGGTCAGGCATCGGCACGTTGGTCACGTCGACCTTGGCCAATGGCTTGGGTTTGCTTTCGAACGGCCACCACCAGTGGGTTTCGGTGTCGGTCTTGGCGACCGCAGGGGCCGGTTCAGCCGCCTTGAGGTCGGCTTTCAGGTCGGCCTTGGCATCAGCGGCCTTGGCTTCGGCGCTCTTGGAACCGAATGGCCACCAGCTGGAGCCGGTGTCGGCCTTGGCAGCGGGTGCTGGTGCAGCGGCAGCAGGTGCGGCAGGTGCGGCAGCGGCGGCTACCGGTGCGACAGGCTTGGCGCCAGCAGCAGGTTTGGCATCCGGCTTGGCGTCAGTTTGGGCGACGGCGTCCTTGGTAGCGGCTTTATCCGAACCAAATGACCACCAATGTCCACCCTCGGCATCATTTTGCGGAGTTTGTGCGCAACCGGTAATAGTGAGGCACAGCGCCAGTGCCAAGGACTTGTTCGATAACATGAGATATCCACAAAATGAGAAAAGAAACGGGGGCCTGGATGACCCATTAAACAGACGCTTACAGAACATCAGAGTTACATCA
The DNA here is from genome assembly GCF_002843605.1 of Pseudomonas sp. S09G 359. Lineage (NCBI taxonomy): Bacteria > Pseudomonadati > Pseudomonadota > Gammaproteobacteria > Pseudomonadales > Pseudomonadaceae > Pseudomonas > Pseudomonas sp. S09G 359. The sequence continues at coordinate 1,528,071 of NZ_CP025263.1, read as the reverse complement.
TTTTCGTTCAGCGCCTTCTTATACTTGCCTTTGTAACAAAAAAACGTGAAACAGCAAGGGATTTACAGACAACCGGCCAATATTCCGACCAACTTCTGTGCCCGTGGGTCCATAAGTACATAGGGCCCCAGTGTATTAGTCACGAAACCGAACGCTACATCATGTTCCGGGTCGGCAAACCCCACCGAACCGCCTGCGCCGGGATGCCCAAATGCACGCGGGCCAAGGCCGAACGTGGCATTGGGCAACTGCGGTTGATCCAACATGCAGCCCAGGCCGAAGCGAGTTTGTGTCAATAATGTTTTATCCGGCCCGATACTGTGTTCGCGGGTCAATTGTTCGAGCATGTCGGCTTCGAGCAAACTACCGTCCAACAAACCACTATAAAAACCCGCCAGGCTGCGCGCATTACCGTGACCATTTGCCGCCGGCTGCTGCATGCGCCGCCATTCGGGTTTATTAGTACTGGTCAGAATAGACGGGGGGTTGGCAAATGCCCGTGTAGTCATGGCCGCCGGTTCACGCATCATTACTTGCAGTAAACGTTGTGCGGCTTCATCGCCCATATTGCCTTTGCTGCGCGCTATATGTGCAACGCGATAAAACTCTGCGTCGGCCAGGCCCACATGGAAGTCCAGCCCCAACGGCCGAGCCACCCGCGCCACGATGGACTCCCCCGGCCCGCGCCCATCGGCGCGGCGCAACAGCTCACCGACCAGCCACCCGTAGGTGATCGCCTCGTAACCATGGCCTTGGCCCGGCGTCCACCACGGCGCTTCGGCCGCCAGGGTGTCGACCATCAATTGCCAGTCGTACAGGGCTTCGGTGGGCAGCATCTCGCGGATCGCCGGCAACCCGGCCTGATGGCAGAGCAACTGGCGCAGGGTGATGGTTTCCTTGCCGGCGGCGGCGAATTCAGGCCAGTAGTTGGCCACCGGCGCATCCAGTTGCAATTTGCCTTCGGCCACCAGTTGCAAGGCGGTGACGGCGGTGAAGGTCTTGGTGCAGGAGAACAGGTTGACGATGGTATCGCTGTGCCAGGCCTCGGCGCCGTCCTTGTCGGCGGTGCCGGCCCACAGGTCGACCACGGTTTCACCGCCGATCTGGATACACAGCCCGGCGCCGCGCTCCTGTGGGTCATCGAATAAAGCGGCGAACGCTTCACGTACCGCTTCGAACTGAAGTTCGTAATGACCCTGAATCTGCACCTGCGCGCCCTCGGAAAACACTGTAGGAAGTGGCCGGCATTGTTCCAGCCCTTGTAGGTTTTGTGAACCCGTCAGCACTCAATCAGTGGCCATTCCCGGAGTGCCCGCCCGCATGCCCGGCGCCCTGCCCCGGGCCTTTGCCCGCTTGCCCGGCACGGCCGCCTTCGCTTTCATGCACGGCATTGGCAGCCTTGGCCTTTTGCGCCTCCTTGCCCAACTGGTCGATCGCTGCCAGGTTGCTTTTACGCACGCTCTCGACAAAGCCCTGGAAAGGTACATCGGTGATGCCGACCAGGCCGAAGTGGCCGTTTTCACCGTCCAGCAACCGACCGGTGACCGGCTGGTCCAGGTACTGGAACCAATGCACGCCGACAATCGACGGTTCGGCCATGGCCTGCTTGAGGAAGTTTCCGTAGGCCGCACCGCGATCTTCCTCGCGGGCCAACTGCGTCACACCGCCCCAGAACGGGCCACGGTCGGCCGAGCCGAAGTTGAATTCGGTGATCAGCACCGGTTTGTCCAGTGCACGCAGGGCAGCGAAGTCGTAACCGTCCTGGGGTTTGAGGGTGTACATGTTGAAGCTCAGCACATCGCAATACTGCGCGCAGGACGCCACGGCTTCCGGCGTGCTCACGGCATAGCGACCGCCCAGCAGCAACTGGTTGGGCGCGTGCCACTTCAACGAATCGGAAATGGTCTTGAAGTAGGCATCGGCGAAGGTCTTCTGGAAGTATTTGAAGTCGGCTTCGATTTCCGGGTGCTCGGGGCTCGGCATCGGCGGTTCGAAGCCCGGGTCTTCCATCAGTTCCCAGCCTGCCAGGTGGATGCCCCAGGCCTTCGACAGGCCTTCTTCGTTACGGTACTTGTCGCGCAATTGCTTGAGAAACGCGCGCTTGGCCGGTACGTCGGTGGTCATGCGCAATGTGCCGTAGGCCAGCGCGTAACGGGATTTCGGGTCATCGCCGGGGCCCGCCCAGGCCAGCTCGTTATCGGCAAAGAAGCCGATCAGCCACGGGTCATCGCGGTGATCGCGCGCGGCAATGGCCACGGCGCGCTCGGTGGCCATGGCGAAGCGCGGGTCGAACGGGTCGGGCATGCCGCCCCACCAGTCGGTGCCGGTGCTGATGCTGGCGTAGTCACCCACGATCGACAGCGGCAGGGTGTACGGCACGCGGTCGGCGCGGGCCAAGTCCGGCTCGCTCCAGTTGCCCACGGTGTTGAAACCCCAGGCTTGCAGGCGGTCGAGGGTGTGACTGGCCCAGCGCTGCGGGTCAAACCCGTCGCCGCCGTAGGTGCGCTGCAAGTTGGCACCATAGAAGTCATACCAACGCCCGGCACCAAAGCCGCGCCCCTCACCCGCGCCGTTGCCGGTACGGTTGTCGCTGCTGCCGTAGTACTTGTCGAAGGGCTCGCCGGCCTTGGGCAACGCGGCAAACATCCATTCACGGCCGGCCACGTAGGTCTGGTTGTTGTCCGGGGCCACGGTATTGACGCCCAGGGAATAGAACGGGTGGCCTTCCGGCGTCACCAGGTACCAGCGACCGTCGCGCTTCTCGGTGTGGAAAAAGCCGCTGGCCTTGAATGCCGGGCCTTTGTTCCAGCCGCCGTATTGGTCCAGGGCCGATTTATCGCGTTCGGCCAGCCAGCCCTTGAGCTGTTGCTGCTCTTTGGCGGCAGCGGCCTTGAGCTGCTCGTCGCTGCTGACCTTCTCCGGCCAGCGTGCGCGAGTGGACTGACCGTAGGCATCCACCAGCTCGCTGTAGGCCGCCTTCATTACCGGCTCACTGTCCTGCACGCCAAAGCGCTCCAGCAGGATGCTCTGGGCAGCATTGGGCTTGATCATCGACAGGGTTACGGACGCCACCTGGCTGCGGTCGATCTCGCCGGCGCTGGCGGCGAGCAATACGCGCTGGCCGTCCACGGTGATCGGCATCGGCGGGCCGGCCTTCATGCCCTGGCTCAACGGCGAATTGGCTTGCAGCGGGATCAGCAACGTCTGGGCCGGGCCGGCGGGCAGATCGATGCGGCTGACCAGGGTTTTGCCGTCCGTGCTCTGCACTTTCACGTAGAGGGTCAGGGCCCAGTCCATGGCACTTTGGATACGCAGGCTCATGGCGCTGGACTGCGACCAGTCCCACGTGCCGGTCTGCGGGCTGAGCACCAGGCTCGGCTCGGCGGCCGGGTTGAACGTGATACGGCGCAGCACCTCGCCTTCAGGGGTTTGCTCGGCGTTGTATTGCGGCAGGCTGGCGTCCTGGGTCGCCACCTTGACCACGTCGGCCGGCCGGACGAAGTTGAACAGTGTCTGTTGCCCGGCGGGCGCGGCCATCAAGGGCGCGGTAAACAGCAGGGCAAAAAGGGCGGGCAGCGTGCGAATCATACGAACAAGGTTCTCCCAAACGGCCGGTGAATGGCCTGATGACATAACGTAGTGAGATAGACCACGAAGTGGGCGAATTCGCCCACGGTGGCTTAAGAAATTTCGCGCCGGAAAGGCGGCAGCGCATTCAGGATGGCTTTGCCATAGCGCTGGGTAACCAGGCGGCGATCGAGCAGCGTGATGGTGCCCCGATCTTCCTCGGTACGCAGCAAACGCCCGCAGGCCTGCACCAGTTTCAGGGACGCATCCGGCACCGAGATCTCCATGAACGGGTTACCGCCGCGCGCCTCGATCCACTCGGCCAGCGCGGCCTCGACCGGATCATCCGGCACCGAGAACGGGATCTTGGCGATCACCACGTGCTCGCAATAGGCACCGGGCAAGTCCACGCCTTCGGCAAAACTCGCCAGGCCGAACAGCACGCTGGAGTCCCCACCATCTACCCGCGCCTTGTGCTTGTTGAGGGTTTCCTGCTTGGACAGGTTGCCCTGGATAAACACTTGCTTGCGCCAGTCACGGTCGAGGCCGTCGAACACATCCTGCATCTGCTTGCGCGACGAGAACAACACCAGGGTGCCGCGCGAACCTTCCACCAGCCCCGGCAGGTCGCGGATGATAGCGGCGGTGTGCGCCGGCGCGTCCCGTGGGTCGGCCTTGAGGTCCGGCACCCGCAGCACACCCGCATCGGCGTGATGGAACGGGCTCGGCACCACCGCCGTCACGGCTTTTTTCGGCAGGCCTGCACGCATGCGGAAACGGTCGAAGGTGCCCAGGGCCGTCAGCGTGGCCGACGTGACCAGGCAGCCATAGGCCACGTTCCACAGGTTGCGCCGCAGCATTTCGGCGGCAAGGATAGGGCTGGCGTTCACCTCGATATCAAACAGCGCACCGCTTTCCGACAGGGTCAGCCAGCGAGCCATGGGCGGGTTGTCTTCCGGGTCTTCGACGGTAAAGGCGGTCCACAGCTCCCAGTTGCCCTGGGAACGCGACAACAGGCTGCCGAACAGCGGGTACCACTCCTCGGCCTGGTTGCTGGCGATGCCGATATTGACCTCGCCATCCATGCCTTCCTTGAGCAAATCCGTGAGGCGGGTGAACAGGTCGGTCAGGCGCGAAAAGCCCTTCTTCAGTTCGATGCCCATTTCGCGCATGTGCTCGGGGATCAGCCCGCCGACAAAGCGGTGGCGTGGGCGCTCACGGCCTTCCACGTCTTCGCCGGGCTTGAAGTCGGCCACCTGCTCGCAGGCACTGAACATGAATTGCTGCTGGGTCTTGATCTCGCGCGCCAGCTCCGGCACCTGCTCGATCAACTTGCCCAGATCGCCGGGAAGCGGGTGCTGGGCGAGCAATTTGGTGAGGTTCTTGGCGGTGGTTTCCAGCCAGTCGGCGGTGGAACGCAGGCGCGTGTAATGGGCGAAGTGGCCGATAGCCTTGTCCGGCAGGTGGTGGCCTTCGTCGAACACGTAGAGGGTGTCACGCGGGTCGGGCAGCACGGCGCCGCCGCCCAGGGCCAGGTCGGCCAGGACCATGTCATGGTTGGTGACGATCACATCGACCTTGCCCATGCCTTCGCGGGCCTTGTAGAAGGCGCACTGGCCAAAGTTGGGGCAATGGCGGTTGGTGCATTGGCTGTGATCAGTGGTCAGGCGCGCCCAGTCGGCATCTTCCAGCGCGGTGGGCCAGCTGTCGCGGTCGCCGTCCCACTTATTGCCGGCGAGCTTCTCGATCATGCTGGTAAACAGCTTCTGGCTGACTTCATCGACCTCGATCTTGAAGCCTTCTTCTTCGAACAGCGACGCGGTGGCGGTTTGCGCGTGGCCTTCCTGCAAGAGCACGTCGAGCTTGGACAGGCACATATAGCGCCCACGCCCCTTGGCCAGGGCGAAGGTGAAGTTCAGGCCGCTGTTGCGCATCAGGTCGGGCAGGTCTTTGTAGACGATCTGCTCTTGCAGGGCGACGGTGGCGGTGGCGATCACCAGGCGCTTGCCGGCGGCCTTGGCGGTGGGGATCGCGGCCAGGCTGTAGGCCACGGTCTTGCCGGTACCGGTGCCGGCCTCGACGGCCACGACCGCAGGCTCACCCTCGCGGCGGCCTTCGTCGTCAGTGTCGATATCCCCGAGGACCTTGGCGACTTCGGCGATCATCAGGCGTTGGCCGTAGCGCGGTTTCAAGCTCTTGGCTTCGAGAAAACGCGAATAGGCGCCCTGGATCGTGGTTTTGAGTTCAGTGCTGATCATGGATAGTCGGGCGCAAAAAACGCTGGATAAATTTTCAGTGGTTCGGATCGGCCGCTATCATACCCCGCTAATTAATCCCGCGCAGAACGGAGTACCACAATGACCGCGTTTAGCCTCGCTTACACCCTGCATGTATTGGCCGCCCTGGTATGGGTCGGCGGTATGTTTTTCGCCTGGATGATCCTGCGGCCCGCCGCTATGGCGGCACTTGAGGGCCCTGCCCGGCTGAAGCTGTGGGCGAATGTGTTTCAACGTTTTTTCGTGTGGGTGTGGGTCGCGGTGCTGATTTTGCCGATCAGCGGCGTCGGCCTGTTGCAACTGCGCTTCAACGGCTTTGAAACCGCGCCGCGTTATGTGCAGGTGATGATGGGCTTGTATCTGGTGATGACGGCGCTGTTTATCCGCATCCAGGCGCTGAAGTTCCCGCAACTGCGGGCGGCGGTAGCGGCAGAGGATTGGCCGGCGGGTGCGGCTGCGCTGGGGCAGATTCGCAAGTTGGTGGGGATCAACTTGATCGTGGGGCTGGTGGTGGTGGCGATTGCTTCAGCTCGGCCGATGTTCTGAGGCGGGCTTTAGTCCGCTATCGGGGGGCAAGCCCCTTCCCACACTTGGAATGCATTCCAAATGTGGAAGGGGGCTTGCCCCCGATAGCTTCACCTCAAAGGCGCTGAATGGTCACGGTTCCCGCAGGCCCAACCGGCCCCGGCTGACCTTCCAGCCCTGGTCGGCCCTTCTCGCCGCCATCGGCGCGGTACACCAGGCAGCCCTTGGATTGCCCACCCTTGCCAGGCTTGCCCGCCGTGCCGGCCAAACCGCCAGCACCGCCCTCCACCCAGACCTTGATATGGTCAGCGGGGAAATCCTGCGGCAGCTCTACCCGCACGGCCGCACCCGCAGCGCCCGGCAGGCCGTCGCCGCCGTTATCGCCATTGAAGCCACGCCCCGCCGAGCCCCAGGTGCAACCCGGGTCCACGCCGTTGGCGCCATCCAGCCCGGCATACCCTTGGGCACCGGCGCCGCCACGCGCATCCACCGACAACTCTTCAGCCGCCAGCGAGTTAATCCGCAGGGTCAGGTCACGCCCGGCCTTCGCCGGTTTTTCGTGGGTGCCGGGGGCTCCGCGGGAGGTGAACTGGCTGCCATGCTCCAGCTGCGCATGCCGTACCTGCAATTGCAGCGCGGTATTGCCGGGAGCAATGGCGATGCGAGCTTCGCGCCCCAGATGCAGCTCCTCCACGGTAACTTGGCTGATGGTCGCCGGAATCAGCAACGTGCCGTAGTCCGCCACCTCCAGACGCTCCAGTTGCAACACGCTGGTGCTGCTGGGCAGGCGCATCAACGAATTGGTTTCAACACTGACGCTCTGGGCCAGGGCAACGGGGCTGACCAACAGGGCCAACAGAAAAACCTTACGCATCATGGGGCTCCTGAGTGTTTTCAAATTTTTCTTTGAGCGCACAGTAACGACTTCTACAGGCGCTTTGCCAGTGAAGGATCAAAAAACTTCAGGAGAGGCGACGATCGTCGGCAATGCCCCTGTGGATCCCACAGGGGCAAGGGCTGTCAGCGGTTGATCTGGATTTCCGTACGGCGGTTGAGGGCGCGGCCTTCAGCCGTTTTGTTGTCGGCGACCGGATGGCTTTCGCCCGCACCGGTGACAGACACAAAATTGCTGCGCGGCACGCCGGCGCCGATCAGGTAATCGGTGACCGAGTGGGCACGTTTTTCCGAGAGCTTCTGGTTGTAGGCATCGGCACCGACGCTGTCGGTGTGCCCGCTGACCCGCAGTTGGGCGCTCGGGGCCTCTTGTTTCAGACGCGTAGCAACAGTGTCGAGCTTGGTTTTATCCGCTGCCGTCAACTTGGCCGAGTCGAACTGGAAGTGCACATCGCGAATCACGATGGTTTCTTCCTTGACCACCACCACCTCTTCAACCACTGCCGCTGGAGGCGCAGGTGGGCAGCCGTTGGCGTCGACCTGCACGCCTTTCGGAGTGCCCGGGCACTTGTCGCGGCTGTCCGGCACGCCATCGCCATCTTCGTCGCCATCGCCATGCACCCAGCAATAGGCACCGGCCATACCGCCGATCAACAGCGCGCCATAGCCTGCATAGGCCGAGCTTTCAGTGGCACCGATCGCCGCACCGGTCACACCGCCAACAGCGGCGCAGGTGGGCCAATCGGTTTTTTGCAAGCCTGCGCAACCTGTCAATACTCCGGTTAGCAGAACCAAGGGTAGAGCTGTCCGCATGATGCTCATGTGCTTTCTCCTGAGGGGATCGGCGGGGGCCGACAGGTGGAGTAAAGACCGCTCTTTTCATCTGCGCCACTGCGCCACACCCCCGTATTCATTGAGGCTGGCCGCTTATGTCGGACTTTTCGCTAGCGCCCGCTCTAGGCCCGCACGCTCAGCCGCGCTAGTCTCTACGGTCCTGATGTGAGGATCTCTGATGACCGCTGGTATTTCTTCCCGTACGCCCCAACAAGCCTTGGCTGCGTTGCTCGACCTGCATCAGCCAAAACGCCTGCTGCTGTTGGGTGCCAGCCAGTTCCCGGCGCTGGATGCCTTTAAGGACGCGCACCCCGAGACCCAAGTGTCCGTGGCAGCGCCTGGGCCGTTGCCTGCAGACCTCGCCGCCCAACGTTTTGACCTGGCGCTGGTGGTGGACTGCCTGGAGCACCTGTCAAAACCGCAAGGCCTGACCCTGCTCGGTGGCATTCGCAACCTCAACGCCAGCCGCATCGCGGTGCTGGTGGACCTGGGCGCCTGCGACTGGAAGGAGACCGACTTCTTTTCCCTGGCCCTGCAGGCGGGCGAGCGCTTCCAGCGCGAAGAGCAGGTCATGACGCTGTTTACCTACGATCTGCTTGACTATAAACAGGTACCGGACTGGCTCAACGCCCGCTTCTGGGCCAACCCGGAAAACTTCGGAAAGTATTGGTGGTAACCCGATGAGTACATCCATTTGCCCCTGCGGCAGTGGCAACCTGCTGGATGCCTGCTGCGGCCATTATCACGCCGGGCATCCGGCACCCTGCGCCAGCGCCCTGATGCGCTCGCGCTACAGCGCCTATGTGCTGGGCCTGGTGGACTACCTGGTAGCCACTACCCTGCCCGCGCAACAGGCCGGCCTGGACCGCGACGCCATTGGCACGTGGAGCGCGCAGAGCACCTGGCTGGGCCTGGAGGTGGAAAGCTCCGAGGTCTTCGGCGGCCAGCCGGAACACGCCTTTGTGACCTTTACCGCGCGCTGGCATGACAGCACTGGCGAACATAGCCACCGCGAGCAGTCTTCTTTCGTACAGAATGAAGGGCGCTGGTACTTCATCGACCCGACCGTAGAAGTGAAGGCCGGGCGCAATGATGCGTGCCTGTGCGGCAGTGGGCAAAAATTCAAGAAGTGCTGTTCCAGCTACCTCTAACCCCTCAGGACTAACGCCATGCTTCGGATATACAGCTTGATGCTGGCGTTAACCTTCGGCCTGACCGGTTGTGCATCCTGGTTCGAGGACGACGCGCCGCCGCCCCACGTCTCCCTGGTAAAAGTCGAAGTGGTGCGGGCCAAGTTGCTGGAGCAGAAATTCAAGCTGTACTTTCGCGTGGACAACCGCGACGACGCCGACCTGACGGTGCGTGGCCTGATCTACAAGGTGACCCTGGGCAACTTTGTGCTCACCGAAGGCGAATCCAACGAATGGCTGACCGTGCCGCCACGCAGCCATAAGTTTTTCCGGGTTTCCGTACGCACCAACCTCTGGCCACAGATACGCGATGTGGTGCAGATGCTGAAAAAACCCGACCAGCCCGTGCCTTATCGCCTGGAGGGGGAGCTGAAAACCGGATTATTCATCGGTTATGACGTGCAGGTGAACCACAATGGCGAGATAATCCCCGGCGATTTTATTCCGGAGCGACATCGATGACTCAGCAACCCCATGTCCATGGTCCTGACTGCAACCACGATCACGATCACCATGATCACGACCACGGCCATGTCCACGGCCCGAACTGCGGCCATGCCCACCAGGAGCCGGTGCGCAATGCCCTGAAGGACGTTGGTCGCAACGATCCTTGCCCATGTGGCAGCGAGAAAAAATTCAAGAAGTGCCATGGCGCGTAAGCCGCACTGAAGATTTAGCTGTTAAATGTGGGAGGGGGCTTGCCCCCTCCCACATTTGTTTTGTATTGCCAGCTCAGGCTTTGCGCTTGAAATGCAAAACTGCTTCCAGCCCCCCGCCCTCGCGATTGCTCAAACTCAACCGCCCCCCATGCGCCCGCGCAATAGTGTGCGCAATGCTCAAGCCCAAGCCATACCCGCCCGTCTCGGCATTGCGTGAGCCTTCCACGCGGTAGAACGGCTCCATCACCTGCTCCAGCTGTTCCTGGGGAATCCCCGGGCCACGGTCGCTGATGACGATGTTCAAACTGTCCGCCTGGTCCTCGACCCGCACCACCACTTCACTGCCATAGCGCACCGCATTTTCCAGCAGGTTCTGCACGCACCGCTTGAGGCTGCGGGCGTACCCCGGCAAGGGTTGCTTGGCGCGCCCCTCGATCAGCACGTTTTCGCCCACGTCCTGCAGATCCGCCTGCAAGCTTTGCAGCAAGGCGTTGATGTCGATGTTCTGCCGCGCCTCATTGATTTCGCCGCTGCTGACAAAATCCAGGGTGCTGGCCACCATGTGTTCCATTTCTTCAAGGTCGCTGCGAAAACGCTCCTTGGTGCGGGTGTCGTCGAGCATTTCGGTGCGCAGACGCAGGCGTGTGATCGGTGAACGCAGGTCGTGGGAAATCGCCGCAAGAAAACGCGTGCGCTCGGCGATGTTGGCGATCAACCGTTGCTGCATGGCATTGAAGGCTTGGGCGGCGCGGCGTACTTCGGTGGGGCCATCCACCGATAACGGCGGGCGCTGGATATCCTGGCCCAGGGCTTCGGCCGCCTTGGCCAGGGCGTTGAGAGGGCGGATGGCCAGGCGCACCGCCACCAGGGCAATCACCACCAGCACCAACACCCGCAGCAGGTAGATACGCATCACATAATCGAACAGCAGGTCCAGCGGCGAGGTACTGGTCCAGCCCTGCTCTTCACTGGCGTCGACCTGCAACCAGCGCCCATCGGGTAGGCGCAGATCAATCAGGAATTGTCCTACTACCGGCTTGGAACCGAGCAGGGTCGAAAGCCCGGCAGTCTGTCCTTCGCCATCCACCAGGGACAGGCGCAGCAGGATCAAGGTCTGGGCATAGCCGGTTTTTTCCGACAGCACCTGTTTGATCAGGCGTTCGGTGGGCCGGTCGCTGTCGGTGAGGCTGCTGGGCGTGTGGCTGGCCTGATCGCTCACGGTCAGGCGAAAGTGCGGCGCGTTGAGCAGCTTGATCAACTGGTCGGCCTGCTGCGGGTCGCTGTGCACCAGGCGCACCACGTCCGCCAGGCGCGTGGCGATCAACCGCGCGGGGATTTCCAGCACCTGGCCATGGCGTCGGTCATACCAGATGCTGCTGGTCAGCGCCTGGGCCGCCAGCATGCCGCTGACCAGGATCAGCACCAGCCGCCCGAACAGCGAACGCGGCAGCAGTCTCACGATTCCAGCACCACGTCATCGGCGGTGAGCATGTAACCCTCGTTGCGCACGGTCTTGATCAGCCCCGCCGGCAGTTGCGAACGCAAGCGGCTGACGCACACGTCGATGGAGCGGTCGAACGGCGTGCTGTCCTTGTCGAACACGTGGTTGAGCAGAAAGTCGCGACTCAAGGGGCGGTTGGGGTGTTGCAACAGCAGGCGCAGCACGCGGTAATCCGAGTTGCCCAGGCTGACCACCACGCCTTCCGGCGAGAGCAATTGCCGCGCGCGGGTATCCAGTTGCCAACCGGCAAAGCGAATACTCGGCGCTTCATCCAGGCGCGCGCGGTCGGGGAAACTCTGCACCCGGCGCAGCACCACTTTGATCCGCACCAGCAATTCACGGGGGTCGAAGGGCTTGGGCAGGTAGTCGTCAGCGCCGATTTCCAGGCCGACGATGCGGTCGATCAACGAGCCCTTGGCCGTCAACATCACCACCGGGATGTTGGAGCTGACCCGCAGCTCGCGGCACAGGCTCAGGCCGTCTTCGCCGGGCAGCATCAGGTCGAGCACGATCAGGTCGATCACATTCAGCGCCAGGCGGCGGCGCATTTCCTTGCCGTCGGCGGCGGTGGACACCTGGAAACCGGCATCGCTCAGGTAGTCACAAAGCAATTGGCGGATTTGCGGGTCGTCATCGACGATAAGGAGGTGGTCTTGCTTGGCCATGGGCAGTCAATCCGAAAACTCAAAACGCAGGAGATAGCCGAAAGTTCAGCCAGCTGTGCACGCAAATGTAATGGAATGTTGTGGGAAACCATAATCACGCATCAGCGATACAAAGCCGGGGAATGGCAGGCGGAATCGCTCTTTAGACTACCGAACCTAAATGAGAGTAATTGTAATTTAGACTCGGAACCAGCCCATGACACTGCCCACACCCCGCAGCCATTCGCTGCACACCACCCTGGCGCCGATGTTCGGTTTGCTCGCCGCCGGCAGCGTTGCGCCCACCGCCTGGGCCGATGCAACCGCCGCCTCGGCAGACGGCTCCGTACTGAGCCTGCCGGAAATCAAGGTCGACGGTGAAGCCACCTCCACCTTCAAGGTGGACCGGGTGACCTCGGCGAAGATCAGCCAGCCACTGCTGGACGCCCCGCAAAGCGTCACCATCGTGCCGCAGCAGGTGCTTAAAGAGCAGAACGCGCAGACCTTGCAGGAAGTGTTGCGCAACGTGCCAGGCATCACCTTTATGTCCGGCGAGGGCAACCTGGGCTGGGGTGACCTGTTCTCGATTCGCGGGTTTTCTTCCGAGCAGAGCCTGACCGTCGACGGCGTGCGCGATGCCGGCATGTCCACGCGCACCGACACCTTCAACCTGCAACAGGCTGAAGTGTTCAAGGGCACCGGCTCCATCGAATCCGGGGTTTCCGCGGTGGGCGGCAGCGTCAACCTGGTCAGCAAGGAAGCGCACCTGGGCGATGCCAACAAGGTCTCGGCCGGGATCGGCACCGACAGCTACCGCCGCCTTACCGCCGACCTGAATAAACAAATCAACGACACCACCGCCGTACGCGTCAACCTGATGAAGCACTACAACCAGGTGGCCGAACGCGACGACGTGGACTACGACCGCTGGGGCATCGCCACCTCGTTCGGCTTCGGTTTGGGCACCGACACCCGCGTGTTTATCGACACCTTCTACCAGAAAGACACCAACACCCCGGACGGCGGCGTGCCGATTCAGCGTGGGACGAACGGCGACCGCATGCCTGGCGTGAAGCGCTCGAACTGGTACGGCGACTCCGACCTCTACACCCAGGAAAACCAAACCACTTCGCTGACAGCCCGCATCGAACACGACTTCGACTGGAACGACGCCCACCTGCGCAACCAGACCCGCTGGGAACGCAGCGACAACTTTGCGGTGCTCTCCCCGGCGCGCTTTTTCGCTGCCGACGCCAGCGGCAATAAAACCTGCACCGGCAATCGCTGTGCGACCTTAGGCTACACCGGCGTAGGCCCGATCAGCCAAGTGCCGGGCAGCACGGTCAATGCCTACACCGACTACGTGAATAACAGCAACACGGCCTACGGCATCCTGCGCGGCAGCGACTTCGGTTTGTCCAAGCGCTACACGATCCTGGATAACCAGACCGACTTCAGCTTCACCTTCAACACCGCCAGCCTGCAGCACGCGGTGGTCTCGGGCCTGGAGTTCTACCACGAGACCTACGGCGGTTTGAAACGCAACGCCGAGGTACCGGCCGCCAACATGCTGTTCGACATGAACGAGCCCAGCCATAGCTTCGCCAGCACCTACGTGACCAAGGGCGAAGGCGACCCGCGTTCGGTGATCGACAACGCCGGCCTGTACCTGGGCGACACCGTGACCCTCAACGAGCAATGGCAAGTGCTCGGCTCGCTGCGTTACGACAACTGGCGCGCACAAACCAGCCAGCGCGGCCAGGCCACTATCAGCAGCAGCGACGGCGCCGTCAGCGGCCGTGTCGGTGCGGTGTACAAGCCGTTGCCCACCGGCAGCATCTATGTGTCCTACAGCGAGGCGGCGCAACCGTCGGCGCTGGGCGCGTCCACCAATAACCAGATCTACGGCGCGGCCAGCACCAGCAACTACAGCCCGGCCAAGTCGAAAACCTACGAGCTGGGCACCAAGTGGGACATCGCCCACGACATGCTCAACGTCACGGCGGCGGTGTTCCGCACCGAACTGGATAACGCCTGGGAATACCAGGACGGCGAGTCCGCCCCGGTGCGCGCCCTGCCCGCCAAGCGCGTGGACGGCGTAGAGCTCGGCCTGCAAGGCAATATCACGCCGCGCTGGACCGCCTACACCGGCTTCTCGGCACTCAAGAGCACCCAGACCAAAGGCATCAACAAGGGCGCCGAAGCCAAGAACGTCCCCGACCTGACCGCCAACCTCTGGACCACCTACGCCGTCACCGACGCCCTGAGCCTCAGCTACGGCGAGCAATACGTCGGCCGGCGCCGCTACACCGATAACAAATACGTCGGCGGCTTGAACAACAACAGCAGCTACGCCAACGGCCCGTCCGGCGTGGCGGCGATCTACACCCGCGACCACGAAAAAGCCCCCGGCTACTGGCTGAGCAACGTGGCGGCGCAATACAAGGTGAACAAGGACACCACGGTCAACCTCAACCTCAACAACGTGTTCAATAAGTTTTATTACAGCCAGGTCGGCGCCTCCCTCGACGGCTTCCAGCTCTACGGCATCCCGGGTGCCGGGCGCACCCTCACCGCCAGCGTCGATTATGAATTCTGATTTTTCCTCACCAGGAGTCCTTTCCATGCTCAAACCGCGTAATGCCCTCAAACTCGGTGTGCTGTTTGCCGCACTGATCCTCGGCCACGTCGAAACCGCCGCTGCCCACGAAGTCACCGACGTGTTGGGCCGCAAAGTCGAAGTGAAAGATGAGGTAAAACGCGTGGTCCTCGGCGAAGGCCGGCTGATTTCGGCGTTTGCCCTGCTCGACAAGGACGCGCCGTTCCAGCGCATCGTCGGCTGGCAGAACGACCTGAAGTTGCTCGACCAGCACACCTATAACGCCTACGTGGCGAAATTCCCTACGGTGAAAGACATCCCGCTGATCGGCCAAGCGTCGGAACAAAGCGTAAGCGCCGAGGAAATCCTCTCGCTGAAACCGGACCTGGCAGTGTTCAGCATCTCCGGCCACGGTCCCACCGAACACAGCCCGGTCGCCGATGTATTGGCCAAGGCCGGCATCCCGGTACTGTTTGTCGACTTTCGCATCAACCCGGTGCAGGGCACCCACACCAGCATGAATGCCTTGGGCCAGGCGTTGGGCCGGGAAGCCCAGGCCAAGGCGTTCCTGGAGTTCTATGACCAGCACATCAAGGTCATCACCGATGCGGTCGCCACCCTGCCCGCCGGCCCGCGCCCGAGCGTGTTCCTGGAATTGCTCGCCGGTGCCTGGCAAGCGCCGGGGCACACCACGGGTAAAAGCGGCATGGGTGAAGTGATCAAGCTGGTCGGCGGGCGCAATATCGCCGCCGATGTAGTGCCCGGGGCACTGGGCGATATCAGCGTCGAGTACGCGTTGAAGGCCGACCCGGATGTGTACGTGGCCACCGGTAACCACAAGCCGGGGTTGATCCTCGGTGCAGGCGTGAGCACCGATGAAGCGCGTGAAGCGTTTGACCGGGTGCTGGCGCGCCCTGAGTTCGCCAATCTTCGTGCGATCCGCGAGGGCAATTCCCACGGCCTGTGGCATGACTTCTACAACTCGCCCTACAACCTGCTGGCGATTGAAGCGCTGGCCAAGTGGGTGCATCCGCAGTTGTTCGCCAAGCTCGACCCGCAGGCGAGCATGGAGCAGATCAACCAGCAGTTCCTGGGCATGCCGTTGCAGGGCGCTTATTGGATCAGCAGCAAGCCCGCTGTAGAAACGCGGTAAACCCTGTGGGAGCGGGCTTGCTCGCGAATGCGCAGTGTCAGTCACTGAATCTGTCGACTGATACACCGCATTCGCGAGCAAGCCCGCTCCCACATTCAGATCTTCATTGTTTTCGAAACGGTGTGAGCCACATGACCACTCAAACCCTCGACCTCGCCAGCGCCACCCACGGCTATCGCCGCCTGCTGGCGCGGCGGGCCTGGCTGCTGGGCCTGCTCGGTACGGCGCTGGTCTGCGCGATGCTGGTGGACCTGGCCTGCGGCCCGTCGGGCATGGGCCTGCTGGCCTTGCTCGATGGTATCCTGCACCCGTCCCACCTGAGCGCCACCGACCAGGTGATCATCTGGAACGTGCGCCTGCCTTACGCATTGATGGCGGTGCTGGTGGGCTGCGCGCTGTCGCTGGCGGGGGCCGAGATGCAGGCGATCCTCAATAACCCGCTGGCCAGTCCGTTCACCCTGGGCGTGTCGTCGGCGGCGGCGCTGGGCGCGTCCCTGGTGATCGTGTTTCCGGTGACCACGTTGTGGGTGTCGGCCAACACGGCGATTTCCATCTCGGCGTTCATCTTCGCCGCCGCTTCGGTATTTTTGCTGCAAGCCATGTCGCGGCTGCGTGGTGCCGGGGTTGAAAGCCTGGTGCTGTTTGGTATCGCGCTGGTGTTCAGTTGCAACGCGGTGGTGGCCCTGCTGCAACTGGTGGCCACTGAAGACGTACTGCAACAACTGGTGTTCTGGACCCTGGGCAGCGTAACCCGCGCCAACTGGGACAAGCTCGGCATCCTGGCCTTGGTGGTCGCGGTGGTACTGCCATTTTCCTTCGCCGCTGCACCGCGCCTGACCCTGCTGCGCATGGGCGAGGACCGTGCGCAAAGCTTCGGCGTGGACGTGAAACGCCTGCGGTTTTTCTCACTGCTGCGCATCAGCCTGTTGTCGGCTACCGCCGTGGCCTTTGTAGGCACCATCGGTTTTATCGGCCTGGTAGGTCCGCATATCGCGCGGATTCTGGTCGGCGAAGACCAACGCTTCCTGCTGCCCGCCAGCGCCTTGACCGGCGCGCTGCTGCTGGCGCTGTCGTCGATCGCCAGCAAGCTGATCATGCCTGGCGTGATCGTGCCGGTGGGCATCGTCACCGCCCTGGTGGGCGTGCCGATTTTTGTGCTGTTGGTATTCAAGCGTGGGAGGCAGTTATGAATGCGGGTTTGTCGGTACACAACGCCAATGTGAGCTACGGGCGGCGGCAGATCGTGCATGGCCTGAGCCTGCCCACCCTGCCCCATGGCAGCCTTACCGCCTTGATCGGCCCGAATGGCGCGGGCAAGTCCACCTTGCTGCGTGCCGTGGCCGGGCTGGAAAAGATGCAAGGCGTTGTGCGCTTGGGCGACCTCGACCTGTCAGCCATGTCCGTAGCCGAACGCGCGCGGCGCGTCACTTACATGCCACAAAACCTGCCTCCGGGGCTGAGCCTCAGCGTGATGGAAAGCGTGATCGCCGCCTTGCGCGTGGCCCATGTGGACGGCATTGCGCTGTCCAGCGAAGCCTGCCTGCGTGAAGCCTTCGAGGCGTTGCAGCGCATCGGCATCGAGCACTTGGCCGATCAACTGCTGAGCACCCTTTCCGGTGGTCAGCGCCAGTTGGTCAGCCTTGCCCAACTGATCGCGCGCCGCCCCCAGGTCATGCTGCTGGACGAACCCACCAGCGCCCTTGACCTCAATTACCAGTTGAAAGTCATGGCGTGCGTGCGCGGTTTGGTGCGAGAGCACAACCTGATCGCGGTGGTGGTGCTGCATGACATCAATCTCGCCGCGCGTTTTGCCGACCATATTGCCGTGCTGCGTCAGGGCCGCTTGTATGCCAGCGGCGCGGCGGATGACGTGCTCAACCCGCTGTTGTTTGCCGAGGTGTATCGCGTTCGGGCGCGCATCGAGCGGTGTTCGCGGCAGTCATTGCAGGTGTTGGTGGATGGGCCGGTGTGAAACACTTCTAAGGGTATGCACAAATGTTTCATTGAATTTTCGTACGCTGAACATCACCTATACCTACAGGCATTCGCTCAATTGGAGAGCTTCATGATCGACCTGTATTACTGGACTACCCCTAACGGTCACAAAGTATCGCTGTTCCTGGAAGAAGCCGGCCTGCCCTACGAGGTGCACCCGATCAACATCGGCCAGGGCGACCAGTTCAAGCCAGACTTCCTGAAGATCGCTCCCAACAACCGTATTCCGGCCATCGTCGATCACCAACCGACCGACGGCGGCGCGCCGATTTCGCTGTTCGAATCCGGCGCTATCCTGCTGTATCTCGCAGAAAAGACTGGCCAGTTCATTCCAAAAGACCTGCGCGGTCGCCAGGAAGCGCTGCAATGGCTGTTCTGGCAAATGGGCGGGCTGGGGCCGATGGCCGGGCAAAACCACCATTTCAGCCAGTTCGCACCAGAGAAGATCCCCTACGCGATCAAGCGCTATGTGGACGAAACCGCCCGCCTCTACGGCGTGCTGGACCGACGCCTGGCGGATCGCGCGTTCGTGGCAGGCGAGGACTACAGCATTGCCGACATGGCGATCTACCCTTGGATTGTTTCCCACAAGTGGCAGAGCCAGCGTCTGGAGGATTTTCCCCACTTGCATCGCTGGTTCAATAGCATCAAGGAGCGTCCTGCGACGGTTCGGGCTTATGAACTGGTGCAGAAAGTGAATCCGCCGAAGGCCTGATCTGAAGTCATACGCGCTCAAAATGTGGGAGCTGGCTTGCCTGCGATGGCGGTGGTTCAGACAAAGCATCAGTGCCTGACACACCGCTATCGGGGGCAAGCCCCCTCCCACATTGTTTTGCGCCAGTCTCAAGTTCTCACGCAATTGCCAAAACTCCCGCTTGCGTCGTTTCGCCGCGCTCACTAACGTAGCGCCTTTACTGACGCTACCCCCCGCAGGAGCTTTGCCATGGCCTCGCCAGCCCTCTCACATTTTCTTCCCCGGTTCGGCGTTGCCGCGGCAGTGGCCAGTGCATTAAGCCTGGCCGGTTGCCAGCTCCAGAGCACCCAGGACACCCTCCCGCCGGTTGCCGGCGTGCAGCCGATCAAAGGCCTGGCACAGAATGTGTCGGTACGCCGCAATGCCCAGGGCATGCCGTTGATCGAAAGCAACACCTTCCACGACGCGCTGTTCAGCCTCGGCTATGTACACGCCAGCGACCGCATCACGCAGATGGTCACCTTGCGCCTGTTGGCCCAGGGCCGTCTGGCGGAAATGTCCGGGCCCGAGGTGCTGGATGTCGACCGTTTCATGCGGGCGGTCAACCTGAAAAAAAGCGCCGGCGAGCTGTACAACGCCTCGTCGCCGCGCCTCAAGCGCTTCTTTGAAGTGTATGCCCGTGGCGTCAACGCCTACCTGTTCCGCTACCGCGACAAGCTGCCGCCGGACCTGGCCCAGACCGGCTACAAGCCCGAGTACTGGAAGCCGGAAGATTCAGCACTGCTGTTCTGCCTGCTGAATTTCAGCGAGTCGGCCAACCTGCAGGAAGAAATATCCTCCCTGGTGCTGGCGCAAAAGGTCGGGGTCGACAAACTCGCCTGGCTCACGCCGAGCGCGCCGGATGAACCGGTCCCGCTGGCCGAAGCCGAAAAACTCAAGGGCGTGAACCTGGGCCAGATTACCGGCCTTGCCGGGCTCGACGCCGTCAGCCAGCAACTCAGCAGCCTCAATGCGCTGGCCGTGACCACCTCAAGCAACTGGGCCATCGGCCCGCAACGCAGCCGCAGTGGCAAGAGCCTGCTGGCAGGCGACCTCGCCGCCCAGCCGCAGGCCCCGTCGCCGTGGAGCTACGTGCAGATTCGCGCCCCCAAATACCAGGCGGTTGGCGCGTCGATCGCGGGCCTGCCGACCCTGCTGTCCGGCTTCAACGGCAACGTGGCCTGGAGCATGAGCACGGTCAAAGGCGATACCCAGGACCTGTTCCTGGAGAAGGTAAAACGCCAAGGCAGCGCGTTGTACTACGAGAACAACGGCAAATGGCTACCGGCTGGGGTGCGTAACGAAACCTTCTTCGTCAAAGGCCAACGCTCGATTCGCGAAGTGGTGTACGAAACCCGGCATGGCGCCCTGCTCAACAGCAGCCAGGCGCTCACCACCGGCTTGGGCCTGGCCCTGCAAACCGCCGACTTCAAAGACGACAAGAGCCTGGACGCGTTCTTCGACCTGTCCCGTGCGCAAAACGCCGGCAAGGCTTCGGACGCGACCCGCAATATCCGCGCGATTGCCCTGAACATGCTGTTCGCCGACGCCAGCAGCATCGGCTGGCAGGTCACCGGCCGCTTCCCCAACCGCCGCGAGGGCGAAGGCCTGTTGCCGTCGCCGGGCTGGGATGCGCGCTTTGACTGGGACGGTTACGCCGACGCGATGCTGCACCCGTACGACCAGGACCCGGCCCAAGGCTGGATCGGCACCGCCAACCAACGCACCGCGCCACGCGGCTACGGCATGCAATTGTCCAACTCGTGGGATGCACCGGAGCGCAGCGAGCGCCTGGCGCAATTGGCCAATGCCGGCAAGCATGACAGCCGCAGCCTGATCGCCATGCAGTACGACCAGACCACCACCTTCGCCGCCAAGCTCAAGACCATGTTCCAGGCGCCGGGCACGGCCCAGCCGCTGAAACAGGCGATTGACGCGTTGCCGGCGGCCGACCAGGCCAAGGCCCGCGAAGCCCTCAGCCGCCTGATGGCCTTCGACGGTCGCCTGTCGGCCACCTCCGCCGACGCCGCTATCTACGAGCTGTTCCTGCTGGAAAGCACCAAGCAGATCTTCCTCGACGAACTGGGCCCGGAAACCAGCGCCACCTGGAAGGCCTTTGTCAGCAACGCCAGCTTGTCCTACGCGGCCCAGGCCGACCACTTGCTGGGCCGCGAAGACAGCCCGTTCTGGGATGACGTGCGCACCGCGCAAAAAGAAGATAAACCGGCGATCCTCGCCCGCAGCCTGGCCGCTGCAATCAGCGCCGGCGACAGCCAGCTCGGCGCGGATCACAAGGCCTGGCAGTGGGGCAAGCTGCACAGCACCACCTGGAAAAACACCAGTGGCCAAGTGATTCGTGGCCCACTGGCGTCCGGTGGCGATCACAACACCTTGAACCCGGCGCCCTACCTTTGGGGTCAGGATTTCAACACCAGCCAGGTTCCGGCGCTGCGCATGATCGTCGACTTCGGCCAAGTGGAACCGATGATGGGCCAGGGCGGCACCGGCCAGTCCGGCAACCCGGCCAGCCCGAACTATGCCAATGGCATCGACCCGTCGCTCAAGGCGCAATACCTGAGCTTCCCGATGCAGCCGCAGAACTTTGAGAAGGTGTATGGGAAGGCTCGGTTGACCCTGACTCCGGGTAAATAATCTGGTTCCACCTGAAGGAACCGGGTCAAAAATGTGGGAGGGGGCTTGCCCCCGATGGCAGTGGATCAGCTACAGATATGCTGACTGACAAACTGCCATCGGGGGCAAGCCCCCTCCCACATTTAGACGGCATGTATTCCGATAGAACTTCTATCGACACCCCGCCCTCCTACCTGATAAGCCCACTGCCCTTGGCACGCCCATGGACCTTGTCATCGCCCGGCCCGAAGGCCTCTATTGCCCCGCCGGTGATTTCTACATTGATCCCTGGCGCCCGGTGGAACGTTCAGTCATCACCCATGCTCACGGCGACCACGCCCGCACCGGCAACGGGCACTACCTGGCTGCCGCGCCCGGCGAAGGCATCCTGCGCTCGCGCCTGGGCCAGGACATCAACCTGCAAACCCTGGGCTATGGCGAAAAACTCGTCCACCACGGTGTAACCCTGAGCTTTCATCCCGCCGGACATGTACTGGGTTCGGCCCAGGTGCGCCTGGAATATCAAGGCGAAGTCTGGGTCGCTTCCGGCGACTACAAGGTAGAGCCGGACGGCACCTGCGCGCCCTTTGAACCGGTGCGTTGTCACACATTCATCACCGAATCCACCTTCGGCCTGCCGATCTACCGCTGGCAGCCCCAGGCGCAGATCTTTGCCGGGATCAACGACTGGTGGCAGGCGAATATCGCCGCCGGCAAAGCCAGCGTGTTGTTCTGTTACTCCTTTGGCAAAGCCCAGCGCATCCTGCATGGCATCGACGCGAGCATCGGCCCGATCCTCAGCCACGGTGCGGTCGAGCCGCTGAACCGGGTGTACCGCGAGGCCGGCATCTACATCCCCGACACGCTGTATGCCGGAGACTTCAAGAAAACCGACCCGTTGTTGCGCCAAGCCCTGATCATCGCGCCACCCTCGGCGGGCGGCAGCAGTTGGATCAAGCGCTTCGGCGACTACAGCGATGCCTTCGCCAGCGGCTGGATGCGCCTGCGGGGTACACGCCGGCGGCGTGGCGTGGACCGCGGTTTTGTGCTGTCGGACCACGCCGACTGGCCCGGGCTGCTGTGGGCCATCGAGCAAACCGGCGCCGAACGGGTGATGGTCACCCACGGTTCTGTCGGCGTGCTGGTACGCCACCTGCGGGAAAAAGGCCTGGATGCGCAGGGTTTCACCACCGAATATGGCGATGACGAAGAGGAGGCCACGGCATGAAAGCCTTCGCCGAGCTGTACGCCAACCTCGACGCCACCACGTCCAGCAATGCCAAGCTGGCGGCCCTGCAAACTTATTTCCAGCAAGCCCCGGCGCAGGATGCGGCCTGGGCTGTGTATTTCCTCTCCGGCGGGCGGCCGCGCCAATTGGTGCTAACGCGCCTGCTGCGAGACATGGCCACTGAGGCCGCGGGCATTGAGCCGTGGCTGTTTGAAGAAAGCTACCAGTCGGTGGGCGACCTGGCCGAAACCATTTCCCTGCTCTTACCCGAAGCGTCCTACACCTCCGAAGACGGCCTGGCGCTGTGGCTAGAGGAAAAGCTCCTGCCGCTGCGCGGCCTGCCCCCCCTGGAGCTGGCCGAGCGACTGCCCGCGCTGTGGGCGCAACTGGATCAACCGAGCCTGATGGTGTGCATCAAGTTGATCACTGGCAGCTTTCGCGTCGGCGTGTCCAAATTGCTGGTCACCCGTGCGCTGGCCGCGATGGCTGGCCTGGACAGCAAGCGGGTGGCGCAGCGGCTGGTGGGCTACACCGACCTATCGAATCGGCCGACAGCCGAAGGCTACCTCAAGCTGATCGCCGCCGAATCATCCGACGAGCATGCGCAACGTGGCGGTCAGCCCTATCCGTTTTTTCTCGCTCACGGCTTGTCGCAACCGCTGGAGCAATTCGACGCGCTGCTTGGCTCGCCCGCCGACTGGCAGGTGGAATGGAAGTGGGATGGCATTCGCGCGCAACTGGTCAAGCGTGAGGGCCGGTTGTGGGTCTGGTCGCGCGGCGAAGAGCTGGTGACCGAGCGTTTCCCCGAACTCCATAGCCTGGTCAACGGCCTGCCGGACGGTACGGTGATCGACGGCGAAATCGTGGTGTGGAAAGACGCGGTGCAACCTTTCGCCCTGCTGCAACAGCGGATTGGCCGCAAGACCCTGGGCAAGAAAATCCTTGAGGATGCCCCTGTCGCCGTCCTCGCCTACGACCTGCTGGAGTACCAGGGCGACGACTGGCGCAACCACCCCCAAGCCGAGCGCCGTGCCCAGCTCGAACGGGTCATCGCCCAGTGCAACCACCCCTCGCTACTGCCCTCGCCGCTGCTCACGGGTGTCACGTGGCAGGACCTGGCGCAGCAACGCGAAGCCTCCCGCAGCCTCGGCGTGGAAGGCATGATGTTGAAAAATCGGCAGGGCCTGTACGGCGTGGGTCGCACCAAGGATATGGGCCTGTGGTGGAAGTGGAAAGTCGACCCGTTCAGCGTCGACGCGGTGTTGATCTACGCCCAACGCGGCCACGGTCGCCGTGCCAGCCTGTATAGCGACTACACCTTCGCGGTGTGGGATGGCCCGGCCGGTGCTGAACGCACACTGGTGCCGTTCGCCAAGGCCTATTCAGGGCTGACCGACGCAGAGATGCGCAAGGTCGACGCCATTGTGCGCAAAACCACCGTGGAAAAATTCGGCCCGGTCAGCAGTGTGACACCAAGCATGGTGTTCGAGCTGGGGTTCGAGGGGATCGCCCTGTCCAAGCGGCACAAGAGCGGGATTGCGGTGCGGTTTCCAAGGATGTTGCGCTGGCGGCAGGATAAGGCGGTGGAGGAAGCGGACAATTTGGCCACCCTGCAAGACCTCCTGACCTGACACAGATCCCCCTCCCACATTTGAATCTCGACATGACTCGAAATGGTGCACTGTTTTTTCAGCGCCCAATTTCGGGCATCTCCTACACTCAAATTTCCCTCGTCTCACCTTTTAAAACGCTCATTCGGAACTATGGTGCAGAAATTGCTACTTGTGATCCGTCTGACACCGTTCAGTAACAGTCCTAAATGCGCCACAAGCGCTTATCTTGGTTTCCAGGGATTAAATAATGAAAAAAGCATTGCTGACCCTTTCTGCACTGGCTCTGTGCATGGCCGCTGGTTCCGCCTTGGCCAAGGAATACAAGGAATTGCGTTTTGGTGTCGATCCGTCCTACGCACCGTTTGAATCCAAAGCGGCCGACGGCAGCCTGGTGGGCTTCGATATCGACCTGGGCAATGCGATCTGCGCCGAGCTGAAGGTCAAGTGCAAGTGGGTCGAAAGTGACTTTGACGGCATGATTCCGGGCCTGAAGGCCAACAAGTTCGACGGCGTGATTTCGTCCATGACCGTTACCGACGCGCGTATGAAGGCCATCGACTTCTCCAGCGAGCTGTTCTCCGGCCCGACATCGCTGGTGTTCAAGAAAGGCGCCGGTTTCTCTACCCCTGAGTCCCTCAAGGGCAAAACCGTGGGCTACGAGCAAGGCACTATCCAGGAGGCCTACGCCAAGGCTGTGCTGGACAAAGCCGGAGTAACCACCAAGGCCTACGCCAACCAGGACCAGGTTTACGCTGACCTGACCTCCGGCCGCCTCGACGCGTCCGTGCAGGACATGCTGCAAGCCGAACTGGGCTTCCTGAAGTCGCCGGCCGGTGCCGGTTACGAAGTCAGCGCCGCCATCGATGACCCATTGCTGCCGTCGAAAACCGCCGTCGGTATCAAAAAAGGTAACACTGAACTGAAGGCCCTTTTGGATAAAGGTATCAAAGCGTTACACGATGATGGCACCTACGCCACCATCCAGAAGAAACACTTTGGCGATCTGAACCTGTACAGCGGCAAGTAATGCCCGAAGCGCCCTTCTCTTGAAGGGCGCTTTTCCATCGCCATAGGTCCTGATTTATGTTCGAAGAACTGTTGCAAACCCTCGGGTTGAGCGCGCTCAGCTTGAAGGGTTTCGGCCCGCTGTTGCTGCAAGGCACCTGGATGACCATCAAGTTGTCGGTACTGTCCCTGGCCGTCAGCGTGTTGCTGGGCCTGCTCGGCGCCAGCGCCAAACTTTCCAGCCTGCCCTTCCTGCGTATCCCCGCCCAGCTCTACACCACGTTGATTCGCGGTGTGCCCGACCTGGTGCTGATGCTGCTGATTTTCTACAGCCTGCAAACCTGGCTCACCGGCCTTACCGACTTTATGGAATGGGAGTACATCGAGATCGACCCATTCAGCGCCGGGGTGATCACCCTGGGCTTTATCTACGGTGCGTATTTCACCGAGACGTTTCGCGGCGCGATCCTCGCCGTGCCCCGTGGCCAACTGGAAGCCGCCACCGCCTATGGGCTCAAGCGTGGCCAGCGGTTTCGCTACGTGACCTTCCCGCAAATGATGCGCTTCGCGTTGCCTGGCATCGGCAATAATTGGATGGTGATGCTCAAGGCCACCGCGCTGGTGTCGATCATCGGCCTGGCAGACCTGGTCAAGGCCGCCCAGGACGCCGGCAAGAGCACCTACCAACTGTTCTATTTCCTGGTGCTCGCCGCGCTGATCTACCTGTTGATCACCAGCGCGTCCAACTTTGTCCTGCGCCGTCTTGAACGTCGCTACTCGGCAGGCTCCCGGGAGGCAGTGCGATGATCGAACTCTTGCAGGAATACTGGCGCCCCTTCCTTTATAGCGACGGCCAGCACATCACCGGCCTGGCCATGACCATGTGGCTGCTCAGCGCCGCCCTGGTGATCGGCTTCCTGGTGTCGATCCCGCTGTCCATCGCCCGGGTTTCGCGCAACCGCCTGGTGCGGTGGCCGGTGCAGTTCTACACCTACCTGTTTCGTGGCACGCCGCTCTATATCCAGTTGCTGATCTGCTACACCGGCATCTACAGCATCGCTGCGGTGCGTGAACAACCGCTGCTGGATGCGTTCTTTCGCGACGCGATGAACTGCACCATCCTGGCCTTCGCGCTCAATACCTGCGCCTACACCACGGAGATTTTCGCCGGTTCCATCCGCAGCATGGCCCACGGCGAAGTCGAGGCGGCCAAGGCTTACGGGCTCAGCGGCTGGAAGCTCTACGCCTATGTGATCATGCCGTCGGCGCTGCGCCGCTCGCTGCCGTACTACAGCAATGAAGTGATCCTGATGCTGCACTCGACCACGGTGGCGTTTACCGCGACGATCCCCGACATTCTAAAAGTGGCACGGGACGCCAACTCGGCTACCTTCATGACGTTTCAATCATTTGGCATCGCCGCGCTGATCTACCTGACCGTGACCTTTGCCCTGGTCGGTCTGTTTCGGCTGGCGGAGCGCCGTTGGCTGGCGTTTCTCGGGCCGAGTCACTAAGGAGATCGTATGCGTCATCAGGTACATGAACTGATCGCGCCAGTGCCAGGCACGGCGCGGCAGATTCACAGTTTTCACTTCGGCCCGCAGCAGGCCCAAGGCAAGATTTATATCCAGTCATCGCTGCATGCCGATGAGCTGCCGGGCATGCTGGTGGCTTGGCACCTCAAGGTGCGTCTCGCCGAGTTGGCGGCGGCCGGGCGGTTGTTGAGCGAGATCGTGCTGGTGCCCATTGCCAACCCGGTAGGCCTGGAACAGGTGTTAATGGATATCCCGCTGGGCCGCTACGAGCTGGAGAGCGGGCAGAACTTCAATCGCCTGTTTGTCGACCTCAGTGAAACCGTCGGCAATCAGGTCGAGGAGCTGCTTGGCGATGACCCGCAGCAAAACCTCGAACTGATCCGTACCGCACTGAGCAACGCCCTGGCCGCGCAAACCGCCGACACCCAGTTGCAATCCCAGCGCCTGGTGCTGCAACGCCTGGCCTGCGATGCCGACATGGTGCTGGACCTGCATTGCGACTTCGAAGCCGTGGCTCACCTGTACACCACCCCCGAAGCCTGGCCGCAGGTGGAAGCGCTGGCGCGGTATATAGGCTCGGAAGCCAACTTGCTGGCCACCGACTCCGGGGGGCAGTCCTTCGATGAATGTTTCACGCTGGTGTGGTGGCAATTGCAGCAACGTTTCGGCGCGCGCTTCCCGATCCCCATGGGCAGCTTTTCGGTAACCGTCGAGCTGCGCGGCCAGGGGGATGTCAACCATGGCCTGGCAGCCCTCGATTGCCAGGCGATCATCGACTACCTGATTCACTTCGGCGCCATCAGCGGCGAAGCGGCGCCCTTGCCTGACCTGCCCTACCCGGCCACCCCGCTGGCGGGCGTCGAACCCGTGGCGACGCCGGTCGGCGGCCTGCTGGTGTTCAGCGCCCTGCCCGGAGAATACCTGGAAGCCGGGCAACTGATCGCCGAAATCATCGACCCCATTACCGACCGCGTAACGCCTGTGCACTGCCAGAAGGCCGGCCTGCTTTACGCCCGTTCGCTACGCCGCATGGCCACTGCCGGGATGGTCATCGGCCATGTCGCCGGCACCGAGGCCTACCGTAGCGGCTACCTACTTTCGCCTTGAGGATGCACGCCCCATGTACAAATTGACCGTTGAAGGCCTGCATAAAAGCTATGGCGACAATCAGGTGCTCAAAGGTGTTTCGCTCAAGGCCAAGACCGGTGACGTGATCAGCCTGATCGGCGCCAGCGGCTCGGGTAAAAGCACCTTTTTGCGCTGCATCAACTTCCTCGAAACCCCCAACGACGGCGCCATGACCCTCGACGGCCAGCCGATCCGTATGGTCAGCGACCGCCACGGCATGCGCGTGGCCGACGACGCCGAGCTGCAACGCCTGCGCACCCGCCTGGCGATGGTGTTCCAGCACTTCAACCTGTGGAGCCACATGAGCGTGCTGGAAAACATCACCATGGCCCCGCGCCGGGTGCTGGGTTGCAGCAAAAAGGACGCCGAAGACCGCGCCCGTCGCTACCTCGACAAAGTGGGTTTGCCTGCCCGCGTGGCCGATCAATACCCGGCGTTCCTGTCCGGCGGCCAGCAGCAGCGGGTGGCCATCGCCCGCGCATTGGCCATGGAGCCGGAGGTCATGCTGTTCGACGAACCCACCTCGGCCCTCGACCCGGAGCTGGTGGGCGAAGTGCTGAAGGTGATCCAGGGCCTGGCCGAGGAAGGCCGCACGATGATCATGGTGACCCACGAGATGAGCTTTGCCCGCAAAGTGTCGAGCCAGGTGCTGTTTCTGCACCAGGGCCTGGTGGAGGAGCAAGGCGCGCCAGAGGATGTGCTGGGCAACCCCAAGAGCGAGCGGTTGCAGCAGTTCCTGAGCGGCAATTTGAAGTAAACCTTTGCAGCACCTGGAGGGTCTGTGGAATAGGCCCTCCAGAGTGTTCGCAGCCGCATGGCAAAACCCCTCGATTTCGCCAAACAGTGGTTTGCCGCCAAGGGCTGGAAACCGTTCGCCTTTCAGAAAGACGTGTGGGCCGCGGTGCGCAACGGCCAATCGGGCCTGCTGCATGCCAGCACCGGCGCGGGTAAAACCTATGCCTTGTGGTTTGCCGCGCTCAATCGTTTCGCCATCACCCGTGCGCCCGCCACCGGCAAACGCAAGGCGCCGGCGGAGCCGCTGACGGTACTGTGGATCACGCCCATGCGTGCGCTGGCCGCCGACACCGCCCGCGCCCTCGAGGCCCCGCTTGAAGCCCTGCAGATTCCCTGGAGCGTCGGCTTGCGTACCGGCGACACCAGCAGCAGCGAGCGCGCGCGCCAGACCCGCCGCCAACCCACCGCACTGGTGACCACCCCCGAAAGCCTGACCCTGATGCTCGCCCGCGCCGACAGCGAAGTGAGCCTGGCGCACCTGCGCATGGTGGTGGTGGATGAATGGCATGAACTGATCGGTAACAAACGCGGCGTGCAGCTACAACTGGCCTTAGCGCGGCTGCGGCGTTGGCATCCCGAACTGATGGTGTGGGGGATTTCGGCGACCTTGGGTAACCAGTCCCACGCCTTGGAGGTGTTGGTCCCACAAGGCGATGGGATCAATGTGCAGGGGCAAACGGCCAAGCAATTGCGGGTCGACACCTTGCTGCCACCGGTCGCCGAGCGCTTTCCCTGGGCCGGGCATATCGGTTTGAAGATGCTGCCGCAAGTGGTGGCCGAGGTCGAAAGCAGCAGCAGTTGCCTGGTGTTCACCAATACGCGCGCGCAGTCGGAGATCTGGTACCAGGCCCTGCTGGAGGCGCGTCC
The DNA here is from genome assembly GCF_002843605.1 of Pseudomonas sp. S09G 359. NCBI lineage: Bacteria > Pseudomonadati > Pseudomonadota > Gammaproteobacteria > Pseudomonadales > Pseudomonadaceae > Pseudomonas > Pseudomonas sp. S09G 359. The sequence goes on along the minus strand of NZ_CP025263.1, from coordinate 1,498,699 downwards.
GGATTGGGCCGGTTTGATTGCCCTGCACCATGGCTCACTGTCCCGGGAAACCCGCGACTGGGTCGAGCGCGCACTCAAAGACGGTCAGCTCAAGGCGGTGGTGTGCACCTCCAGCCTGGACCTGGGGGTGGATTTTCTGCCGGTGGAGCGGGTGCTGCAGATCGGCTCGGCCAAGGGCGTGGCGCGCCTGATGCAACGCGCCGGGCGTTCGGGGCATGCGCCGGGGCGGCCCTCGCGGGTGACGCTGGTGCCGACCCACAGCCTGGAATTGGTCGAGGCTGCAGCAGCACAGGACGCGATAGCCCAGCGGCGCATCGAAGCGCGGCAATCGCCGCACAAGCCGCTGGATGTTCTCGTACAGCATCTGGTGAGCATGGCCCTGGGCGGTGGGTTTACCCCCGAGGCGTTACTGGCGGAAGTCCGGGGGGCGTGGGCCTATCGCGACCTCAGCGACGCCGATTGGGCCTGGGCCCTGGGGTTTGTGCGCCATGGCGGCCTGTCGCTGACCGCCTACCCGGATTACCGCCGCGTGGAGCCCGATGAGCATGGCATCTGGCGGGTTCCCGATGCACGGCTGGCTCGGCGCCATCGCATGAGCGTAGGCACCATTGTCAGTGACGCCAGCATCCAGCTGAAATTTTGGAGCAAGGGCGGTGGCGGCAAAAACCTGGGCAGTGTCGAAGAAGGTTTTATCGCGCGGCTCAAGCCCGGCGATGGTTTTTTGTTTGCCGGGCGCTTGCTGGAATTGGTCCGGGTGGAAAACATGACCGCCTATGTGCGCCGCAGCACCGCGAAAAAAGCCGCCGTACCGCGCTGGAATGGCGGGCGCATGCCGCTTTCCAATGAGCTGGCCCAGGCGGTGGTCGAGCGTTTCGACGCGGCAGCACACGGGCATTTCGACGGCCCGGAGATGCAGGCGGTGCAACCGTTGTTACAGACGCAGTTGCGCTGGTCTGGGTTGCCGACGCGCGAGCACTTGCTGGCCGAGGCGTTGAAATCGCGTGAAGGCTGGCACCTGTTTCTCTACCCGTTTGCCGGGCGCCAGGTGCACCTGGGGCTAGCGAGTTTATTGGCGTGGCGGGTGAGCCGGGCGCAGCCGGTGACCTTCTCGATTGCCGTCAACGACTACGGGTTGGAATTGCTGAGTGCCACGCCGGTGCAGTGGCCGCTTTTATTGGACGAGACGCTGCTGAGTCCTGAACATTTGCTGGCTGACGTAGCAGCCAGCCTGAATGCCGGGGAACTGGCCCTGCGCCGCTTTCGCGAGATCGCGCGGATCGCCGGGCTGGTGTTTGCCGGTTATCCCGGCGCGCCGAAAAGTACGCGCCAGGTGCAGGCATCCAGCGGGTTGTTCTTCGAAGTGTTCAAGCAATATGACCCGCAGAACCTGTTGCTGGCCCAGGCCGGGGAAGAAGTCCTGCGCGATGAGCTGGATATTCGTCGGCTGGAAGAGACGTTACGCCATCTGTCGGCGCTGAAACTCGACCTGCATAGGATCGAACGGCCTACGCCGCTGGCGTTCCCACTGCTGGTGGAGCGCATGCGCGAGAGCATGAGTTCGGAAAAACTCTCGGAGCGCATTGCGCGGATGGTCAAGGACCTGGAGAAGGTCGCGGATAACGGGAAGCGCTGATGCACTGCACACTGACGCTCGAGGGTGAAGAGCTATGGTTGCTGGCGGACAAGGCGGTGTACTGGCCTGCACGCCGCTGCCTGCTGATTGCCGATGCCCATTTTGGCAAGGCTTCGGCGTATCGCAGCCTGGGGCAGCCGGTGCCGCAGGGCACCACCAGCGAGAACCTTGCGCGGCTGGAGCGGCTGATAACGGCGCTGCCGTGCGAACGGCTGATCTTTCTCGGTGACTTCCTGCACGGCCCCGGCTCCCATGCCAGCAGCACGCTGGACGCCTTGAGGGGCTGGCGTGAGCGGAATGCGGAGATTGGCATGACCTTGATTCGTGGCAATCACGACAAACGCGCTGGCGACCCGCCTGAGGATTTGAGGATCGATGTGGTCGCCGAGCCACTGTTGATGGGCCCTTTCGCCCTGCAACACGAACCGGACGCCCATCCCAGCCACCACGTGCTGGCAGGGCATGTGCACCCGGTGTATCACTTGCGCGGCAAAGGGCGGCAGCGTTTGCGCCTGCCGTGTTTCCTGATTGGCTCGAGGATCAGCCTGCTGCCGGCGTTCGGCGCATTTACAGGAGGTTATGCGGTGGAGCAGGAAGCAGACTGCCGAATCTTCGTGACCGGCGATCACGAGGTGTGGCCAGTGGGTTGACTGGTTTGCCAGATCTGTCGCAGATCAGCTTCTGTGGCGAGCGGGCTTGTTGTGGAGAGCGGCTTCTTGTGGAGAGCGGGCTTGCTGTGGCGAGCGGGCTTGCCCGCGTTGGGCTGCGTAGCGGCCCCAGTAAAGTCACTGCATTTTTCCTGAAAGAACATTAGCGGCTGGTTTTGGGGCTGCTTCGCAGCCCAACGCGGGCAAGCCCGCTCGCCACAAGAAGCCGCTCGCCACAACAAGCCCGCTCGCCACAAGAAAGGTGTCTGAGTTTAAGCAGGTATCAGGCAACAGGCGCCGGTGGTGGCTCGTCCGGAAGGGTCGGCTCACCGGGTTCGGTAGGCTGTGGGTAATCCGGCTCGGGTTGGCCAGGGATGCCGCCCGCGTAGGCGGGGTCGGCCATCAGGGACCAGGCCAGAACACCAATCTGGTTGGGTTCAAGCCGGGCAAGTTCGGCGCTGATTCGCGGGTCGATCTTCATAAAGTACTCCTCAAGCGTGGCCCAGCGCGTTTTGCACGCGCCGGGGCAGTACACCCAATAGAGTCACTTTCTGCAGACTAATTCCCTTGGCGTGTAGGACCTTTCGATCAAGCGCGTGGGAGGGTAACGCCGCGCTGGCCCTGGTACTTGCCTGCGCGGTCTTTGTAGGACACTTCACAGGCCTCGTCGGACTGCAGGAACAGCATCTGTGCCACGCCTTCGTTGGCGTAGATTTTCGCCGGCAAAGTGGTGGTGTTGGAGAACTCCAGGGTCACGTGGCCTTCCCACTCCGGCTCAAGCGGCGTCACGTTGACGATAATGCCGCAGCGAGCGTAGGTGCTTTTACCCAGGCAGATGGTCAGCACGTCGCGGGGAATACGGAAGAACTCCACAGTGCGCGCCAGGGCGAAGGAGTTTGGCGGGATGATGCACACGTCGCTTTTAACGTCGACGAAGCTTTTTTCGTCGAAGTTCTTCGGATCGACGATCGCCGAGTTGATGTTGGTGAACACCTTGAACTCATCGGCGCAACGCACATCGTAGCCGTAGCTGGAAACCCCGTAGGAGATCACGCGTTCGTCGCCTTCGCCACGGATCTGGCGCTCTACGAAGGGCTCGATCATGCCGTGCTCTTGCGCCATGCGGCGAATCCACTTGTCCGATTTGATGCTCATGGCGGGTGTCCTGAATAGCGAGGTGGAAAAATTCTGTTGAGCATCTTACCGGGGCCGGCGTTGGGGTTCAAAGGGCATGGGGGATTTGTTGATGAATGCACCACCACCTATAAGCCGCAGCCAGCGGGGCTGGGACCGACGCCCCGTCCGGTAGCGACGGTAAATACCACCGCCAGTCACGAAAATAGAGAAACCTTCTGAAATACCATTGGCACGTCCCGGAAAAAGGGTTAAGGTGGCGCCACTGTGCTGCTTGTGTCACTGAGAATCTCTACACGATATGTTGAATTTCGATCCAACCATCTCCAAGAATTTTTCCTGCTCTTTGCACTCAGTCTCGGCCAGGGCTTTTCCTGAGTCGCAGTTAACTTTGTCCAAGGAGATACACCATGTCTAATCGCCAAACTGGTACCGTTAAGTGGTTCAACGATGAAAAAGGCTTCGGCTTCATCACTCCACAATCCGGTGACGACCTGTTCGTTCACTTCAAAGCTATCCAATCCGACGGCTTCAAAAGCCTGAAAGAAGGCCAACAGGTTTCTTTCATCGCTACCCGCGGTCAGAAAGGCATGCAAGCTGAAGAAGTTCAAGTTATCTAACTTGTACTGACTTAGTCGAAAAAACCCCGCCCTTAAAAGCGGGGGTTTTTTATGCCTGGATTTTGGCCCCGACACCAAAGTAATGCCAGGCACAAAAAAATGTGGGAGGGGGCTTGCCCCCGATGGCGGTGGATCAGTCGATACCTGCATTGACTGACACACCACTATCGGGGGCAAGCCCCCTCCCACATTCAAGCATTCAAGCTGCGTCGCCTATTGGAACAACGACTCACTCGACAATCCGTTCTTCTCCAGGATCTCACGCAAGCGCTTGAGCCCTTCCACTTGGATCTGCCGCACCCGCTCACGGGTCAGGCCGATCTCCAGGCCTACGTCCTCCAGGGTGCTGCTCTCATGGCCACGCAGGCCGAAGCGGCGAATCACCACCTCACGCTGCTTGTCGGTAAGCTCAGACAGCCACTGGTCAATGCTTTGGGAAAGATCATCGTCCTGCAACAGCTCGCAAGGATCTGTAGGGCGATCATCCGTCAGGGTGTCCAGCAGGGTTTTATCCGAATCCGGACCCAGCGAGACATCGACCGAAGACACCCGCTCATTCAGGCCCAGCATACGCTTGACCTCCCCTACCGGTTTTTCCAGCAGGTTGGCGATTTCTTCGGGCGAAGGTTCATGATCGAGTTTTTGTGTCAGCTCACGTGCCGCCCGCAGGTAGACGTTGAGCTCCTTCACCACATGGATCGGCAACCGGATCGTGCGGGTCTGATTCATGATCGCCCGTTCGATGGTCTGGCGGATCCACCAGGTGGCATAGGTTGAGAAGCGGAAGCCGCGCTCAGGGTCGAACTTCTCCACTGCCCGGATCAAGCCCAGGTTGCCTTCCTCGATCAGGTCCAACAGGGATAGCCCACGATTGACGTAGCGTCGGGCGATTTTCACCACCAGGCGCAGGTTGCTTTCAATCATGCGCTTGCGCCCAGCCGGATCGCCCTTTTGCGACAAGCGCGCAAAATGGACTTCTTCTTCAGGGGTAAGCAGAGGGGAAAAGCCGATTTCATTGAGGTACAGCTGGGTCGCGTCGAGCGCCCGTGTGTAATCAATGTATTTGTGTTGCTTTAACGCGGAGGAGTTCTTGGATTTGGTGCGAACTGAAGGTACTGCAGGTCCCTCATTCGACATCGATTCCGTAGCGATACCGGTCTCCATAAGGAGAACCTCATCGTCGATGTCAAACTCCGGCGCTTCTTTACTGAGAGCCATTGTTATAGTCCTTTGGTGAGTTCGACCTCAAGCTCAAGCGACGCCTTTATCCTTGGCAACGCTGGAGCCTGTTCCTTCTACGTGAGGGAACAGGCTGTGCAACACATCAACGACGAGGCAGGAATTGCAGCGGATCTACAGGCTTCCCTTGACGGCGAATCTCAAAGTGCAGTTTCACCCGGTCTGTACCAGTTGACCCCATTTCGGCAATTGTCTGTCCGACTTTGACCTGCTGCCCCTCCCGAACCAACAGCCTACGGTTATGACCGTAAGCACTGACGTAGGTATCGCTGTGTTTGATGATGACCAGCTCGCCGTAGCCCCGTAAACCACTCCCGGCGTACACCACTGTCCCATCAGACGCAGCTAAAACAGGCTGTCCCAAATCCCCGGCGATATCAATGCCTTTATTCAAACTACCGTTTGAAGAGAATTTTCCAATTAACACCCCGTTTGAGGGCCATCCCCAGCCGGTCGGCGCAGGCCCTGCAGGTGGCAGCGGCGCGGGCGCCGGCTTGTTCGCAGGCGCGGGCGCAGCGGTGCCTGCAGGCCGAGTGATGATCGTGGTTTTGCTCGAAGACGAGGGTGAAGATCCGGTATTTGTCACAACTGTCGTAGGCGCTGAACCGGTACGCCCGTCGAAGCGAATCGTCTGACCTGGATGAATGGTGTAAGGCACAGGAATATTGTTACGCGCTGCAAGCGCCTTGTAGTCCCAACCATAACGGAAGGCGATCGAGAACATCGTATCGCCCTTGCGCACGACGTACTGGCCGGTGGTGACTGTAGGTTTTTGCGGTGCGGCACTGTTACGGTCAACGACCCGTGCGCCACTGCTCGGCGAGCTGGAACACCCTACCAACACGGAACTGAAGACAAGGCCAAGCACCAGTCGCTGAAAGCTTGTTTTACTCATACGCTGCGCAAGACCTGTGAGACTCACCCGCCGCTCCCTTTGTGGTGGCTGAACATGAACGCCTGTATCAGGCTTGAAATATGTCGCAAGTATAACTGGGCATTGGCTTTTTACCGGCACGCGAATGAAACGAAACATTCTTCGCGTTAAACACCGCCGCCAATCATGTTGACTTGATAGACCCCGCCGTAAGACACATCCCCACCAGCAGAATTCACTGCCGGTGAATAAATGATCAGGCCAACGGACCGTTCAGCAACGGCACGAACCGGACAGCCCCCAGCACGTGCCGGGAAAAGCCGTCGTCCTCACGGATAATGAGCATCAATTGTTGCACTTCGCCGGAGCCCACCGGGATCACCAGGCGCCCGCCCGGGGCCAGTTGATCGAGCAACGCTTGCGGTACATCGGTGGCCACCGCCGTGACGATGATGCCGTTGTACGGCGCCAGCGCCGGCCAGCCTTCCCAGCCGTCGCCCCAGCGGAACACCACGTTACGCAGGTTCAGCTCCACCAGGCGCTCCTTGGCGCGGTCTTGCAGGACCTTGATGCGCTCCACCGAGAACACCCGCTCCACCAGTTGCGCGAGCACGGCCGTCTGGTAGCCGGAGCCGGTGCCGATTTCCAGCACCTTGTCCAGAGGCCCCGCCGCCAGCAGCAGCTCGCTCATGCGCGCGACCATGTACGGCTGGGAGATGGTCTGGTTATGGCCGATGGGCAATGCCGTGTCTTCATAGGCACGGTGGGCCAGGGCCTCATCGACAAACAGGTGCCGCGGCGTGCGGCGGATCACTTCCAGCACCTGGGCGTTGGACAAGCCCTCTTCGTACAGCCGCTGGATCAAGCGCTCGCGGGTACGCTGGGAGGTCATCCCGATGCCGCGGCGCAGCAGGTCGTCTTGTTCACGAGCCATCAGCGCAGGCCCTCCAGCCATCCATCGAGACCACTGAAGGCGTCACTGAAGGTGCGATCAAGTTGCAATGGAGTAATCGAAACATAACCTTGCATCACCGCGTGAAAGTCCGTGCCCGGGCCGCCGTCTTCAGCGTCGCCGGCTGCGGCGATCCAATAGCCTTCCTTGCCACGCGGATCGACCACCTTCAACGGCGGCTTCGCGCGGGCGCGATGGCCCAGGCGCGTGAGCTGAATGCCGCGAATGTGGTCGAGGGGCAGGTTGGGAATATTGACGTTGAGCACCGTACGCGGCGGCAGCACCAGGGAGCCATGGGCCTCCACCAGCTTACGCGCGAAATAGGCGGCAGTGGCCAGGTTATCCAATTGGCGCGAGGCAAAGGAGAATGCAAACGCAGTCCGCCCCAGGAAGCGCCCTTCGAGGGCCGCCGCTACGGTACCGGAATACAGCACGTCGTCGCCCAGGTTGGCGCCGAGGTTGATGCCCGACACCACCAGGTCCGGCTCATGCTCCAACAGGCTGTTGATGGCCAGGTGCACGCAATCGGTGGGGGTGCCGTTAACGCTGATAAAGCCATTGGCCAGGACCTGCGGGTGCAGCGGACGGTCAAGCGTCAGCGAACTGCTGGCGCCGCTTTTGTCCTGGTCAGGGGCAACCACCACGCACTCGGCATAGTCTTCCAGCGCGGCATAGAGCGCGGCAAGGCCGGGTGCGGTGGCACCGTCATCGTTTGATATCAGAATACGCATGGGTTGTCCGTCTGCCCCACCGGCACCAGATCAACAAGCTCGCGCACCAAGATAGTGGCGAAGCATCCGGCCGGCAGGACGAATTCCAATTGCAGAATGTCCAGCGACGGATAATGCCACGTCAACCCGCCAATGGGCAGTCGCAGAATGCGACGTTCCTGGCTCATGCCGGCATTCACCAGCCAATCGCGCAGGTCGGCCTCACTGGCCGCGACTGCTTGCTCAAGCGCGTGGGTTGCACCCGTGGCCGGCGAGTCGCCCTCGCCCCACTGCGGGCCGGTGGGGTGCAGGTCCAGGATCGCCAGGCGTGGGTCGCTGCATTCAGCCTCCCCCGCCGGGAAAAAACTGCGGCTGTCGGTAAACGCCAGCAGGTCGCCGACCTGGGCGCGCTGCCAGGAACCATCGGCCACGCGTGCCGCCAGCACCTTGTTGAACAGGTAGCTGCGCGCGGTGGACAGCAACCGCGAACGCACATTGCGCTGCTCCGGCAAGGCTTTGCGCGCGGCCCATTCACGGGCATCGACGACATTGCCACCGTTGTGGCCGAAACGCTGGGCGCCGAAATAGTTGGGAATGCCGTGTTGTGCAATCAGTTGCAACCGCGCGTCGATGGCGGCGGTATCACCGGCCAACTGGGTCAGGCGCAAGGTGAAACCATTGGCTGAATGCGCGCCGCGTTGCAGCTTGCGTTTATGCCGGGCGGTCTTGAGGATCTTGAGGGTGTCGTTTTCCGCGCCGCTCATGTCCGGGTCGGCCTTGCCCGGCAGTTGCACACTGAACCACTGGCGGGTCAACGCCTGGCGATCCTTGAGCCCGGCATAGCTGACGGTGCGCAGCGGCACGCCGGCGGCCTTGGCTATCCGACGCGCAGCCTCTTCGGTATTCAGACCGCGCTTCTCGACCCACAGCCACAGGTGCTCACCCTCGCCGGTCAGCGGGATATCCAGCACTTCATCAACCTGGAAATCTTCAGCCGTGGCCTTCAGTACCGCGCTGCCCAGGGCCTCGCCATAGGCCCGCGGGCCCAGCAGTTGCAGGTCATTCATGCGCGCAGCAACAAGGCGACGGAGTGCACCGCGATGCCCTCTTCACGACCGGTAAACCCGAGCTTTTCGGTGGTGGTGGCTTTCACGTTGACTTGATCCAATTCAATTTGCAGGTCTGCGGCAATCAGCGCGCGCATCGATTCGATATGGGGCGCCATTTTCGGCGCCTGGGCCACGATGGTGTTGTCGACGTTGCCGACCTTCCACCCCTTGGCGTGGATCAGGCCGACCACATGGCGCAGCAGCACACGGCTGTCCGCGCCCTTGAAAGTCGGGTCGGTGTCCGGAAAGTGCTTGCCGATATCCCCCAGCGCCGCTGCGCCGAGCAAGGCATCGCTCAAGGCGTGCAACACGACGTCGCCGTCGGAATGAGCGAGCAACCCATGGTGGTGTGCAATGCGCACGCCGCCCAGGGTGATGAAATCGCCTTCAGCGAAACGGTGCACATCGTAGCCGTGGCCAATACGCATAAAAAAACGCCCCGATTTAATTCAGGGCGTGATTCTACCTACTTTTGCCTCACATTAACCGAGCAAAGCACGACCATGGTGTCGCAAATGGTCCTCGATGAAGCTGGCGATAAAGAAGTAGCTGTGGTCATAGCCGGGCTGCAGGCGCAGTTCCAGCGGATGGTTGGCCGCCTTGGCCGCTTGCATCAGGGCCTCAGGCTTGAGCTGTACGGCGAGGAAGTCGTCGCGGTCGCCCTGGTCCACCAGCAATGGCAGTTTTTCCGAGGCTTCGCTGATCAGCACGCAGGCATCCCACTCGCGCCATTTAGCGCGCTCTTCGCCCAGGTAACGGGAGAAGGCTTTCTGGCCCCACGGGCAATCCATCGGGTTGTTGATCGGCGAAAACGCCGACACCGACTGATAACGCCCCGGGTTGCGCAAGGCACACACCAGCGCCCCGTGACCGCCCATGGAGTGGCCGCTGATACCGCGCTTATCCGAAGCCGGGAAATGCGCCTCAACCAAAGCAGGCAATTCCTGCACCACGTAGTCATGCATCCGATAATGCTTGGCCCAGGGTTCCTGCGTGGCATTCAGGTAGAAGCCGGCGCCCAGGCCGAAATCCCAGGCATTGTCCGGGTCACCCGGCACGCCAGGGCCACGGGGGCTGGTGTCGGGTGCAACGATGATCAACCCCAGCTCGGCGGCCATGCGCTGGGCGCCGGCTTTCTGCATGAAGTTTTCATCGGTGCAGGTCAGCCCGGACAGCCAGTACAGCACCGGCAACTTGCCGCCCTGCTCCGCTTGCGGCGGCAGGTAGACGGCGAAAGTCATGTCGCAACCGAGTACATCGGAGTGATGTTTATAGCGTTTATGCCAGCCGTCGAAGCTCTTCTGGCACGACAGGTTTTCCAGACTCATGGCCGACCTCAGAAGTGGATGACGGTACGAATGCTCTTGCCTTCATGCATCAGGTCAAACGCTTTGTTGATGTCTTCCAGGCCCATGGTGTGGGTGATGAAAGTATCCAGCGGGATCTCGCCGGTCTGGGCCATTTCCACGTAGCTTGGCAATTCGCTGCGGCCGCGCACACCACCGAACGCCGAACCGCGCCAGACGCGGCCGGTCACCAGCTGGAATGGGCGCGTGGCGATTTCCTGGCCAGCACCGGCAACGCCGATGATCACCGACTCGCCCCAGCCTTTGTGGCAGCACTCGAGGGCAGCGCGCATCAGTTGCACATTGCCGATGCACTCGAAGGAAAAGTCCACGCCGCCGTCGGTCAAGTCGACGATCACGTCCTGGATCGGGCGGTCGTAGTCTTTCGGGTTGATGCAGTCGGTGGCGCCCAATTGCTTGGCAATTTCAAACTTGGCCGGGTTGATATCGATGGCGATGATGCGGCCAGCCTTGGCCTTGACCGCACCGATGATGGCCGACAGGCCAATACCGCCGAGGCCGAAGATGGCCACGGTGTCGCCCGGCTTGACCTTGGCGGTGTTGATCACTGCACCGATGCCGGTGGTCACGCCGCAACCCAGCAGGCAGACTTTTTCCAGGGGCGCTTCTTTAGGAATCTTGGCCACGGAAATTTCCGGCAACACGGTGTACTCGGAGAAAGTCGAGGTACCCATGTAATGGAAAATCGGCTGGCCCTTGTAGGAGAAACGCGTGGTGCCGTCTGGCATCAGGCCTTTGCCTTGGGTAGAGCGAATGGCCTGGCACAGGTTGGTCTTGCCCGACAGGCAGAATTTGCACTTGCCGCATTCCGGCGTGTACAGCGGGATCACATGGTCGCCGACCGCCACCGAAGTCACGCCCTCGCCAATGGCTTCAACTACCGCACCGCCTTCATGGCCGAGGATCGACGGGAAGATACCCTCCGGATCGGCGCCCGACAGGGTGTAGGCGTCGGTGTGGCACACGCCGGACGCGACCACCCGCAGCAGCACTTCGCCAGCCTTGGGCATGGCGACATCCACTTCAACGATCTCGAGGGGCTTCTTGGCTTCGAAGGCTACGGCGGCGCGGGACTTGATCATCCGGGTTTCTCCATGGAGTAAAAAACTGAGACCGGCAGTGTAAAACACTGCCAACTGATTAATAATCGGACCAAAAGCAAAACATTATTGCTGTATAGGGACAATCATCATGCTGGAGAACCGCTGGGAAGGTATCGACGAATTTGTCGCCGTGGCCGAATGCTGCCAATTCACGGCAGCGGCGGAACGTTTAGGGGTGTCGTCGTCGCACATCAGCCGCCAGGTAGCGCGCCTCGAAGAACGTTTGCAGACGCGCTTACTGTATCGCAGCACCCGACGCGTCACGCTGACGGAGGCCGGGCAGACCTTTTTGCAACATTGCCAGCGCCTGCAGGATGGCCGCGAGGAAGCCCTGCGTGCCGTGGGCGACCTGGCCAGCGAGCCCAAGGGCATGTTGCGCATGACCTGCGCGGTGGCTTACGGCGAACGGTTTATCGTGCCGCTGGTGACACGCTTTATGGGCCGGTATCCGCAATTGCGGGTGGACGTGGAACTGAGCAACCGCCAGCTGGACCTGGTACATGAGGGCCTCGACCTGGCTATTCGTCTGGGGCGCCTCGCCGACTCGCGCATGGTTGCCACTCGCCTGGCGCCACGGCGCATGTACCTGTGCGCATCGCCCTCCTACCTTGAACGGTATGGCCGCCCACACAGTTTGTCGGAGCTGAGCCGGCACAATTGCCTGATCGGCAGTTCGGATATCTGGCAACTGGAACAGGACGGGAGGGAATTTTCCCAACGCGTACAAGGAAACTGGCGCTGCAACAGTGGACAGGCTGTGCTGGATGCGGCACTCCAGGGCGTCGGCCTGTGCCAGTTACCCGATTATTACGTGCTGGAACACTTGAAAAGCGGCACCCTGGTGTCGCTGCTGGAAGGTCACCAGCCGCCAAACACGGCCGTTTGGGCGCTTTACCCGCAACAACGCCATCTGTCGCCAAAAGTACGCAAGCTGGTGGAGTTTCTCAAAGAGGGCCTGGCGCAACATGCGGTCTACACCACCATATAGATAACGCCCTGCCCTTAGCCGTTTGCCTGCAAATACATGCAGTTTCCACTGCACGAAGGCAAGCAGATGAGCACCAATACCCCACAGATTCAACGTACCAACCACTTTGTCCGCAAGGTGCTGGCCGACTTCCCGGTGCCCGGCGAAATCGCCGCCCGACTGATTCGCGAGCGCGCGCAACCGTTCAGCAACGAAGAGCTGGACCCTGATAACACCCTGCTGGTCACCCTCGAATACAACACCGACAACCCCGATGCCCCCTTCACCGCCGCCATCGTCCAGTCAATGACCTTGACCGAGGCGATGATCGCCAACGCTCCGCCGGCTCCTGGCGGCCTGGTTAACATCACCGGGTTTTCCATGACCGCGCCTTATTTCACGATTGTCCCCGAGTTACCGCGCCTGATGGATAACCGGATTCCAGCAATGTTCAACGAGGAGTTCATTGCTGCCGGCTGGATCGCACCCCGTCGCTATGAAGCGATTTACCTGCGCAGCGAGCCGCAGGCTTACGGGCCAAGCACCCAACTGGGCATCTCCCCGCAAACCTTTCGCAATGTCGTGCAATCGAGCAATTTCGAACAGGTTTACAGCGAGGCCATCACGGCGTTCTGGGACAAGCACCAGGAAAACTACAAAACCCTGATGCGTATGTCCTTTATCGAAGGCTATCTGAATCAATTCGACGAATTCACCCTGACCGATGAGGAGCGCAGGTTGGCAGCGCGGGCGGCGGGCGTCGCCAACACCAAGGACTTCAGCAACTTGTCCCTTGAAGACCTGCAGGCGCCGTATGTCCTGGATAAAAATCTGTCTATGCGTCTGCTGCGCATCCATACCCGCGAAGCCACCGACATTCTCACCATCACCGACAACCAGAGCCAGGTCACCCTGCTTTACATTCCGGGCAACTCTTCGCCGTTTCACGGTTTTGTTGACCCGGCATCCATGCGCAAATGGCTGGTGAGCATGGCCAAAACAGCCAACCAACGTAAAGCGCTGACTAACCATTTCGAAGCCGAAACCGTCGACTCCGGGTTGATTTACAGCGGCGTCGAGGAGGCCTTGGTCGGTATGGCGGCCTTTCCTGGCCCCGCGCCGAAGTCCGGCTTTTTCAATAGTTTGCTGCCAGCCACCTATTGGGACCCGGACCAATACATCAACAGTGCCATGTACCCGGCGCTGAACGGCAACCCTTTCGACTATATAACCCGACAGGTCAAGGCACGTATCAGCAAGCTGATGGCGCGCACCCTTGTCTCGCCCCTGGATACCCACAAAGCCAACACCCTCGACGCCCTGGAAAAAGGCTGCCTGCTGGCGATCCCCTTAGCCCTCGCCATGCGATCAGCCCTGCTCGCGGAGTTTTGCTTCCTGACGCAGGGCATCACCGAGATGGCAATTGGTACCGACGACATACTGAAAGGCAAACCCATGGGTACAGAACGGATTATCTTCGGCGCTCTGAACGCAATGCCCGTGGTCGTCCACGGTATCGGCACCCAGGCCGCCGCCACCCTCAACAGCTTGCGCAGCCAACTGGGCAAGGCTGTCCGCCAGGTGAGCGGCAATATCAAGGTCAATGTCGTCGCCAGCAGTTCGACACAAGCGCAGGAGCCGGGCCGGGTACTGAATACACGGCCCAAACCCAGCGGCTTGCAAACCGTGAGAATCCTCGGCGAATCGTTTATTACCTACCTCACCCCCAACGAAAGCGGCTTTTTCGAACTGTTCATGAGCGAGACGCAAACCCCATTGACGATCCACGCTACCGGGCTCTTCGCCATCCAGAGCCCTGACTTGAAATGGCGGATAGCGGGGCTGAGCGGTGGTGGTGCGTTTCGCAACGGCTGGCAGCGCATTTACCGTTTTTTTGGCGGCCCGGCCCATTCAAGCTTGTTCAACGCCTATGAAATGCCTACCCCGTTGCGCGAAACCATATCGGGCATGATGAGCGACAGCAGTTCGTTTTCCGAAGACTTCGAACCGCTGGGTAGCGAGCAGCAGCCGCTCAGAAATGCTCGCAACCTGTTCTTTGAGAAAAGAAACAAGTTGGACCAAGACTCGACGGCCTTTTTTAACAACCGCACGCTGCCCCCGGTACGACCGGTGCTGCCGAGTTTCAATGTCGACGAGCCCCAAACCAGCATCATCCACAAACTGTTGAGTGCCAGCGATGGGCTGGTATTGGGCGAAAGTCACGATGCGCTGTCGAGCAAGGCTTTTCTGATGGACAACATGCAGGCGCTGGCGCGAGAAGGGGTCAAGCGGATCTATTTCGAGCACCTGCTGACGGACGTCCACACGCCGCTGATCAAGCTGTTCTACCGTTCCAGGACGGCAGCCATGTCGGATGAATTGAGAAGCTACCTGAGGGGCATTTATCCGCCTCGCAGCGACAGCCATTATTCGTTTCTGAATATTCTGATCAAAGCCAGGGAGGCCGGGATCAAGATCCAGCCCATCGACTGCACCGCCAGCTACATGATCAGGGACATGACCGACGCCAATGGCACGTTGCGCCAGCGAATGATGAATTTCTACGCGACCGAGGTGATTCAATGGGTCCAGACCACCAAGCGCCATCCGGGGAAGTGGGTCGCGCTGGTGGGCGACAGCCATACCAACACCTATCGGGGCATTCCTGGCGTGGCCGAGTTGACCGGTGGTATCGGCCTGCGAATCGAGGATGCGCGCGTCGGGCATCGGTTGGGGATCGAGGCCGACCCAGGTCGAACCTCAAGCATGGGGATTGGCAAAGGTAACGCGACGGTCAAGGCCGATTTTGTATTACGGGTGGATGCCGCCTCACTGCAAAGGCCGGCGCAAGCACTACCTGGCCCGTCACATAGCCTGGTGTTGCTGAACACGCCTGACTCACAGCTGAGCAAACCCGGGCAGTTTTTGCTGTCGGCCGCCACAGGCACAATGCCGGCGAAAATTCTCTACCGATCACGTCGGGGCAATATCCAAAGCATTACGATCAATCAGGCCGACACACGGTTTTCCATCAACGTACCGGGTTGGTCGATTGATCAAAAACCTTTCAATACCCTGCAAGCCTTGGTGGATACCTTGAAAACCCGGCCCGGCGTGGAACAGGTGCCCGGCTGAATCAAACGGACTGGCCGGCCCGACGCTGACGCAGCCATTCGAGGTCTTCCGGGCGGGTGACCTTGATATTGTCGGAGCGGCCCTCGATCAGGCGCGGCGCGTGCCCGGCCCATTCCATGGCCGAGGCTTCGTCGGTGATCACCACGTCGGAGACCAAGCTGTCGGCCAGGGCCTGATGCAAGGCGCCCAGGCGGAACATCTGCGGGGTGTAGGCCTGCCAGATTTCGCTGCGATCGATGGTTTGCGCTACCCGACCATGCTTGTCGGCACGCTTTAGAGTGTCCCGCGCCGGCACTGCCAACAGCCCGCCGACTGCATCGTTGGCCAGCTCATCGAGCAACGTGTCGAGGTCATCGCGACTGAGGTTGGGCCGCGCCGCGTCGTGGACCAGCACCCAATCGTCATCGCTGGCGCCCTGTGCATGCAGGTACAACAAAGCGTTCAGCACCGAACCCGAGCGCTCTGCGCCGCCATCCACCCGCACGATACGCGGGTCGGTGGCGCAGGCCAGGGTTGGCCAATAGGGGTCATCCACAGCAACGCTGACCACCAGCCCCTTGAGGCCGGGGTGGTCGAGAAAACAGCCAAGGCTGTGTTCAAGAATAGTGCGCCCGCCCAGCTGCAAGTATTGCTTGGGACGGTCCGCGGCCATACGGGCACCGACGCCCGCGGCAGGAATCACGGCCCAGAAGGCCGGTGACGAAAGACTCATTGGGCCAACTGGTAGAGGGTTTCGCCCTCCTTGACCATGCCCAGTTCATGACGGGCCCGCTCTTCAACGGTCTCCGTACCTTTTTTCAGCTCAAGCACTTCGGCATCGAGGACGCGGTTGCGCTCCAGCAGGCGTTCGTTTTCGGCGTGCTGGTCGGCAATTTGCTGGGTCAGGTCTTTTACCTGCGCAAAGCTGCCATTACCCACCCATAGGCGGTATTGCAGGCCAGCCAGCAACAAGAGCAAGACGAGGAACAACCAATTGGGACTGCGCATCGAATATCGGGTATCCAGTGAAAAAAGACAGCCATGCAAAACTTTTGAAGCAACTGATAGCACGAAGCCTGGATGAACCAGGCTTGTGCTAGGTAGCCATCAGATTAGCGCCGAAATCCGCTCTCTCGAGCTTTTCGCGACGCACTCCGTCGGCTTTTTACCCTTTAGCAATCAGCCGCGAAACTCACCCCGACCGTTGTACTTGGCTTTGCCGGCCAGTTGCTCTTCGATACGCAGCAATTGGTTGTACTTGGAAACGCGGTCGGAACGGCACAGCGAGCCGGTCTTGATCTGGCCAGCCGAAGTGCCCACGGCCAGGTCGGCAATGGTCGAATCTTCGGTTTCGCCGGAGCGGTGCGAGATCACCGCGGTGTAGCCCGCAGCCTTGGCCATCTGGATGGCTTCCAGGGTTTCGGTCAGGGTGCCGATCTGGTTGAACTTGATCAGGATCGAGTTGGCGATCTTCTTGTCGATGCCCTCTTTCAGGATCTTGGTGTTGGTCACGAACAGGTCGTCACCCACCAGCTGGATTTTCTCGCCGATCTTGTCAGTGAGGATTTTCCAGCCATCCCAGTCGGACTCGTCCAGGCCGTCTTCGATCGAGATGATCGGATAGCGCTGGGTCAGACCCTTGAGGTATTCAGCGAAACCTTCGGAGTTGAACACCTGGCCTTCGCCGGACAGGTTGTATTTACCGTCCTCGTAGAACTCGCTCGCCGCGCAGTCCAGGGCCAGGGTCACGTCGGTGCCCAGCTTGTAGCCAGCGTTGGCCACGGCTTCGGAGATCACTTTCAGTGCATCTTCGTTGGACGCCAGGTTCGGTGCAAAACCGCCTTCGTCACCCACGGCAGTGCTCAGGCCACGGGCCTTCAGTACAGCCTTGAGGTGATGGAAAATCTCGGTGCCCATGCGCAGGCCTTCGGAGAAGGACTTGGCGCCAACCGGCTGCACCATGAATTCCTGGATGTCGACGTTGTTATCAGCGTGCTCGCCACCGTTGATGATGTTCATCATCGGCACCGGCATCGAGTAGACACCCGGGGTACCGTTGAGGTTGGCGATGTGAGCGTACAGCGGCAGGTCCTGGTCCTGGGCAGCGGCCTTGGCAGCAGCCAGGGACACGGCGAGGATGGCGTTGGCGCCCAGGCTGCCTTTGTTTTCGGTGCCGTCGAGCTTGATCATCGCGTGGTCCAGGGCTTTCTGGTCCAGCGGGTCCTTGCCCAGCAACAGGTCACGGATTGGGCCATTGATGTTGGCTACAGCCTTGAGTACACCCTTGCCCAGGTAACGGCTCTTGTCGCCATCACGCAGTTCCAGCGCTTCGCGCGAACCGGTGGAAGCACCGGACGGCGCGCAGGCGCTGCCGATGATGCCGTTATCGAGAAGCACGTCGGCTTCGACGGTGGGGTTGCCACGGGAGTCGAGAACTTCACGACCTTTGATGTCGACGATTTTTGCCATTGTTGTAAACACTCCAAAGTTGACGAAAACGACGCAGCTGAAGGGAAACTTTTGACCGACCGCAAGGGTGGAACAACGGGGCAGGCTTGCAGGCGACAAGGCCCAGGCCCGTGGGCCTGAGCATAAAACGTGGGAAAGTCTACCGGAGAAACGATGCTTACGCGGTCTCTACCGTCGGAAAACTCTTGACCAGTTCGTCCAATTGCTTGAGCTGGGCCAGGAATGGCTCCAGCTTGTCCAGGCGCAGGGCGCATGGGCCGTCACATTTGGCGTTATCCGGGTCCGGGTGGGCTTCCAGGAACAAGCCCGCCAGGGACTGGCTGAGGCCAGCCTTGGCCAGGTCGAGCACCTGGGCACGACGCCCGCCAGCGGAATCGGCGCGACCACCGGGCATTTGCAGCGCGTGGGTCACATCGAAGAACACCGGGTATTCGAACTGTTTCATGATGCCGAAACCGAGCATGTCGACCACGAGGTTGTTATAGCCGAAGCTCGAACCGCGCTCACAGAGGATCAACTGGTCGTTACCCGCTTCCACGCATTTGTTCAGGATGTGTTTCATTTCCTGGGGCGCGAGGAACTGGGCTTTCTTGATATTGATCACAGCGCCGGTCTTGGCCATGGCGACCACGAGGTCGGTCTGGCGCGACAGGAAGGCCGGCAACTGGATGATGTCGCACACCTCGGCGACCACGGCAGCCTGCTCAGGCTCGTGGACGTCGGTGATGATCGGCACGCCAAAGGCTTGCTTGATGTCCTGGAAGATCCGCATGCCTTCTTCAAGGCCCGGGCCGCGATAGGAGGTCACGGACGAACGGTTGGCCTTGTCGAAGCTGGCCTTGAATACATAGGGGATACCGAGTTTCTCGGTGACCTTGACGTACTCTTCACAGACCTGCATCGCCATGTCGCGGCTTTCCAGCACGTTCATGCCGCCGAACAGCACCATGGGCTTGTCGTTGGCAATCTCGATGTCGCCTACGCGAATGATCTTCTGGGCCATCAGGTTTACGCCTTCTTCTGATGTTGCGTCAGTGCTGCTTTGACAAAACCGCTGAACAACGGGTGACCGTCGCGCGGCGTCGAGGTGAACTCTGGGTGGAACTGGCAGGCCACGAACCATGGATGATCCGGCGCCTCGACCACTTCAACCAATGCGCCATCACCGGAGCGACCGGAGATTTTCAGGCCAGCCTCTTTGATTTGCGGCAGCAGGTTGTTGTTCACTTCGTAGCGGTGACGGTGACGCTCGACAATCACATCCTTGCCGTAGCAGTCGTGAACCAGCGAACCCGGCTCCAGCAGGCAATCCTGCGCGCCGAGGCGCATGGTGCCGCCCAGGTCGGAGGTTTCGGTGCGGGTTTCAACGGCGCCGGTGGCGTCTTCCCACTCGGTGATCAAGCCCACGACCGGGTGGCCGCTCTTGCTGTCGAACTCGGTGGAGTTGGCGTCTTTCCAGCCCAGCACGTTACGGGCGAACTCGATAACGGCCACTTGCATACCCAGGCAGATACCCAGGTACGGCACCTTGTTCTCACGAGCGTACTGCACGGCAGTGATCTTGCCTTCCACGCCACGCAGGCCGAAACCGCCTGGAACGAGGATCGCATCAACACCTTCGAGCAGCGCGGTGCCCTGGTTCTCGATGTCTTCGGAATCGATGTAGCGCAGGTTGACCTTGGTACGGTTGCTGATACCGGCGTGGCTCATCGCTTCGATCAGCGACTTGTACGCGTCCAGCAGCTCCATGTACTTGCCGACCATGGCGATGGTGACTTCATGCTCAGGGTTGAGCTTGGCGTCGACCACAGCTTCCCACTCGGACAGGTCCGCGCCGTTGCACTGCAGGCCGAAACGCTCGACGACAAAATCATCCAGGCCTTGCGAATGCAGGATGCCCGGGATCTTGTAGATGGTGTCGGCGTCTTCCAGGGCGATCACCGCACGTTCTTCAACGTTGGTAAACTGCGCGATCTTGCGACGCGACGAGATGTCGATCGGGTGATCCGAGCGGCACACCAGCACGTCCGGCTGCAGGCCGATGGAACGCAGTTCCTTGACCGAGTGCTGGGTTGGCTTGGTTTTGGTTTCGCCGGCGGTGGCGATGTACGGCACCAATGTGAGGTGCATCAGCATCGCGCGCTTGGCGCCGACTTCGAAACGCAACTGGCGGATGGCTTCGAGGAACGGTTGGGATTCGATGTCACCCACGGTGCCACCGATCTCGACCATTGCCACGTCGGCATCGCCTGCACCCTTGATGATGCGGCGCTTGATTTCATCGGTGATGTGCGGGATCACCTGGATGGTTGCACCCAGGTAGTCACCACGGCGCTCTTTGCGCAGCACGTGCTCGTAGACACGGCCGGTGGTGAAGTTGTTGTTCTGGGTCATGGTCGTGCGGATGAACCGCTCGTAGTGGCCCAGGTCCAGGTCAGTCTCGGCGCCGTCGTGGGTGACGAACACTTCACCGTGCTGGAACGGGCTCATGGTGCCCGGGTCAACGTTGATGTACGGGTCCAGCTTGAGCATGGTGACCTTAAGTCCCCGCGCCTCCAGGATGGCCGCCAATGAAGCGGAGGCAATGCCTTTCCCCAATGAAGAAACAACACCGCCCGTGACGAATATGTAGCGCGTCATGAAAAACCCTAGAAGTCTGCGTTAAAGCGGTCCGAGCCGCCGGGGAAAGCGAAGGAAGGCCGAAGCCCCCGATCACCTGCATTAATCACAGTGCACCTTTCAAAAAAACCGCCGCGTGGTGACAGACCAGCAATGAAACACCGGTACGTTGATCGCTACACATTTTTTGGAATCGCCCAGCAAAGACTGCTTGGTAATCGGCAACTGCTGCGATTCAGGAGAATCCACAGAAGTTGTATCAAGAAGGGAGCGTAGTCTACCGGAAAGGCTCTATCAGCTCAAACCTTGATCGCAGGTCTGTGGCATCCAATGTAATTGCCAGCCATCCGCCGGCATCGGCCATAGCCCCGAAAGGCTTGGGACAGCCAGTAATTGCTCGCCCTGATAGAGCAGCGGCAATCTGCCACGGACGCAGCCCGGCAAGCCACTTTCATTCAGTAGACGCTTCAGGTCACGCCGGCCGCGACCGGGCACGTCGATAATCTCACCCCCTTGTCGATAACGGATCACCAGCGGACCTTCAGGGGCGTTGCCGATAAATCTCAGCCGACCATTGCCAGGTAACTCTAGTGGGTTTTGCGGATCGGGCCAGCTCAGCGTTGCGTCGGAAAATTCCGACCAAGTGGAAGGCACCCACCAGATACGCTCGCCACACCGGTGTAAATCCCCATCAGCCAAGCGCCATACGGGCTGAGCATCGCCCTTGGCATCGCGCAGGGAATACCAACTGGCCCAGTGGTCGCTGTCGGGTAGACGGGTCAGCGGGTTCAGCCAGTGGCGTAAGGCGTTGCGCTGGCGGGCGTCGGAAAGCTCGCGCAATGGCGCCAGGGCCAAGGACGGCAAAGGCAGCCACGGAAACGGCGAAGGCTGATCGGCGGCCTGCAAGTCCAATAGCGCCAACTCATCGAGCAGGCCCTGGGCCTCGCTCAGGTGTTCGGCACTACGGGCCAGGCTTGATAGCGCTTGCGGCCAGCGCTCGGTCAGCGCCGGGAGCACGCGATGGCGCAAGTAGTTACGCGAAAACCGTGGGTCGGCGTTGGAAGGGTCTTCGATCCACTGCAACTGGTGTTCGCCGGCGTAGGCTTCCAGTTCAACGCGCGAGGTACCCAGCAACGGCCGCACCAAGAGCCCGGCCGCCAATGGGCGATGAACGGGCATCGCCGCCAACCCGCGCACACCTGCCCCACGCAACAGGCGGAACAACAGGGTTTCGGCCTGATCGTCGCGATGTTGCCCTGTCAGTATCACCTCCCCTTCCCCAACGACCGCGCTGAAGGCCTGATAGCGCGCATCGCGGGCGGCACGCTCAAGGCTTGCGCCGGGCTGCACCTGCACGCGCAGCACCTGCAGGGGCACGCCCAGGCTGTCACATATCACTTGGCAATGACTTGGCCAGGCATCGGCGGCAGCCTGCAGCCCGTGGTGAACATGCACAGCACGCAGAGGTGGAATGTTTGGCAGAGAGGCCAGGAGATGCAGCAGGACAGTGGAATCGAGCCCGCCAGAAAAGGCGACATGCCAGACCGGGGCGTTGCGCCAGGGGGCGAGGGTTTGCAGAAGTTTGGCGGTCAAGAGGCGCTTCATCGAAAAATACCGCCATCAATCTGGAATGCGACAACCCAGCATACACAAAGCAAATGTGGGAGGGGGCATGCCCCCGATAGCGGCGGGCCAGTCACCCGATAGGTTGACTGACACTCAGCAATCGGGAGCAAGCCCCCTCCCACATTGGTACTGCTGCGACTTTAGAGACCGTAGCTCATCAACCGCTCATAACGACGGGCCAGCAGCGCTTCGTTATCCAGCTTCTTGAGCATCGCCAGTTGCGAACCCAGCTCGGCACGGATGGTCGCGGCGGCAGCAGCCGGGTCGCGGTGCGCGCCGCCCAATGGCTCGGCGATGACTTTGTCGACGATACCCAGGCCCTTGAGGCGGTCGGCAGTGATGCCCATGGCCTCAGCAGCGTCCGGCGCCTTTTCTGCGGTTTTCCACAGGATCGAGGCACAACCTTCCGGCGAGATCACCGCGTAGGTCGAATACTGCAGCATGTTCAGCTGGTCGCACACGCCAATGGCCAGTGCGCCGCCGGAACCACCTTCACCGATCACGGTGGCGATGATCGGGGTTTTCAGGCGCGACATGACACGCAGGTTCCACGCAATCGCTTCACTCTGGTTACGCTCTTCGGCGTCGATACCCGGGTAAGCACCCGGGGTGTCGATGAAGGTCAGGATCGGCATTTTGAAACGCTCGGCCATCTCCATCAGGCGGCAGGCCTTGCGGTAGCCTTCCGGACGCGGCATACCGAAGTTGCGGCGCACTTTCTCGCGCACTTCACGGCCTTTCTGGTGACCGATCACCATCACCGGCTGGTCGTCCAGGCGAGCGATACCGCCCACGATGGCCGCGTCGTCGGAGAAGTGGCGGTCGCCATGCAGCTCGTCGAACTCGGTGAAAATGTGCTGAATGTAGTCCAGCGTATACGGACGGCGCGGGTGGCGGGCCAGGCGCGCGATCTGCCAGCTGGTCAGCTTGCCGAAGATGTCTTCGGTGAGCGTGCTGCTCTTGTCTTGCAGGCGAGCGATCTCATCGCCGATATTCAGCGAATTGTCATTGCCGACCAGGCGCAGTTCTTCGATCTTGGCTTGCAGGTCAGCGATCGGCTGTTCGAAATCAAGAAAATTCGGGTTCATAAGCGTCCGTCTTGGGTCGACGGCCAGGGCGTGCCTGGCCAGCCGGTGGTCTATTCGCGCCCTACCTTAAGGGAGAGGCGCGTTTAGGTCGAGATTAAATGTTCAGTCGAGATCAGGCTCAATACGATCGCCTGACCGTCAACGGTATTGGAGGAAGACGTTGTCTCGCCCGAACTGGTCACGCAAAGCTTGAATCAAGCCATCGGCGGGATCAATTCGCCACGTCTCGCCAAACTGCAACATGGCCTTGGCGTCGCTGCCGGTGTACTCCATGGTCACCGGGCACGCACCCCGGTGACGTTTGAGCAGGTCACCCAACCAGCGTAGCTGATCACCCTTGAGCGCCTCGGTTTTCACCTTCAAGCGCAGGCTTTCGGCCAAATTGGTGCGCGCGTCTTCCATGCTCATCACCCGCTTGATCCGCAGGCGCAGGCCGCCGGAGAAGTCGTCGTTGCTGACCTCGCCTTCCACCACCACCATGGCGTCGGTCTGCAACAGCGACTGCGCCGAATGGAACGCATCGGCAAACAGCGACGCTTCGATGCGGCCAGAGCGGTCGTCGAGGGTGATAAAGCCCATCTTGTCGCCCTTTTTGTTCTTCATCACCCGCAGGGCGATGATCATACCGGCAACGGTCTGGGTGTCGCGCGCCGGTTTCAGGTCGATGATGCGCTGGCGAGCGAAACGGCGGATCTCGCCTTCGTACTCGTCAATCGGGTGACCGGTGAGGTACAGGCCCAAGGTGTCTTTCTCACCCTTGAGGCGTTCCTTGAGGGTCAGCTCCTTGGCCTTGCGATGGTTGGCGTACACATCGGCGTCTTCTTCGACGAACAGCCCGCCAAACAGGTCGGCGTGGCCGCTGTCATGGGTGCGGGCAGTCTGCTCGGCGGCTTTGATCGCCTCTTCCATGGCGGTCAGCAGCACCGCCCGGTTGCGGTCGATATTCGCCTGGTAAGCCTTCGGCTCATCGTGGAAGTACGGGCCGAGGCGGTCAAGTGCGCCACTGCGGATCAACCCGTCGAGGGTGCGCTTGTTGATACGCTTGAGGTCCACCCGCGCGCAGAAGTCGAACAGGTCCTTGAACGGCCCATGCTGACGCGCTTCGGTGATCGCTTCCACCGGGCCTTCGCCCACGCCCTTGATCGCGCCCAGGCCATAGATGATGCGGCCTTCGTCGTTCACCGTGAACTTGAACTCCGAGGCGTTCACGTCCGGCGCGTCGAGGCGCAGCTTCATGGTGCGCACTTCCTCGATCAAGGTCACGACCTTGTCGGTGTTGTGCATATCCGCCGAGAGTACCGCCGCCATGAACGGCGCCGGGTAGTGGGCTTTCAGCCAGGCGGTCTGGTACGACACCAGGCCGTAGGCGGCGGAGTGGGATTTGTTGAAGCCATAACCGGCGAATTTCTCCACCAGGTCAAAAATGTTACCGGCCAGGTCGGCGTCGATATTGTTGGTTGCACAACCCTCAATGAAACCGCCGCGCTGCTTGGCCATTTCCTCGGGTTTCTTTTTACCCATGGCGCGACGCAGCATGTCTGCGCCACCGAGGGTGTAACCGGCCATGACCTGGGCAATCTGCATCACCTGTTCCTGGTACAGGATGATGCCGTAGGTCGGTGCCAGTACCGGCTTGAGGCCTTCGTACTGGTAATCGGAGTGCGGGTACGCCAGCTCG